>JAOPZW010000079.1 GCA_025963905.1 Solirubrobacterales bacterium | reverse complement strand
AGCCAGAGCCCGCCGAGCCGGCCGCCGCGGTGCCCGTCGCGCCGCCGTCCCGCGGGCCCCTGCGCCGCGCCCTGCGCCGCCTTCGCGGCCGGCACGACTGAGCGGCGGAACGCGGCGGTGGGCGGGGTCCGATCCGACCCCGCAACGTGCGCGAAACGGCCCCGCGGGGGTCGCGGCCCGTCCGGCGCGACGCCTATCCTGATCGGTCCGTGAGCACCCCGGCCTGCGCACACCTGCACGTCCACTCCGAGTACTCGCTGCTGGACGGCGCCTGCAAGATCGACGCCCTGGCGGAGCGTGCCGCGGCGTTCGGCCAGCCCGCGCTGGGCCTCACCGACCACGGCGTGATGAACGGCGCGATCGAGCTGCACAAGGCGACCAAGAAGCACGGCATCAAGCCGATCGTCGGCTGCGAGATCTATCTCGTGGACGACCATGCCGACCGCCCCCAGCCCGGCTCGGGGCGCAAGGTCGAGCGCAACCACCTCACGCTGCTCGCGGCGAACGACGCGGGCTATCGCAACCTCGTGCGCCTCTCGTCGGCCGGCTTCACCGAGGGCCTGCACCGCGGCAAGCCGAACGTGGACCTCGGCCAGATCGCGCAGTGGTCGGAGGGCGTCATCGCGCTGACGGGCTGCCTGGCCTCGCGGTTCTGCCAGCGGCTGGTCCAGGGGCGCGACGCCGAGGCGCAAGCCCACGCCGACGACCTGTTGCAGGTCTTCGGGGCCGAGAACGTCTACTTCGAGGTCCAGAAGAACGGGATCGCCGACCAGGAGAAGGCCAACCAGGGCATCGTGCGCATCGCCCGTGAGATGGGCCGCCCGCTCGTGGGCACCGGCGACGTCCACTACCTGCGCCGCGAGGACTACAACCACCACACGGCGCTGCTGTGCGTGCAGACGAAGAGCACGCTCGCCGCGCCGAAGATGACCTTCGACACCAACGAGTTCTACCTGCGCACCAACGACGAGATGGCCTCGGCCTTCTCTGAGTGGCCGGAGGCGATGGCCACGACGCTTGAGATCGCCGAGCGCTGCGACGTCGAGATCGAGCTGGGCAAGCAGCTCATCCCGCGCTACCTGTCCGAGGGCGAGGACGAGCGCGCCTACCTGCGAGCGCGCGTGCAGGAGGGCCTGGCGCTGCGCTACGGCGCCCCGCCGCCCGCCGCCGCCGTCGAGCGCATGGACGTGGAGCTCGAGGTCATCGACCGCATGGGCTTCAACGCCTACTTCCTGATCGTGTGGGACTTCGTCAACTGGGCGAAGTCCAACGGGATCGCCGTCGGCCCGGGCCGCGGCTCGGCGGCGGGCTCGATCGTCGCCTACACCCTGTCGATCACCGACGTCGACCCGCTGCGCTACGACCTGCTGTTCGAGCGCTTCCTCAACCCCGAGCGGGTGTCGATGCCGGACATCGACATCGACTTCTCCGTGCGCGGGCGCGAGCGCGTCATGCGCTACGTGACCGAGAAGTACGGGCGCGACTCCGTCGCCCAGATCGTGACCTTCGGCAAGATGTTCCCGCGGGCGGCCACCCGGGACGCCGCACGCGTGCTCGGCCACGACTACGGCGCGGGCGACCGGCTCGCCAAGCTCATCCCCGACCCGATCATGGGCCGCGCGCCGTCGTTCGACGACTGCCTGCAGCCCGGCCAGCCGCTGCGCGCCGCCTATGACACCGACGCGACGGCCAAGCAGATCGTCGACGTGGCGCGCGGGCTCGAGGGCATCGTCCGCAACTCCTCGATCCACGCCGCGGCGGTGGTCATCGCCGACCGCCCGCTGACCGACATCATCCCGCTGCAGCTCGCCGACTCCAACATGACCGACGAGAACGGCGACCGCGTCTACAAGACCGTCACGCAGTACTCGATGAAGCCCGTCGAGGAGCTCGGGCTCCTGAAGATGGATTTCCTGGGCCTGCGCAACCTCGACGTGATCGAGGACGCGCTGGACATCATCGAGCGGTCGACGGGCAATCGCCCTGACATGACGATGCTGCCCCTCGACGACGACGCGACCTACGAGATGCTCGCCCGGGGCGACTCGATCGGCGTCTTCCAGTTCGAGTCGGAGGGCATGCAGGAGGCGCTGCGCAAGGTCAAGCCGACGGAGTTCGACGACCTCGTCGCGCTCAACGCGCTGTATCGGCCCGGCGCCATCGACCAGATCCCCAACTACGCCCGCGGCAAGCGCGACCGCAACACCGTCTCGATCCCCGACGAGCGCCTGGAGCCGATCACCGGTCCCACCTACGGGGTGATCCTGTACCAGGAGCAGGCGATGCAGATCTCCAAGGTCGTCGCCGGCTTCTCGGGCGCCAAGGCGGACGACCTGCGCAAGGCGATCGGCAAGAAGAACCGCGCCGCGATGGCCGAGCTCGAGCCCGAGTTCCGCCGCGGCTGCGCGGCGTCGGGCACCAGCCCGCAGGTCATCGACTGGCTGTGGACGACCAACGAGAAGTCCGCGGATTATAGTTTTAACAAGTCCCACGCCGCCTGTTACGCGCTCATCGCCTACCGCACGGCGTGGCTGAAGGCCAACTACCCCGCCGAGTACATGGCCGCGCTGATCTCGTCGGTCATGTCGACCAAGGACAAGGTCCCGTTCTTCGCCGCGCGCTGCGACGAGATGGGCATCGAGATCCTGCCGCCGGACGTCAACCTCTCCGACCATGAGTTCATCGTCGTGGAGGGCAACATCCGCTTCGGGCTGGACGCCGTGAAGGGCGTCGGCTATGCCGCCGTCGAGGCCATCAAGGCGGCTCGCGAGACCGGCCCGTTCGAGTCCCTGTGGGACTTCTGCGCGCGCATCGACCCACGGGCCGTCAACAAGAAGGCGATCGAGGCGCTCGTCAAGTGCGGCGCGTTCGGCTCGACCGGCGCCTCGCGCAAGGGCATGCTCGCCGTGCTGGAGCAGGCCCAGGCGGCGGGGCAGAAGCAGCAGCTCGACGCGCAGATCGGCCAGGGCTCCATCTTCGACCTCGGCGACAGCACCACCGCATCGGCGGCCACGGCGTTCGCGCCCTCGCATCCGCCGATCCCGCCGGAGGAGTTCGAGCAGGCCGAGCTGCTGGCCATCGAGAAGGACTCGATCGGGCTGTTCATCTCCGCGCACCCGCTCAAGGAGGTCCGCGACGCCCTGCGCGAGCAGGTCGACGACACGCTGGCCGAGCTCTCCAAGCGCAAGGACGGCGACTGGGTCACCGCGGGCGGGATCATCACCCAGGCCAAGAAGATCCGCACGAAGAAGGGCGACCCGATGATGTTCGCCACCCTCGACGATCTCGAGGGCTCGGTCGAGATCCTCGTCTTCGGCAAGGCGCTGGCCGAGTACGAGGGCGCGCTCGGCGTCGACGAGGTGGTCCTCGTGCGCGGTCGCATCGACCACAAGGACGCCCAGAAGACGTGCCTGGTGGTGCAGACCGTCGAGCCGTTCCGCCCGTCCTCGGCGGAGGTCGAGGCCGCCCGCGAGGCCGCCGCCCGCGCCCCCCGCGGCCCGCTGCCGCTGCACGTCCGCCTCGACGCCAAGGGGTTGCCGGCTTCGATCATCGAAGAGCTCAAGCACGTCTTCGGCAACCACGCGGGCGAGTCCGAGGTCGTCCTGGACATCGAGACGTCCGAGGGCTCGCGCATGCTGCGCCTGGGGGATGGATTCCGGGTGGCGCCCACCCAGAGCCTGCGCGCCGAGCTCGAGCACATCCTGGGCCCGGCAGCGCTTCGCGCTTAGTGGTCTCGGTTGTGAAACGCGGCGGGACCCATGACCGGGGCCACTCGCCTGCCTAGGTAGCAAAGCGAAAAAGCCCCCGCGCCGCGGGGTGACCCGCTACGGTCGCGCCAGCGGCCCCTCGCTCTACCGCTGGACCGGGGGCGGGGGGTCGCGTCTCTTCCGCGCGACCGGTGGACCGGGGGCGGAGGTCCCTGATCCCTACCCACCGCGGTGGCGCCCTAACCCGTATCTAACGCGCCGCCGCTCCGCGAGCGGCAAGGCCCCGCTCCAACAGGCCCCGGGTGTCCTCGATCTCCTCGGCAGTCGGGCCGCCGCGATCCGCTCGGGGCGTCTCGAGGATGCACGGAAGCCCTTGGAAGCGCGGCTCGGAGAGGAACACCGCACAGCCGTCCTCGCCGATCTCGCCCGTCCCCACCGGGGCGTGGCGGTCGCGGTTCGAGCCCAGGGGGGTCTGGCTGTCGTTGAGGTGCACCGAGCCGAGTCGCTCGAGGCCGACGACCTCGACGCACTCGTCGAGGACGCGGCCCAGGCTCTCGGGCGTGCGCACGTCGAAGCCCGAGGCCAGCAGATGGCACGAGTCGAGGCACAGGCCCAGGCGCTCGTCGCCACCGGCGGCCTCGAACAGCGCGGCCAGCTCGTGGAACGAGCGCCCGAGGGTCCCGCCGGCGCCGGCGGTGTTCTCCAGGTGCAATGCGCAGCGGTCGGACTCGGCGAGCGCCTCGCGGATGACGTCGCCCGCCCGGGCGATCGCCTCGCCGACGTCGCCGGCCTTCGCCGAGCCGGGATGCAGGACGACGGCGTGGGCGCCCAGCGCGTCGCCGGCCCGCAGCGAGGCGATCAGCGAGGCGAGCGTCTTCTCGCGGATCTCGGGATCGTCGGAGGCGGGGTTGAGCAGGTAGACCGCGTGGATGAGCAGCGAATCCACGCGGCTGGGCGCCATCGCCTCGCGGAACGCGGCCACCTGCTCGTCGGAGTAGACGGTCGGCTTCCAGGCGCGCGGATTCTGGTTGAAGATCTGGATGGCGTCGCACGCGCTCTCGACCCCCCGCTCGACGGCCTTGGCCGGGCCGCCCGCGGGGGAGACATGGGCGCCGATCAGCATCTCGTAGTGTCCTGGCTCATGAGGGTTCGCTTCGCTCCTTCGCCGACGGGCGCGCTGCACATCGGCGGCGCGCGCACGGCGCTCTACAACTGGCTCCTCGCGCGGCACGCCGGCGGGACGCTCGTCCTGCGCATCGAAGATACCGACCGGGAGCGTTCCACCCCCGAGAACGTCGAGCAGATCATCGATGCGCTCCGGTGGCTGGAGCTCGACTGGGACGAGGGGCCGATCTCCCAGGTCTCGCGCAGCGACCGTCACCAGGACGTCCTGGCGCGGCTGCTGGAGGAGGGCCACGCGTACCGCTCGAACGCCACCGCACAGGACGTCCAGGCGTTCAAGGACGAGCACGGCGCCGAGCGGGGCTTCCGCGGCGTCGCGGAGGACGAGGGCGCCGTGCGCCTGCGGGTCCCCGACGAGGGTGAGACCGTGGTCCACGACCTCATCCGCGGAGACACCACCTTCGCCCACCGCCACATCGACGACCCGGTGATCGCCCGCGCCGACGGCAGCGTGCTCTACAACTTCGCCGTCGCCATCGACGATCTCGATGCCGGGATCACCCACGTGGTCCGCGGCGAGGACCACCTGTCCAACACGCCCAAGCAGCTGCTCGTGCTCGAGGCGCTCGGTGCTTCCCAGCCGGTGTACGCCCACCTGCCGCTCCTCCACGGCCCCGACGGCAAGAAGCTCTCCAAGCGCCACGGCGCCGCGTCGGTACAGGAGCTGCGTGCCGCCGGCTACCTGCCCGAGGCCGTGCGCAACTACCTCGCGCTGCTCGGCTGGGGCGACGCCGACGACGAGACGATCATCTCCACGCCCGAGCTCATCCAGCGCTTCCGCATCGAGCGGGTGGCCAGGAACCCGGCGCGCTTCGACGAGCAGAAGCTACGCTGGCTCAACGGCCGCTACATGCGCGAGCTCGACACCGACGAGCTGACCCGGCGCCTGGAGGCGTACACCGGGCGCGAGGGGCTGCGCGACGCCGTCGCGATCTCCGAGGAGAAGGTCCAGACGCTGGCGGATTTCTGGCCGCTGGCGGGCTTCATCTTCGACGGCCCCGCCGACGACCCGGCGGCCCGCGAGAAGTGGCTGGGGGAAGAGGGGCGCGCCGCGCTGGCCGACGTCCGCGCCGCCCTGGCGGAGGTCGAGCCGTTCACGGTCGAGCAGGTCGAACCGGCGCTCCGAGCGGTCGTCGAGGCGCGCGGCGCCAAGCCCCGGGAGGTCTTCCAGCCGGTCCGCGTCGCACTGGCCGGAACGACGGTCTCGCCGGGCATCTTCGAGACGCTTGCGGTCCTCGGCCGGGACGCATCGCTCGAGCGCATCGACCGCGCGCTCGCGGCCTGACAGACTGCCCGCGCTCGGCTCTCCGGAAACGCGACTCAATCATCCGTCCATCGCTGCCGATAAGGGGAAGGTCCGACCCCCGTTCCCGGCCCGAACCGAGCGTCCATGAGCCCCACCGCAACCGCCGCAGTCGCCCCCATCCGCCCTGCCAATCCTGAGGCCGCCGGTGCCCAGCGCCGCCACAACGAAGGCCACGGCCGTCGCCTGACGGCGGCGTTCGAGGCGCTCGAGGCGTTCCCGGCGCTCGCCGAGTCCCGCGACCGCCTGCTGCGGCTGGTCACCGCCGAGCGCATCTCGGCCGGGGACATCGTCGCCGCGGTGGAGTCCGACGTCGCGCTGGTGATCGCCGTCCTGCGCCTGGCCAACCAGGTGGAGGGCAAGACGAAGGGCCGCGTCGAGTCGGTCGTCGAAGCGGTCGAGCTGCTCTCGCCCGAGGCCGTCCAGGGCCTCGCCGCGCGCGCCCGGACCTTCGACTTCTTCGAGCGCTCGTCCGTATGGGACGCCGCGCCCGAGCGCTTCCGCCTGCACGGCGTCGCGACGCAGCGCGCGGCCGACCGCCTCGCCACCGAGGCCGGCTACGAGCATCGCGACCGCCTCATGGTCACCGCGCTGCTGCACGACATCGGCAAGCTCGTCCTCATGCACGCCTACCCGGGCTATCCCAACCAGGTGCACGGCACGGCGCGCACGCCCGAGGAGCGCATCCACCGCGAGCGCCGCGAGCTCGGCGTCGACCACGCGCTGGTCGGCGGCGTCCTCGCCCGCCGCTGGGGCCTGCCCAAGGCCGTCGCCTCGGTCATCGAGCGCCATCACGCCGACGACGCGATCGGCGAGGCCGCCTTCGTCCGCCTGGCCGACATGCTCGCCCACTACGCCCAGGGCGGTGCCGTGTCGCCGACCGAGCTGCTCAAGAGCGCCCGCACGATCGGCCTGGGGCCGACCGAGCTGCGCAGCGTGATGTACGACCTGCCCTACCCGGTGGGCGGGCGCACGCGCCAGATCGACCCGTGCCCGCTGTCCACCCGCGAGGTGGAGGTGCTCAAGCGCCTCGCCGAGGGCAAGGTCTACAAGCAGATCGCCCACGAGCTGCAGCTGTCGACCAGCACGGTCCGCACCCACCTGCACAACATCTACGGCAAGCTCGGCGCCGTCGACCGCGCCCAGGCGGTCCTCATCGCCACCGAGCGTGGCTGGCTGTAAGCGTCCCCCGGGCCCGCAGCGCCCCGCCCGGCGCGTTCCGTAGGATCGTCGGGCCGATGATGTCGATCACCACGAAGTCGCCGTATGCGCTCCGGGCACTCGTCGAGCTCGGGCGCAGCGGCGACGCCGGGCCGGTGCCGATCGGCGAGCTGGCCAAGCGCCGCGACATCCCCGTGCAGTTCCTCGAGCAGCTGTTCGCGGTCCTGCGCCGCGCGGGCATCCTGCGCTCCCAGCGCGGCGTCAAGGGCGGCTACACGTTCGCCCGCGCCCCGCATGAGATCACGGTCCTGGAGATCGTCGAGCTCCTCGACGGCCCCCTGGGCCGCGACGCGACCGACATCTTCGCCGAGGCCGCAGCCGCCGCCCGCGACATCCTCGCCGCGACGACGATCGCCGACGAGGTCGAGCGCGACGCCCGCGACACGGGCGCGGCGATGTACTACATCTGATCGCCCCGGCCCCTGGCGTCGGCCCCGCCGGCCAGACCTACGCCCTCGACGTGCGCCCGTCGAGCGGCTTCTCGCCCCAGAACCCGGCGTAGGGGTTGCCGTTGTAGTCGGCGATCTCGCGATAGCCGGCGGCGAGGTACATCCGCCGAAGGTGGGGCGGGTGGGCTGTGGTGTCGAGCCGGACGACGCGGTGGCCCAGATCTCGCGCCGCATCCTCCAGGGCGGTCAGCAGCTCGCGCCCGACGCCACGCCGGCGGTGCGCGGGCGTCACGTACATGCGCTTGATCTCGGCGATCCCCTCACCCAGCGCCTTCACACCCCCGCCGCACGCGGGCGCGCCGTCCAGCATGCCGACCAGGTAGACGCCCCCGGGCGGGGAGAAGTCGGCCGGCGTGGCGGAGGGACCCTCGCCCCGGAACGCGAACGTCTCGTCGTACTCGGCCAGAGTCGCCGCGACCAGCTCGGAGGCCGGGGGCCGCCCTGCATCGCACGGAAGGAACTCGATCGACACCGGAGGAGACTTGCAGAAGGCGCGTCCCGGGGTCCCGCCATCCGCGCCCGGGACGCGGACAACCTGCCTTGCCTCGCCGCGTCGCGCTGGCGTAGCTTGGTCGCCGCGTCATCTGTCCTCCCGCAAAGGATGTCCCATGTTCCGACGCATGTCCGTGATGGGGGCGTTCGCGGCGGTCGTCGCAGCGGCGGTGACCGCCATGGCGCTCGGCGCGTCCGCCCGCAGCAGCGCCACGTTGACGGCCACGACCGGCGTGAGGTACGTGATCAACAAGTACGCGCAGAACACGTCGCATTTCGCACCGGGAACGGTGACGAGCAGGTCCGGCGGGACCCTGACGGTGAAGAGCCAGGCCGGCTCACCGCACACATTCTCGATCGTCAGGGCCAACCAGCTGCCGAAGACGACC
Source organism: Solirubrobacterales bacterium (assembly GCA_025963905.1). Lineage (GTDB taxonomy): Bacteria > Actinomycetota > Thermoleophilia > Solirubrobacterales > Solirubrobacteraceae > JAOPZW01. Next base: position 5,956 of record JAOPZW010000079.1, on the reverse strand, counting down.
ACGCAGATAGAAGCGTGCCGGATCTGCCGGACCCTGGCCAACGAGCACGGAGTCGACCCCAAGAGCAACGCCCCCCCGACCAAGCCGGTGGTCGACGTCGGCGCCGCCGGGATCGACCGGGCCGGTGACTCGGTCTTCCTGCCGCCGAACAAGACCACGAAGCTCAAGATCACCGCGAAGAAGGGCAGGACGCTCTCCTTCATGTGCGCGATCCACCCCTGGATGCAGGGCAAGCTCCTGGTCAGATAGCCCCCCGGCGGCGCGGAGTCCCGTGCGTGGCCCGGCACGCCCCGGAGCGTTGCGTGACGCGTCGGTTCCCGCGTCCATCGCCTGACGCCCACGCGCTTCGCCGCGCTCGATCACGCGGCCGGCGGGCACTGTCCCGACGAGGGCAGCACACAGCGACCTGGAGGGGCCGCGGAGTCCGCTCGAGCGAGAGCGGTACGGGCACCGCACCCTCGAGCGCGGACAACCCCCCTTGATTCGGCGTATTGGATTCGCATAGGTTCCTCGCCGCTTACGGTCCTCTTACAAAAGGATGTCCATGTTCCGACGCATGTCCCTGATGACGGCGCTCGCGGCCGTCGTCGCGGTGGCGGTGACCGCGGTGGCGCTTGGCGCCTCCGGCGGCAGCAGCGCCACGCTCACCGCCACGGCCGGCACGAAGTACGTGATCAACAAGTACGCGCAGGACCTCTCGCGCTTCTCGCCGGGTGCGGTGACGATCAAGTCGGGCGGCACCCTGACGGTGAAGGCCAAGGGCCCGGCCCCGCACTCGTTCTCCGTCGTCAAGGCGTCCCAGCTGCCGAAGACGACGAAGCAGATCGAGCAGTGCAAGGTCTGCCAGACCCTCGCAACGGCGCACGGCGCCGACCCACACAGCGACGCGCCGCCGACCAAGCCCGTGGTCGACGTCGGCGCCACCGGGATCGACCAGGCCGGTGACTCGGTGTTCCTGGCACCCAGCTCGACCACGAAGCTCAAGATCACCGCGAAGAAGGGCACGACGCTCTACTTCATGTGCGCGATCCACCCCTGGATGCAGGGCAAGCTCCAGGTCAAGTAGGCGTTCCGTGGCGGCGTGGCGGGGCCCCGTGCGTAGTCCCGCCACACGCCGCGACCGTACATGCTGCCGCGCCGACCCAGAACGACGACCGCGGGATCCAGGCGCCGCTGCTGCGTGCGCGCGTCGGGGACAGGATCGTCGTCCGCTTCAAGAACTTCGACCCGATGATGCCCCACTCGATGCACGTCCACGGGGTCTCCTACTGCCCGTCGGCGGACGGCGCCTACGTCCCGGGGTTCTCAGGGGGCGACGCCGACAGCTGGATGACCGCCGACGGCCCGCGCGATCCGCGATGCGCTGGACCGAGGATGCGCCGGGCACGTGGCTCTACTCCTGCCACGTCGAGGGTCACATGGCCCGCGGGATGATCGGCCTGCATCGGGTGCGGCCGTGATCCGCGGGGCCGTGCTGCTGACGGGTGCGCTCGTCCTGGCCCCGGCCGCATCCGCCTCGGCCGCCGACGTGGCGGTCGGCATTCCCGCCCGGTACTTCCTGCCGTCCAGGGTGCAGGTGGTCGTCGGCGACACGGTCACCTGGCACAACAACGACCACGACACGCACAACCTCGTCGCTGTCGACGGCGAGTTCGATTCCGGCCTGCTGGGCATGGGCGCGAGCTTCGACCACGCCTTCGACACGGTCGGCGCCCGGCCCTACCTGTGCACCATCCACCCGTCGATGACGGGTGAGATCGACGTGGTGCCGATCGCGCTCTCGGTGCCCGCCGCGCTACCGACCGCCGGCGATCGCTTCGCCCTGGACGGCCGGGCCCCGGTGGGGAGCGGGCCCCTGACGCTGCAGCGCGCGGCGACCGCCGACGGTCCCTTCGCCGATGTCGCCGCGGTGCCGGCGGGCCCCGACGGGACGTTCACCATCGCGCTGACGGCGGATGCGACGGCGGCCTGGCGCGTCATCGGCGCGCCGGGCGCCAGCCCCGCGGTGACGGTGCCCGTGGCGCCCCGCCTGCAGCTGGCGGTCAGGGCGCGCCGGACCCGCTCGCTGGTGGTCCTCTCCGTGCGCACCCGCCCGGTGCGGCCGGGGGAGACGGTCGTGCTGGAGCTGTACTCGCGCGAGCGCTTCGCGTGGCTGCCGGCGGGCCGCGCGCGCCTGGACGACAGCGGCGCGATCAGCTTCTCCGTGCGCCGCGGCCTGCGCCGCGTGGCGCGGATCGCGTATGTGCACGACGGCGCCGTCGTCCACAGCGCGCCGATCCGGCTGTGGCGGGTCGGCGCCTGACCGACCTCGTCGCCGCGGCTCCTATCCTGGGAAGGCGGCGATGGGCAAGACCTGGGTACTGGACACGGGAACGAAGGGCACCGGCGCGAGCGTGGTCCCGCTCGAGCGCGAGCGCCCGCGGCGGACCGGCACGCCGGAGCGGATCTTCGTCCCACCGAAGCCCCGGCCGCGAGCCCCCGAGCCGCCGGCGCCGAGGGTGTCCCGGCGCTTCAAGGTCATCGACGTCATGACGCGCGAGACCCTGGCCGAGGACGTCGACGCCCGGGCGACGGTGGAGCTCCTCAGGGACGTCCACAGCATCGTCGACGTGCGCATCTCCGTCTGGGACCGCGACGGCCAACGGTGGCGGCTGTTGACGCTCGGCGAGCAGCGCGCCATCTGGGACGCGCGTCACCGGTGAGCGGCCGAGGTATCCTCGCGACACCTTGAGCGATCCTGAAGCCCCGCGCCCGGACCGCGTCAACCTCGATCCCGAGGAGGTCGCCGGCCTCATCCGCGGGGCGAGGCTGCTGGAGCTCCGGCAGGACACCCCGGCGCACATCCGCAAGCGCTCCACCGAAGTCGCCTTGACCGCGATGGACGCGTTGTGCGGGCTGTCGGAGCGCTCGGGGATCAACGCCGTGTGGGATGCGCTGGAGCTCGTCAACCGCCGTGAGCTACTGGCCTTCTCGACGCTGATGGCGTCGGTGCTCGAGAGCACCGACTTCACGCTCTCCGATCACGTTGCCGGCGAGCCGCCGATCGACGCGGCCGAGACGTAGCTGCGAGCGAAGGTGGGGCGGGGTACCCTGGCCCGCCAATGTCGTCAATCCCGATCAACATCTCCGACCACGTCGGGCGCACGCCGATGGTGCGGATCACCCGGATGCTGCCCGACGACCTCGACGTCGAGCTCTACGGCAAGCTCGAGGCGTTCAACCCGGGCGGCTCCGTGAAGGACCGGATCGGCGTCGCGATGCTCGAGACGGCGGAGCGCGAAGGGCGCATCGAGCCCGGGCGGACCACGATCGTGGAGGCGACGTCGGGCAACACGGGGATCGCGCTCGCCTTCTGCTGTGCCGCAAAGGGCTACGAGCTCGCGATCTTCCTGCCCCAGGGGATGAGCCGGGAGCGTGAGGCGCTGCTGCGCCTCTACGGGGCGCGGGTCGAGATGGTCGAGTCGCTGGGCGGGATGAACGAGGCCGTCGACGCGGCTCGCGCGATGGCCGGCGACCGCGATGTCTTCCTGCCCGACCAGTTCTCCAATCCTGCGAACCCCGAGGCCCACCGCCTGGGCACCGGGCCGGAGATCCTGGAGGCCCTGGACGGGAGGGTCGACGTGTTCGTCGCCGGCGTCGGCACGGGCGGCACGATCACGGGGGTCGGGCAAGCGCTCAAGGCGCGCAACCCCAACGCGCTCGTCGTGGCCGTGGAGCCGCGCAACTCGGCGGTGCTGTCGGGCGGCGCGCCCGCGCCCCACCGGATCCAGGGCATCGGCGCAGGGTTCGTGCCCGCGGTGCTCGACACCGCGATCCTCGACGAGGTCATCGCCTGCTCGGACGAGGACGCCATCGCCACGGCCCACCGCCTGGCTGCGCGCGAGGGGATCCTCGCCGGCATGTCCGGCGGGGCGGCGCTTTGGGCTGCGATGGAGATCGCCAAGCGCCCGGAGTCCGCGGGCAAGCGGATCGTGACGGTGCTGCCGGACTCCGGCGAGCGCTACATCTCCGCGCCGTTCTTCGCCCCCGACGCCCGCGGCTGAGCTCCGGGACCACGCCGTCCACCGGCCGTTCCACGCCGTTCGTCGTCCGTGCGATGACGATAAACGGTATTTCTGTGCAATTGGCGGGCGGCGGGGGCATCCTGGTCCCCGTGCGTGACGGCCAGGAGACGACGATCCAGCTCGCGCAAGCCCCCTGGATGTCCGAGGTGGTGTCCGTGCTCGCCCGCGAGCTGCGGCTGCATCACGCGCCGACCGCCGATCACAGCCACCGCCTGGCCGCCCTGTCCCGCGTGGTCGCCGACCGCATGCACCTCGACGCGCTCGATGCCACCGAGGCCGAGCTGGTGGCCGTCCTGCATGACGTCGGCAAGCTTACGATCCCGCCGTCGCTGCTGGACTGGCCGGGAAGCCTGGACCCCGCTCAACGCGCGCGCATGCGCCGCCACACGATCGAGGGTGAGCAGCTTCTGGCCCGGACGGCCCGCCTGGAGCACCTCGGCAGCGCCGTGCGCGCGACCCACGAGGCATGGGACGGCTCGGGCTACCCCGACGGGCTGGCCGGCGAGGAGATTCCGCTGAGCGCGCGGATCGTCGCGTGCGCCGACTCCTACGACGCGATGGTCAGCGACCGCGCCTACCGCCGCGCGCTCTCGCCCCGCGAGGCCGGCAAGCGGATCAACGAGGCCGCCGGCGCGCAGTTCGACCCCGCCGTGGCGAGATGCCTGTTGGCCGCGGTCAGCCACCGGCGGACGGGACGCTTCGATCCTTAGATTGAACTAGGCAGGCTGCGCCGCGAGCGTCGCGCGCTCGCCAGCGCCCATGCCTCCATCGCCGGCCATGGCCCGAAGCCCGCGTCGGCGTTGAGGTGCCCGCCTCCGGGCACCTCCTCGCCCGTGAGGCCGAGCGGGACGCCCCAGACGGCGTCCGCGCCGCCCGGGCAGTACGGGTCGTCATCGGCGTACACGAGCCGGGTGGCGCCGGCCGCGGCGGCGAGACCCTCGCGATCGGCTCCGGTCGGGAAGAACGCCGCCAGCTCGGGGGCCACGCCGGGAGCGGGCGGCGCCGCGAGCACGACGCGGTCCACCCGGTGGGCAGGCTCGATGCGGGCGGCCTCGCGGGCCCACAGGACGCAGGCGAGCGAGTGGCACAGGACGACGCGCTCGCCCCCGCCGGCGGCGGCCAGCGCGGCGAGCTCGCCATGCAGCGCGGCCGCCCAGCGGTCCGGGTCCGGCTCGTCGGGGTCGGGCAGGATCGGATAGCTGACGTGCTCGCCGCGGTCGCGCAGGCGCTGGGCCAGCCAGCTCTGCCAGTGCTCCGGGCCGGAGCCTTGCCACCCGTGGAGGATGAGGAAGCGGCGCACGCGGCTATCGTAGGTCCATGTTCGGACTCGGCACCCTGGCACGCGTCGCCGGCGAGATCCGCCGCGACGTCGCCGCCGTGCACGAGCGCGACCCCGCTGCCCGCGGGGTCAGCTCGATCGAGGTGCTGGCCGCCTGGCCCGGCGTGCACGCCCTCCTGGCTCACCGCGTCTCGCACGCGCTGCAGGCGGCCGGCGTCCCGATCGTCCCGCGGACGATCGCGATGGTCACGCGCGCCGTCACCGGGATCGAGATCCATCCGTCGGCGCGGATCGGCCGCGGCCTGTTCATCGACCACGGCACCGGCGTCGTGATCGGCGAGACGGCCGAGGTGGGCGAAGACGTGACCCTCTACCAGGGCGTCACGCTCGGCGGCACCGGCTTCGCGACCGGCAAGCGCCATCCGACCGTCGAGGACAACGTCACGATCGGCTCCGGCGCGAAGCTCCTCGGACCGATCACGGTCGGGCACGGGTCGAAGATCGGAGCCAACAGCGTGGTCATCGCCGACGTCCCGTCGCACGCGACGGTCGTCGGCAACCCCGGCCACGTCGTGCGCGTCGACGGCCGGCGCGTCGAGGGTCCCGATGCCGA
>JAOPZW010000483.1 GCA_025963905.1 Solirubrobacterales bacterium | reverse complement strand
GGCCTGCTCCACGCGCGCGGGCGACGCGCCGGGGCTCCCTGCCGCCTCCTGGGCCGCCGAGGCCTTGGCGTCCGACCAGGCGGGCACGGCGGCCGACACCGCGAAGCCCAGCATCACCAGGGCGGTCCCGCCGAGTGCCAGCCAGCGCCCGGGGCTGAGCTCGCGCTCGGGATCGGCGAACGCCGGGCGGCCCCGCGGCTGCGCCCCGGGCCGGGCGCAGAGGACGCCGGCGAACAGCAGCGCCGGGACGCTGACGCCGGGGATGTCCCAGTCCCAGTCGAAGCAGCCGTGCACGACCCAGGCGATCGCCACGGCGGCCAGCGCGGCGCCGATGTCGCGCTCGGCGCCGGGTGGCAGCGAGCGCACGCGTGCCACCGCGGCCCACAGCAGCAGGGCGATCCCGGACAACGCGAGCAGCGCTCCCACCAGCCCGGTCTCGGCCAGGAACTGCAGCGGCACGTTGTGGGGCTGGGAGACCGGCAGCTCGTTCGTGCGGTAGAGCTTGTGCGTCACTGGGAACGAGCCCGCGCCCCAGCCCTGCAGGGGGCGGTCGGAGAACGCCCCGGCCGCCTCCTGCCACCACACCCAGCGGTTGCCGGAGTTCGTGGAGACCAGCCGCTGGGGATCGAATTGGCGGTCCTCGTGGACCGCGGTGAACGAGTGCCAGGCATGCGAGACCGAGCCGCCGAGACCGCGCTGGGAGGCGGCCAGCCCGCCGAGCGCGAGCACGCACGCGACGCCGGCCGCCACCCCGGCCGCGATCCACGTCCGCCGCGACGCGCGCGGCGACCAGCGCGCCAGCACGCGCGGCTCGAGGCGCATCGCGCCCCAGCCCGCGGCGAGCAGCAGCGCCAGCGCGACGATCAGCACGCCCCCGAGCGCACGGCCGTCGTGGATGCGCTGGGCCAGCGGGGCGCCGTTCGTCGTCAGCGCCGTGCTGCCGAACGCCACGCCGAGCACCGGCAGGGCCGCGACGGCGACCGCGCCGAGCACCAGCAGCGAGCGCAGCCGCGCACCGCCCAGCGCGGTCATCACGGCGACGGCGACCGCGAGCGCGAGCACCGCGCCGCGCGAGTAGGTCAGCCCGATCACGACGACGAGCACGAGCGTGGCGGCCAGGGCGGCGAGCCGCCACGGCGCCCGCCGGGAGGTGTCGGCGACCAGGCGCACGGCGACCGGGACGCCCCAGCAGCAGACGGCCGCCAGCGCGTTCCAGTACTCCAGCGGCGCGCGCAGGCGCGACACCTGCCCGGCATGGTCCACGAGACCCGGAGCGACCTTGCCCGCCAGCGCGTACAGCGCGACGGCCGCGGCGACGATCACGTAACCGGTCCCGACGCGCTCGATCGCCCGGCTCGTCGCACACCCGGCGACGATCGCGAGCACGATCACGAGCGCGTACGCCAGCGTCCGGTTGGCCTCCTGCCAGGAGCGGTCCGGCATGACGCTCCAGCCGATGCTCAGCGCGCACCACAGCCCGAACGCGGCCAGCAGGCCGGCGCCCCACCACGCCGCCGCCGGCGCGCTCACCGCGACCGGCCCCGCCACCCAGATGCCGGCGGCGGCCACGGCGACGAGCGCGAGCAGCACCTGGAGGCGCGCCTCGTCGGGCAGGCGGACCGCGCCCGCCGCGAATGCCGCGTAGGCGCACGCCGCGAGCAGGGCGACCAGCAGCGCCGCGCCCGAGCGCGAGTGGACGGCGGCGCCCGCCCGGGCGGGCCGGGCTGGGAGGGGTGGACGCGCGGCGACTGCCATGGCCAAGGCGCGACGACGCTAGCATCGGCGATCGCGATGAGACGCACCGTCCGTCAAGGCGCAGGGATGGCGCTGGCGTGCGCCGTGGCGCTGGTGGCTCCGGTCGCCGCCCACGCCGACGCCTTCGACCAGGTCTTCGCCCAGTACCAGCACACCGGCACGATCGACGGCTGCAAGTTCACCGCCAAGCAGCTCGAGCAGGCCAAGAGCCAGGTCCCCAACGACATCCAGCAGTACGCGCCGGACTTCCCCCAGGCGCTGGACGCCGCCGCCGCCGTACGCGCCAAGGGCGCCTGCGTGAAGCAGCCGGCCGCGGCGGCGCCCACCACCACCCCGGCGCCGGTGGCGGGGGCGGGGGCCAAGCCGCCCGCCCCGGGCCCCGCCGCGCCGCCCGGCACGACGGGGACGGCGACGGTGACGTCGGGCGGCGCGCAGCCGGCCGCCGCGCCTCAGCCCCAGCCCGACCCGAAGGCCGCCCCCGTGGTCGCCGACGACGCGATCCCGGCTGCGGCGCGCATCGCCGCCAAGAGCGCGGGCGCGGACTCCTCGGTCGTCCTCCTCGCGGTGCTCGGCGCGCTGGTCGTCCTCGCCTTGGCGGCGTGGGGCGCCGCGCGCTGGTGGGCGTTCGAGCCGCCGTGGATCGTGCGCTGGCGCCACGCCATCGCCGAGGCGGGCTGGCGCGCGGGCAACGCCTGGTCGGAGTTCGCCGACTGGGTCCGGCTGGGGCGTTGACGGCGGGCTGAGCCCCTTCAGCCACCCTGACCCGGCACGCAGCAGGACACCTTCCAGGCGTCGCCCTCGCGCGCGACCTTGCCGTCGACGACGATCTGCCCGAGCTGGTAGCGGAAGTTGCCCTGGTCGCCCTTGACGGCGACCGTCGCGATGCGCGCCGCGGCGAAGCGCGCGACGTCATCGTCGGGCAGGGTGTCCAGCGCGGCCTGCATCACGTCGGCGCACGGCTTGCCGCTGAGCTGCGGGTTGGCGCGCGAGACCGCGCCGGTGAAGCGCCGCTGCAGCGCCGTCGTCATGTGCGCGCACATCCCCGGCCCGTCGCGCCTGCCGAAGTCGCTGACGTAGCCCTGGGCGGCGGCCCGTGCCGCCTGCCTCGTGCCCGCGTCGTCGTGCGTGCGGCCGCACGCCGTGAGCCCCAGCGCGAGCGCGCACAGCAGCAGTCCCGACCTCCTCGCCATGGCGCCCACGGTACCCGCCCGTGAGGTGCGATAGGCCGGGATTTTGTCCGGCTCGCCGCTACCCTGTAAGAGGGCCGATCCCCTGCCGCGCCGTCGCCCGGACGAGCATGCCGCGGACCTTTCCGTCCGGCGGCAAGCGGATGATCCGGTGTTACCCCCAAAAACAAGGTTCGACGGCCGCAAACAGCGAGAAAACGCGGCAGACGAGAGGAGCAGGTCGATGGAAGTCACCCCGCAGACGGCACTCATGCACGACGTCCAGGCCGGCAGGGCGCTGTCGATTCGTCGCAGGTTCACGACGCCCGGGGTGCATCCGTTCGACTCCGTGGAATGGGAGCTGCGCGACGCGCGCATCGGCCACGGCGGCAGGGT
>JAOPZW010000481.1 GCA_025963905.1 Solirubrobacterales bacterium | reverse complement strand
ATCTCCATCAGCTCCGCGTGGGCCTCGGGCATGACGCGGCGCAGGTCGGCGATGTCCTGCGTGTTGCGGACGCCCGAGACGACGTCCTCGCCCTGGGCGTCGACGAGGAAGTCGCCGGAGGGCTCCGGCGCCCCCGTCACCTCGTCGCGGCTGAAGGCCACGCCCGAGCCCGAGGTCTCGCCCTTGTTGCCGAACACCATCTGCTGGACGTTGACCGCGGTGCCCCAGTCGTCGGGGATGCGGTTGATGCGCCGGTAGGTCCTCGCGCGGTCTCCGATCCACGAGTCGAACACCGCCCGGATCGCCCCGGCCAGCTGGGTGTTGGGGTCGGTCGGGAAGTCGTACAGGTCCTTGAACGTGGCGGTCAGCTCGCGCAGCGCCCCGGCGTCCAGCTCGGTGTCCAGGTCGACGCCGCGGTCGGCCTTGAGCCGGGCGATCTCCCGTTCGAAGCGCTCCCCGGCGATCCCCAGCACCACGTTGCCGTACATCTGCACGAAGCGCCGGTAGGAGTCCCACGCGAAGCGCTCGTTGCCGGTCCTGGCCGCGAGGCCCTGCACGGATTCGTCGTTGAGGCCGAGGTTGAGGACGGTGTCGAGCATGCCGGGCATCGACTCGCGCGCACCCGAGCGCACGGAGACCAGGAGCGGGTCGTCGGGGTCGCCCAGCGTCTTGCCGGCCGCCTCCTCCAGGCGGGCAAGCGCCTCGGCGACCTGCTCTTCGAGCCCGTCCGGGAAGTCACCGTCGCCGCGCATGTAGGCAACGCAGGCCTCGGTCGTGATGGTGAAGCCCGCCGGCACGCGTTCGAGCCCGAGGATGCGCGTCATCTCGGCGACATTCGCGCCCTTGCCCCCCAGCAGGTCGCGCATCTCCCGGGAGCCCTCGGCGAAGTCGTAGACGAGCTTGGTGGTCTCGGTCGGGGCGGCGGTGCTCATGTGCGGCGATCCTACCCACCGCTGGGGGCCGCTCTCACCCGGCGCGGGGTGCCGCCTCGCGCAGGTGGATGCCCGCGTGGTGCTCGACCGTCTCCACGACGGCGCGATCGGACTGGCGCAGCGCGCGCGCCGGCGCGGTGGGCGCGTCGGCCAGCGGGCTGCCGAGCGCGCGCGACATGAACTCGTGCGCCTCGGCGTCCAGGGCGAACGAACCCGCCTCGCAGGCGCTGCACACGACCCCGCCCGCGGCGCCCGAGAAGCCCGTCAGGTGCTCGCGCTCCCCGCACGTCGCGCAGGCCGCCAGCTGGGGTGCGAGGCCGGCCGCCAGCAGGAGCTTGAGGCGGAACGCGAGCTGGTTGGCGTGGGTCGCATGGGATGCCACCGCGCCCGCCGAGCCGTCGAGGAGCGCCAGCTCGTTGGCCAGGAGGTTGAACACGCCCGGATGGGGCTCGTTGGTGTCGAAGAGCCGCGCGACCGCCTCGCAGGCGCGGGCCGCGCTGTCCAGGCACGGGCCGTCCTCTCGCAGGCGGCGGTGGCCGGCGAGCGTCTCGGCGCTGGTCACGGTCAGGAGATCGCTGCGCCCCTCGTGGAGCACGAGATTGAGGCGGAAGAACGGCTCCAGGCGCCCGCCGAAGCGGCTGCGCGAGCGCCGTACGCCCTTGGCGATGGCCCCCACCCGCCCCCGCCCGGGCGTGTAGAGGTGGAGGATCCGGTCGGCCTCGCCGTAGCGGATGGAGCGCAGCACGATGGCTTCGGATTTGACCGGACCGGGCATCAGACGACGACGGGGGACTCGCCGGCGGGCGCCTCGCCGGCGGGCGCTATATTTTGTGAAGTAATGCCGAAGATCACTGTCTACACGACCGATCCGTGCTCGTTCTGCGTGCGGGCGAAGCAGTTGCTCCAGCAGCGCAACCTCGTCTACGAGGAGATCAATCTCGCAAAGGACCCGGCCGGACGCGCCGAGCTGCTCGCGAAGACCGGCATGATGAGCTTCCCGCAGATCATCATCGACGGCACGGTCGTCGGGGGCTTCATGCAGCTCGTCGAGGCCGACCGGCGGGGCACGCTGCGCGACCTCGCCTCCCGCGCCGCCTAGCGCGCCCGCCCGCGCCGCTCAGCGGCCACGCGGATCGTGACCTGGTCGAACGTGGTCAGGCGACGCGTGCGCCGGCCGGGCGCCGACGTCGCCGCGGACGCGGCTGGCAGGACTCGCAGGCGTAGGTCCCGCGCCCTGCCACGACGAACTTCACGACCTCTCCCCCGCACACCGGGCACGGCTCCCCGCGGCGGCGGTGCACGAGGAACTCGTCCTGGAAGGAGCCCATGACGCCGTCGGCGTGGCGGAAGTCGTCGATCGTGGCGCCGCCGGCCGCCAGGCCGGCCGCCAGAGCGGCGCGGACGGCGTCCGCCAGCGCATCGCACTGCGCGCGCGTCAGCGTGCCGGCGGGACGCAGCGGGTGGATCCGCGCGCGGAACAACGCCTCGTCGGCGTAGATGTTCCCCACGCCGGCGATGCGGCGCTGGTCGAGCAGGAACGCCTTGACCGGCGCGCGGCGCCCGCGCGCCAGCGCCCGCAGGGCGGCGCCGTCGAACTCGTCGGACAGCGGCTCGAGCCCGAGCCGGGCGGCGAAGAACGCGTCGCGGGCGCCGGTGCCCAGCGCGAGCTCGCCGGTCCCGAAGCGCCGCGGGTCGCAGAAGCGCAGCTCGTGACCGTCGTCGAGGCCGAAGCGCACGCGCCCGTAGGGCGTCGCCGCCGGCGGGTCGTAGAGCAGGGTCCCCGTCATGCGCAGGTGCATGAGCAGGTGGACGTCGTCCTCGAGCTCCCACGTCAGGTACTTGCCGCGCCGCCCCAGGCGCTCGACGCGGCGCCCCGCGACCGCCTCGACGACGGCCTCGGGCGCGAGCGGCAGGCACCAGCGCGGATCGGCGATCTCGAGCACGGCGAGCGTCCGTCCCTCGACGAGGGGCGCGAGCTGGGCGCGGATGGTCTCGACCTCGGGGAGCTCGGGCATCAGACGAAGGGTAGGCCCGGCAGGCCGGGCGCCTCGCGTCCGGCGATCCACGCGAGCACGCTGGCCCCGACGTCCGCCAGTGCCCCGTCGTGGCGGCGGCCGTCGCCACCGGCGAAGACGGCCAGCAGCGGCGCGTGCTCGCGGGTGTGGTCGGAGTGCGCCGCCGCGGGGTCGCACCCATGGTCGGCGGTCAGGATCAGCAGGTCCTCGTCGCCCAGCAGCCCGAGCCAGCCGCCGACGGCGGTGTCGATCTCGCGCAGCGCGCGATGGAACCCCTCGACGTCCTTGCGGTGCCCGTAGACCTGGTCGGTCTCCACCAGGTTCGTGAAGATCAGCCCCGACTCGAGCTCGCGCAGCAGCGTCCCGGTCTCCGCCAGCGCCCGGGCATTCGTCGCACCGGGGTGCGCCACGTCGATCCCGACCCCCGCGAACAGGTCGCGGACCTTGCCGACGGCGTGCACCGGCGCTCCGGCGGCCTGGAGCTCCTGCAGGTAGGAGCGCTCCGGGGGCAGCACCGCGTAGTCGCGGCGGCCCTCCGTGCGCAGGAAGCGCTCGGGCGTGCCGCGGAACGGGCGCGCGATGACGCGACCGACCGCATGCTCGCCGGTCAGGACGCCGCGCGCCGCGGCGCACGCGGCGTGCAGCGCGGCCTCGGGGAGGCGGTCGACGTGCGCGGCCAGCTGCAGCACCGAGTCCTGGGAGGTGTAGAGGATCACCTCGCCGGTGCGCAGGTGATGCGGGCCCCACTCGTAGAGGACCGCCACGCCGTTGGCGGGGGCGTTGCAGCAGAACGCCAGACCGGTCGCCTCGCTCAAAGCCGACAAGACCTTCTCGGGGAAGCCGCCGGGGTAGGTCGGCAGCGGCCGGGGCGTCACGACGCCCATGAGCTCCCAGTGGCCCGTCGTCGAGTCCTTGCCCGGGCCCAGCGGCGCCAGGCGGCCGTGCAGCGCAGGGGTGGCCGCGGGTGCGATGCCGGCCAGCGGCAGGATCGAGCCGAGGCCCAGCCGCCCGAGCACCGGAAGGTCGAGCCCGCCGACCGCCTCGGCGAGGTGATCGAGCGTGTTCGTTCCCGCATCGCCGTAGTCGCCGGCGTCGGGGAGCGCCCCGGCGCCGCAGGCGTCCAGCACGACGACGGCCGCGCGGCGACTCACTTGGCCGCCTTCGGCGGGCCCAGGTGCAGCGAGCGCACGAGCGGCCGGAAGACCTGGCGATCGACGCGGGCGAAGTCGTGCGGCGGAGCCGACGCGTCGACGACGACCTCTGCGCCGAACGCGAACACGTGCGTCGAGCGGACGGCTCTGCGGGCGCCCTCGACCGCCTCGGTCCCGAGCACCTCGACGGCCCGGCGGCCGCCCACCCGCGTGACCCGGGCGCCCTGTGGCGCGAACGTCGCGTCGCGCGCCGCGGCGGCGGCCAGCAGCGCCGATTTCGCCTGTTCGAGCGCCCGGGCGGTGACCGGCAGGGGCTCCGTGCGCGGGTAGCGCCAGACCGCGATCGCCGCCCGCCCGGTCGTGATCGTGGTGACGAGCGGCGCCTGGCCCGGCTCGACGTGCCAGCCGGCCGGCGCGCTGAACCGAAGGCCCGCCTGCGGATAGATCGCGGCGTTCGTGCCCAGCGGCGGACCCGGCGTCGCGGTGTCCGGGACCGCGGCACGGCGGTTGCCGCAGCCCGCCAGGGCGACAGCGGCGGTCAGCACGAGGAGCAGGCGGCGCATCGGCCGCGCCAGACTAGATGCTCGTTGCCCGCGGGTGGGCCTTGAAGTAGGCGTCCTTCAGCCGCTCGGCCGAGAGATGCGTGTAGATCTGCGTCGTGGCGATGTCGGCGTGGCCGAGCATCTCCTGCAGCGAGCGCAGGTCGCAGCCGCCCGCCAGGAGGTGCGTGGCGAAGGAGTGGCGCAGCGTGTGCGGGCTCATGCGGCCCTCGAGGCCGACGGCGCGCGCGTGGCGCTGGACGATCTTGTACAGGCCCTGGCGGGTGAGGCCGGTCCCGCGCCGGTTGACGAACAGCAGCGACTCGTCGCGCAGTCCCACCAGCGCGGGGCGCCCCCGCGCGAGGTAGGCCCGGGTGGCGGCGACCGCCTCGCGCCCGATCGGCACGAGGCGCTCCTTGGAGCCCTTGCCGCGGGCGCGCAGCACGCCGGTCTTGAGGTCGAGGTCGCCCACCTCCAGCGAGGTCGCCTCGGACGCCCGCAGGCCGCACGCGTACATGAGCTCGAGCAGCGCGCGGTCGCGCAGCGCGGCGGGCTCGGTTCCGCGGGGCGCCCCGAGGAGCTTGCCCACCTCCCCGCGGCTGAGGACCTGGGGCAGCCGCTGGCTCTTGCGCGGGGCGCGCAGGTCGGCCGTCGGGTCGCGGTCGAGGATCGCCTCGCGGCGCAGGTGGCGGTAGAACGAGCGCAGGCAGGCGGCCT
>JAOPZW010000439.1 GCA_025963905.1 Solirubrobacterales bacterium | reverse complement strand
GCATTCCCGCCGCGACGGCGACCTCGGCGATCCGCTCGGCGCTGACGCGCTCGACGATCAGCCGGCGGATCTCGTCGGTGATCGACATGACCTCGTAGAGGCCCATCCGGCCCTTGTAGCCGCTCATCGCGCAGCGCGCGCAACCGCCCGGCTCGTAGGCCTCCACATCGGTCATCGAGCTGAACCCGTGGTCGGCGAGCACCGCGGCAGAGAGGATCGTCCGGCGCTTGCAATTGGGGCACAGCGTGCGTGCGAGACGCTGGGCGACGACGCAGTCGACGGCGCTGGAGACGAGGAACGGCTCGATCCCCATCTCGGTCAGGCGCGTGACGGCCGAGGGCGCGTCGTTCGTGTGGAGCGTCGAGAGCACGAGGTGGCCGGTGAGGGCCGCCTCGACGGCGATCTGGGCGGTCTCGCGGTCGCGGATCTCGCCGACCATGATGATGTCGGGGTCGGCGCGCATCATCGAGCGCAGCCCGGTGGCAAAGCCCAGCCCGGCCTTGTTGTTGACCTGCACCTGGGTGATGCCGGCCACCTGGTACTCGACCGGGTCCTCGATCGTGATGATGTTCTTCTCGGACGTGTTGAGCACGCCGAGGGCGGCGTAGAGCGAGGTCGACTTGCCCGAGCCGGTCGGACCCGTGACGAGAACGGCGCCGTAGGCCTGCTTGAAGGCCCGCTCGAAGCGGTTGAGCTCGGGCGGCGACATGCCCATGCTCGCGAGGTCCAGCACCACGGCCGTCTTGTCCAGGATGCGCATGACGACGCTCTCGCCGTGGACGCTCGGCAGCGTCACGATGCGCAGGTCGATGTGGCGACCCTCGATCTGCAGGCCGACGCGGCCGTCCTGCGGGATGCGGCGCTCGGCGATGTCGAGGTCGCTCATGATCTTGATGCGGCTGACGACACCGGCGACCATGCGCTTGGGGACCGTAGTCGCCTCGCTGAGCACGCCGTCGATCCGGTAGCGCACCCGCATCTCGCTGCCCTCCGGCTCGAGGTGGATGTCCGAGGCGCCGCGCTCGGTGGCCTGAGCGATGAGCTGGTTGACGAGCTTGATGACCGGGGCGTCGTCCGCGGTCTCGCGCAGGTCGACGACCTCGGCCGCGCCGGCCTCCTCCTCCTCGATCGACGTCGAGATGACGTCGTCGAGCCGGGTGAGCCGGCTGATCAGGTTGAGGATGTCCTCCGGGGTCGCGACGGCCGGCTTGATCTCGTAGCCGGTCATCAGAGCGACGTCGTCGAGCGCCAGGACGTTGGCCGGGTCGGCCATCGCCAGCACGAGGCCGCGCTCGCCCGCGAAGGCGACCGGCACGGCGGCGTAGCGCTTGGCTGCGGAGCTGTCGAGCAGGTTGGCGGCCGCCATGTCGACCTTGAACTCGCTCAGATCGAGATGGTCCAGCCCGTGGCGCTCGGCGATGGCGCGCGACAGGTCGTCCGGACCGATGAGCTTGGCCGCGAGGAGGACCTCCTCAGGGGTGGTCCCGGTGGTGCGCGCCTGCTCGACGGCCTGGTCGACGCGGTCCTTCTCGACGAGGCCCATCTCCACGATGACGTCGGAGAGGAACCGCGGGAAGACGTGGCGCCGGCGCGGCTTGGTGACCCCGTCCCAGGCCTCCTCGGGCTTGGGCGCCGTGGCAGCCTGCGACGCGCTCGGGCCATCGGGCGTGATGGTCGTCAGGTTGGGGCGCGCGGGCGCGGCGGGAGGCGTCACGGCGGGCGGCGTCTCGTAGGAGGCGGGCGGCGTGGCGTACGGCGGCGCGCCCTGTGGCGGGTAGATGGCCGGAGGCCCGGCCGGGGCGTCCGGATGCGAGCCGTCAGCGGGGGGCGGGCCCTGCCGGTCTGGGTTCTCGTCAATGGGGAACGTCATCGTGCGCCGCTTGCGCCATCGCCGCGATGGGCGCCTCGCGGCCCGTCCAGGCCTCGAGGCTCAACGCGCCCTGGTGGACCAGGACCTCGATGCCGTCGACGACCGAGCACCCCTGGCGCCTCGCGGCATCCAGGAGGGCGGTGCCGCCGACCCGATAGACCAGGTCGACCACGCACGCGTATGCATCGAGCCCATCGGCAGCCACCGGGAGTTCCTTGAATGTCGTCCCCGGGTCTGCGAGGCCGGCGGCCGTGCAGTTGACCAGCAGGTCGGCGGGCTCCGCCGCCCTGACGGCGCGCACGTCGAGGTCGGCGGCCAGCGCGCGGGCGCGCTCGGGCGTGCGATTCCAGACCGCCACCTCCGCCCCGGCCTCGCGCAGCGCCCAGGCGGCAGCTCGGGCGCTCCCGCCCGCTCCCAGGACGAGCGCGCGCTTGCCCCCCGGCGCCGCGGGCAGCGCGGCGACGAGCCCGGGCGCGTCGGTGTTCAGGGCCGAGATCGCCCCGCCGGGGCCGAAGCTCAGCGTGTTCGCCGCGCCGATGGCATGGGCCGCCGGCGAGGCGTCGGTGGCCACGGCGAGCGCCGCTTCCTTGTGCGGGATGGTCACGTTGGCCCCGGTGAACCCGGCGGGACCCAGCGCGCGCACCGTCTCGGCGAACAGCGGCGGCGGGACCGGCAGGTGCTGGTAGCGCCAGCCGGCGAGCCCGAGCGCGGCGAGCGCGGCGTTGTGCATCGCGGGCGAGCGGCTGTGGGCCACGGGCCAGCCGAGGACGCCCAGGCGGGGCACGGTCAGGCCTCCGCGCGACTCACTTGCAGACCGACGGGTCCTTGCCGCCCCGCTTGGCGCGCGCCTGGTTGTAGGCGGCGACGTCGCGCTGGAACTGGGCATCGGTCGAGCTGAAGGCGTGCGCGCCGTTGCCGCACGGCTTGACCACGTAGTAGAGGTAGGAGACGTTCGCGGGGTTGGCGGCGGCCTGGATCGACGCGAGGCCGGGGTTGCCGATCGGCGTCGGCGGCAGGCCCTTGCGCTTGCGGGTGTTGTACGGCGAGTCGCGCTGAAGCTCCGAGACCTTCAACGGACGCGAGAAGTTGCCCAGCTCGTAGCGGATCGTCGCGTCGATGCCCAGCGGAATGCCCTGCTTGAGGCGGTTGTAGATGACGGCGGCGATGAGGCGGCGATCCTTGGGGACGAGCGCCTCGCGATCGATCATCGAGGCGATCGTGAGGACGTCGTACCGCGTGAGGTTCTTGCGCTTGGCCGCAGCCATGTTCACCCCGGCGAAGTTGCGCTTGAACGCCTGCAGCTGCTCGCGCACGAGCGTCGTCGCGCTTGCGCCGCTGCGCTTGAGCTCGTAGGTCGCAGGGAACAGGAAGCCCTCGAGGCTGGACGTCGACTTCGGAGCGCCGTAGGAGCGGGGGTTGAGCAGGCTGGAGCGCTTCGTGGCGGTGAGATAGTCGCCCTGGATCCCCGCCGCCTTCACGCGCGGGGCGAACTCTCGGCGCGACGGTCCCTCGGGCAGGGTGACGCGGACCACCGGAGCGGCGGTCGGCGCGGTGGTGAGCTCGTCGAGCGCCGCCGCGTAGCTCATGCCCTTGCGCATCTTGTACGTGCCGGCGCGCAGATTCTGACGCTGCCCGGTGATGCGGGCCCGCAGCGCGAAGAAGAAGCCCGAGCTCACCACGCCGGCGTTGGAGAGCTCCTTGCCGATGTCCGAGGCCGTCGCGCCCGTCGGGACCTTGACGGTGACCGACCCCTTGCCGGCGCCGTGCAGCGGCTGGAAGAGCAGCACGAGGAAGACGACGACCGCCGCGACCAGCACCAGGAGAACCAGAGGGATGAGCCGGCGCACTCCCCTGCGCGACTTCGGCACGCCGACCGGCCGGTGCCCGAAGCCAGGGGCTCCGGGCTGGGGCGTGTAGGGCTGTCGGCGGCGACGCACGGTTCCGATGGGCTCCTCGTATCCGTGGGTGTCGGCGAGCAGGTGCTCGTCGGTCTGCGGGCGCGGCAGGCTGACCGTGCGGCGACCGGGGTGCCCACCCGCGGGCGCGGCGGGTCGGGCGGCGGCGGGCTCGAGCGCGGAGAACGGCTGCGTCGCCTGCGGATCCGGCTCCTTCGCGCGCCGTGCGGTCAGCGGCTCGGGATCGGCGTCGGGCTGAGGCTCGGGTTGGGGGTCCGGTTCGAACGCCGGCTC
>JAOPZW010000437.1 GCA_025963905.1 Solirubrobacterales bacterium | reverse complement strand
GCGCGCCCGCCAGGCCGGCGGTCCGGACTGGAACCTGCTGGCGGGCGGCGGCGTGCTCCTTGTCCTGCTGGCCGCCGGCTTCGCCGTGCTCGTCCGTCGCGGGCGCCTTCCGGGGCCGCCCGTCGCTCCCGAGCTCGCCGAGTTGCAGCGTGCGCTGCACCGCAGCGGCCGCACCCCGGCGCCCGAGGTCACGCTGGCGCGCCTGGAGGCGGTCCTCGGCGGCTCGGATGCCTCCGCGGGCTACGTCCAGGCGCTGCGCGAGCGCCGCTACGGCACGCGCCCGGGCGGGCCCACGGCGGCCGAGCGCCGCGCGCTGCGCCACGAGCTCGGCGCCGGCCTGGGACTGATCGGACGCCTCCGCGCCCTATGGGCCCTTCCACCCCAAATCCGTCACCGGCGGCCCTACACTCAGCGCTGACGATGGACGGCGCCTACGAGCTCTACCGGACCGGCACGCGTCTGCTCGAGGACGGAGACTTCCACGCCGCGGCGGTCCCGCTCAGCCGCGCGCGCGACCTCGAGCCCGACAAGACGTCGATCCGCGAGGCCCTCGGCCGGGCCTACTTCCGCTCCGCGCGCTACCGGGAGGCCGCCGAGGAGTTCGAGGCCGTCGTACAGCACGCCCCGACCAACGACTACGCGCTGTTCTGCCTCGGGCGCTCGCTGCAGCTCATGGGCCGCCACGCCGAGGCGCGCCACCCGCTGGCCGTGGCCTCATGCCTGCGCCCCGAGCGCAACGACTACCGCCGCTACCGCGATCAGGCGCGCCGGCGGGCCGCGTAGACCCACCCGCGCGACGCGCCGCCAGGGGTCCCGTCGGCGGCCAGGCAGGACGCC
Organism: Solirubrobacterales bacterium; assembly: GCA_025963905.1. Taxonomy (GTDB): domain Bacteria; phylum Actinomycetota; class Thermoleophilia; order Solirubrobacterales; family Solirubrobacteraceae; genus JAOPZW01. The sequence continues at coordinate 2,527 of JAOPZW010000437.1, read as the reverse complement.
ACGGCGGCCCTGCGCCACATCCCTGGATCCTAGGTCCGGTGCTATCCTCGGCTGACAGCTTTCGCGGTCGGCTCGCCGGCCGGAGTTTCGTACTCGAAAGTGGGCGCCCGCCCGCTTTTTTTGTGTTCGGGAAGGAGGAGAGATGAGCAATCTGCAAGCCGACATCGAGGCCCGCTTGGCCACCGCCGAGCCGGACGTCGAGGTGGTGCTCGCCGAGGTCGTCCCCGGCGACACGCTGCGCATCTTCATCGACCATCCCGAGGGCGTGACGCTCGCGCTGTGCGAGCGCGTCACCCGCGATCTCGGCGATCTCCGCGAGCGCTTCGCGCTCGAGGTGTCCTCGCCCGGAACCGACCGTCCGCTCACCAAGCCGGCGCACTTCCGGCGCTTCCTCGGCCGCCGTGCCCGCGTACGTACCCGCGACGCGCGTGCAGGGCACCGCTCCTTCACCGGCGAGCTCGTGGGGGCGACCGACAGCGAGGTGACGATCGCCGCCGACACCGGTGTCATCGCCATCCCGTACGACGACATCCACCGTTCGAACCTCGTCGAGGAGTAGACCGCATGTCCCGCGAAATCCTGGAAGCCATGACCGTGCTTGCGCGCGAGAAGGGCATCTCCGAGGAGAAGCTCATGGTCGCGCTCGAGGACGCGTTGCTCTCCGCCTACAAGAAGCAGCCCGGCGCCGCCCGCTACGCGCGCGTCGAGATGGACCGCGACACCGGCGACTTCCGCGTCATCCGCTACATCATCCCGGAGCGCCTGGAGGCGCACCTGATCGTCGAGACGATCGACGAGGGCACGACCTACGATCCCGAGACGGGGGAGATGGTCGAGCCGCAGGACCCTGAGATCGATCCAGCGAAGTTCGAGGAGTACCGCGACCAGATCGACGAGGCGGACGACACGCCCGACGACTTCGGCCGCATCGCTGCCCAGACCGCCAAGCAGGTGATCCTCCAGCGCATCCGCGAGGCGGAGCGCGACATGATGTTCGAGGAGTACCGCGACCGCGTCGGCGAGCTGATCACCGGCATCGTCCAGCAGTCGGACTCCCGTTACACGCTCGTGCAGCTGCGCGAGCGCGTCGAGGCCCTGCTGCCCAAGTCCGAGCAGGTCGACGGTGAGCGCTACGACCACTCGCAGCGCATCAAGGCGGTCATCAAGGAGGTCTCGCCCTCCACCAAGGGCCCCTCGATCATCGTGTCCCGGCGCGATCCCGAGCTCATCAAGAAGCTCTTCGAGCTCGAGGTGCCGGAGATCGCCGACGGCCTCGTGGAGATCGCGAACGTCGCCCGTGAGCCCGGATATCGCTCGAAGATCGCCGTCGTCTCGCATGCCGACGGCGTCGACCCCGTCGGCGCCTGCGTCGGCCCGCGCGGCTCGCGCGTGCGTATGGTCGTCTCGGAGCTGCGCGGCGAGACGATCGACATCATCCCCTACAACGACGAGCCCGCCCGCTTCGTCGCGAAGGCCCTGTCGCCGGCGCGCGTGCGTGAGGTGCTCGTCGACGACGACGGCAAGCAGGCCACCGTCGTGGTCCCCGACGACCAGCTCTCGCTGGCGATCGGGCGCGAAGGCCAGAACGCGCGCCTCGCGGCGCGGCTGACCGGCTGGCGCATCGACATCCGCTCCGAGACCGAATTCGCGACCGACGAGCCGGAGTCCGGCTACGCGCAGGAGGAGGCCAGCGGGCGCTGCGCCGCCATCCTGGGCAACGGCCGGCGCTGCCCCAACGCCTCGCTGCCGGGCTCGCGCTACTGCGGCCTGGAGAGCCATCAGGCGCTCGAGGGCACCGGCAGCGACTACGTCGCCGGACCGCCCGCCGAGGAGCCGCTCCCGGAGGACCTGGAGGGCGCCGATGCGCCCGGCCTGGACTCCGCCGAGGCCGTTCCCGCGGACCTCGAGCCGGCGCCCGAGGCGTCCGCTCCGGAAGGGGACCTGGACGCCGAGGAGCCCGGCGACGACTCCGGTCAGGTCGAGTCGGCCGGCACGCCCACGCCGGCCGAGGAACCGGCCTCATAGCGCGCGCCGGACACGAACCCCACCGCCGCTGCGTGGGCTGCGGGCGCATCGCGCCCAAGGCCGTGCTGCGGCGGGTGGCCCTCGCCGGCGACATCGCCGTCGCCGACCCCTCGCCGTCGCTCCCGGGGCGTGGCGCCTATGTGTGCGACGCCGCCTGCGCCGAGCAGGCGCTGCAGCGCCGCGCGCTGGGCCGTGCGTTCCGGCGGGCCGTGACGGTCCCTGCCAACTTCGTAGAATCAATCGGCTGATGACAAAGAAGCGGGTGCACGAGATCGCAAAGGACCAAGGCATGTCCAGCAAGGACGTGCTCACCAAGCTGCAGGCCGCCGGCCTGGACGCCACGGCTGCCTCCTCCGCCGTGGACGAGGCCGCTGCCCTTAAGGCGCTCGGCTACGGCGGCCTCCTCGAGGGTGGAGTAGGCGGCGGAGGTGATGGCGCTCGGCATCGGCGGCGACCCCACGGCCTCGGCCGGCCCGGGCCGGCCAGGCGCGCCCCAGCCGGT
>JAOPZW010000436.1 GCA_025963905.1 Solirubrobacterales bacterium | reverse complement strand
ACGCCCTCCACGTGGGACCCGCCGTCCAGCTCGTGGACCAGGATGGTCGGCTCGCCGAACTGCCGCGCGTGGTTCCGGGCCTCGGCGAGCGCGTCGGCCAGCGTCGGGTGCTCGGACAGCGGCGTCGGGTCCCCGGCGTAGCGGACGATCCAGTGCTGGCGCGACAGGGGGACGATCTCGAGGCTGTGCTCGGTCATGCGGCTCCTCGGCCGGGGTCTCGACAGGGCTGGTAGTAGGCCGACGACGAGCCGTACCTACTCTTCCACCGCAACCGTCCTAGTGACCGAGCGGTGACGACGTTCGGCTACAGCCTCATGTGCGAGGAGCATCACCCGAACGACCTCGTCGCCAACGCCCGGCGCGCCGAGGAGGCCGGATTCGAGTTCGTCACGGTCTCCGATCACTTCCACCCGTGGCTGTCCTCGCATCACCACAGCCCGTACGCCTGGAGCGTGCTGGGGGCCCTGGCGGCCACCACCGAGCGGCTCGAGCTGATGTCCCTCGTCACCTGCCCGTTCCTGCGCTACCACCCGGCAATCGTCGCCCAGCGCGCGGCGACGGTGGCGGCCATGAGCGGCGGGCGCTTCCAGCTCGGACTCGGCGCCGGCGAGAACCTCAACGAGCACGTCGTCGGGCGTGGCTGGCCACCCGCGCATGTCCGCCACGAGATGCTCGCCGAGTCGCTCGACGTCATCACGATGCTGTGGGACGGGCGCTACCACTCGTTCGCCGGTCGCCACGTGACCGTCCACGACGCGCGCATCTTCACGCTGCCGGAGCGGCCACCGGCCATCCACGTCGCGGTCAGCGGCCCCGGGTCGATCGCCGTCGCCGCCGAGCACGGCACGGGGATGGTGGCCACCGAGCCCGATCCGGCGCTCGTGGAGGACTTCGAGCTCGCCTCGGGTGCGGAGCGCCCGAAGATCGGGCAGGTCGCGGTGTGCGCCGGCGAGGACGAGGCCGCGGCGCGGCGCCTCGCGCACGAGCGGTGGCGCTTCGCGGCGGGCGGCTGGAAGGTCCAGTCCGAGCTGCCCAACCCGGTGAACTTCGAGGCGGCGACGGCGAACGTACGCGAGGAGGACGTGGCCGAGATGGTGAGCTGCGGACCGGATCCCGAGGTGCACGCGGCCGCCATCGAGCGGTGGGTGGAGGCCGGCTTCACCCACGTGGCCGTCGTGCAGATCGGTCCAGACCAGGACGCGTTCCTGAGCATGTGGGAACGCGACCTCGCACCGAGGCTGGCGGTCACATGAACGTCAGCATCGCCGGCACCGGGACCATGGCTCGGGCGATCGCCACCCGCGTCCTGGCGGGCGGCCACGAAGTCGTCTTCATCGGCACGCACATCGCCAAGGCCGAGGATCTGGCCGACGAGCTCACCGGTCTGGGGACGGTGCGGGCCGCCGAGGAGGTGGACAGCGACATCCTCGTGCTCGCCGTCCCCTACAGCGCCGCCCCGCACGTCGTCCGCCAGCACGCCGCCGAGCTCGACGGCACGGTGGTGATCGACATCAGCAACCCGGTGGACGACAGCTTCGAGCCGATGGAGGTCGAGCTCGGCTCGGGCGCCCAGGTCATCGCCGCCGCGGCCCCGGACGGGGCTCCGGTCGTCAAGGCCTTCAACACGACGTTCGCCGGCACGCTGATGGCGGGCGAGGTCGCCGGCCAGCCGCTGGACGTCTTCATCGCCGGCGACGACGAGGCCGCCAAGGCGAAGGTCGCCCGACTCGTGCAGGACGGCGGGTTGCGCCCGATCGACGCCGGGCCGCTGCGCCGCGCGCGGGAGCTCGAGGCGCTCGGCTACCTGCACATGGCCATCCAGCACACGCGTGACACGCTCTTCGCCACGGCGGTGAAGGTGCTGCCGTAATCGTGCTGGGGCGCGTCGTCCGGGGGTAGGCTGTCCCATGGCCACGACCCAGCCCGACCGATCGCCCCGGGTCGCCAACCGGGAACAGCGCTTCCAGCCGGCCGAGGTCTCGAACTACGAGATCGTCTCGCACTACTTCACGACGGCGGCGGATCGCCTCGGGCTCCAGGACGACGTCCGGGCGGTGATGTCGTCGAGCTACCGCGAGGTGCAGGTGCAGGTCCCGGTGCGGCAGGCCGACGGGCGGATCCACGTCTACTCCGGCTACCGCGTGCAGCACAACGGCGCGCGCGGCCCGTACAAGGGCGGCGTGCGCTACCACCCCGACGTCGACCTGGACGAGATCCGCGCGCTCGCACAGCTCATGTCGTGGAAGACGGCGGTCGTCAACATCCCGTTCGGAGGCGCCAAGGGCGGCGTCAACTGCGATCCCAGCCAGCTCCAGGGCGACGAGGTCCAGCAGATCACCCGGTCGTTCATCGACAAGATCGAGAAGGTGCTCGGCCCGACGCGCGACATCCCCGCGCCGGATGTCAACACCAACGCCCAGGTGATGGCCTGGATGATGGACGAATACGGCAAGCTCCACGGGCACACGCCCGCGATCGTGACCGGCAAGCCGATCTCGCTCGGCGGCTCGTACGGCCGCGAGGCGGCCACGGGGCGCGGCATCGTGCTGTGCTTCCGCGAGGCCGCCCCGCACCTCGGCCTCACACCGCCGGACACGCGCGCCGTGGTCCTCGGGTTCGGCAACGTCGGCTCCTGGGCGGCCTGCATCCTGCAGGACCTCGGCGCGAAGATCATCGGCATCTCGGACGTCTCCGGCGCGATCCACCACGAGGCCGGCATCGACTGCCACGCCCTGCGCGAGCACCTGCGACACGGCGGCCGGCTCGACGACTTCGACGACGTCGAGCCGATCTCCCCCGACGAGCTCCTCGCCCTGGACTGCGACGTCCTCATCCCGGCCGCGCTCGGCGGGATGATCCACGCCGGCAACGCCGACCTCATCCGGGCGCGGCTCATCATCGAAGGCGCCAACAGCCCGACCACCCCTCGCGCGGACGAGATCCTCAGCGAGAAGGACATCGAGATCGTGCCGGACGTGCTGGCCAACGCCGGCGGGGTCATCGTGTCCTACTACGAGTGGGTCCAGAACCTGCAGCACTTCACGTGGGACGAGCGCGAGGTCAACGACCGGCTGGGGACGCGGATGCGCAAGGCGTACCGCGAGGTGCGCTCCCGCTCCACCAAGGACGACGTCCCGATGCGCGTGGCCGCATTCGAGCTGGGGATCGAGCGCGTCGTCGACGTCGCGCGGACCCGCGGCTACATCTGAGGTCGATCCCGCGAAGCGGAGGGCTGCGGGCGCGCCCCCTCTCTTGCTGTGCCGGGGCGCGCCCGCGTGCTCCTTACCCTCCGTGGCAAGCGGAGCTCATGCGCGCCTCCCGTTCCCCAACACAAGGCGCGCTGGCCGTTGCCTTCGTGGTGTCGGCGCCCCGCGCGACGGCGCTGAGCCGCCGG
>JAOPZW010000450.1 GCA_025963905.1 Solirubrobacterales bacterium | reverse complement strand
CGCTGACGACCCCGGCGCTGCTGGTGGCCGGGGTGCCGTAGACGTTCGCGCGCGCCTGAGCGCCGGCCGGCAGCAGAGCGGCGGCGGCGACAGCGGCAACAGCGATGCGGAAAAGACGGGAGTTCATGGTCAGGAAGTCGTCCTTGAGATCGGGGGAGAACACGGATGGACGGGCAGCGCACGCCGGGCGGTGACCCGGCCGCGGCAGCACGCGGCTGCGCGGAAGGAACGGGCGCTGCCACCGCCTCCAGTGTGCCGTTCGACGCCTCGGGGCTCAAACGAAAGCCGCCCGACCGGGCCTTACGGCCGGTCAGCTGCGCGATCCGTCCGGCCAGCAACTCGGCCAGGCGCACCGGCCGCTACGGCCGCGCCTCGCAGCTGGCGTTGATGATCGCCTCGGGCTCGTGACCGGCTCCACGCCCGCTCGTATCGCCGCTAAGCGCAAGTTCAACTTCAACATCGCGTTCACACGACTAATGGGGCCGCTGAAAGGGAGAGTCGCCGCCGCAGTCGTAGCCGCGGCGCTGGGCGCCGGTGCGAGCGCGCACGCGCAGACACCCGTGAGCGGGCCGTGCGAGGCGATCAGCCCGTCGCAGGCGCCGTGCACGTTGCAGGAGAAGGCGCTGCAGGCGCCGCAGCTCGACGCGTCCGCCCGCGCCCAGGCCGTCGCCGACTACCAGCGCTCCTGGACACACCGGGCCGTCGCATTCCAATCGCGGCTCGGCGACCCACTGTCGCTGACGGCGGCGGCCTGGGTCGGGACCCACAACTCGTTCAACGCCCTCGCAAACGGCTTTACGCTCTCCCACGGCGACTCCAACCAGCAGCTCACCCTGTCCCAGCAGCTCGACGTGGACGTGCGCAGCATCGAACTCGACCTCCACGTCCTGCAGCGCCCGCAGGGAGCGACGGTCGTCGTCTGCCACGGCCGCGGTCCCGACCAGCTGCACTTCGGCTGCACGACGGAGCCCACGCTCGCGGAGGTCCTGCCCCAGGTTCGTGATTGGCTCCGCGCCCACCCGCGAGCGGTGCTCCTGCTCTACCTCGAGGACGAGCTGGGGACCGCCGACGGCTACGCCGCCGCCGTTGAGCAGCTCCACGCCGGCATGCGCCGCCAGGACGGCAGCTCGATGCTCCTGCGGCCGGTCGCCCCGGCAGCCGGGCGCCCCTGCACGAGCCTCCCGCTCGCCCTTACGCGCGATGCGATCCGGGCGCAGGGCGCGCAGGTCGTACTGGTCGGCAACTGCCGCGCCGGCTGGTCCTCCGCGGTCTTCGGCTGGGACGACACGCACGTCGAGAGCGGCGACACCGCCGCCTACCGGCCCGCGCCGGCCTGCGACGCGACGTACGGCCGCGACGTGTATGCCAGCAAGCTCGTCCGCTACTTGGAGGACTCCACCCTCGTCGCCCAGGCCATCTCGCCGACGACCTCGCCCGCCCAGGCGACGGCCCAGCGGCTGACGCCCGACAAGGTGGCGGCGATGACCGCCTGCGGCGTCGACCTCTTCGGCTTCGACCAGCTGCTGCCCAACGACGGCCGGCTCGCCGCGACGGTCTGGTCCTGGGCGCCGGGTGAGCCCGACCTCACCCGCGGGCACTGCACCGTCCAGCTCACCGGCGGACGCTGGCAGAGCTCGGCCTGCACCGGGCCCGAGCGCCACCCTGCCGCCTGCCGGGCGGCCGACGCAACGTGGTGGACGAGCGCGGCGGTCCCGCGTCCGGCGGCGAAGACGGCCTGCGCCGCCGCCGGGGGCACCTTCGACGTCCCGCGCAATGGCGAGCAGGACACCGCGCTGCGTGCCGCGGCCGGCGGCGCGACGACATGGCTCAACATCGCCGCTTCGTCCTGAGGACGATCCCTAACCCTTTCCATGCTCGCGGCGACAGCTGCGTCCAACGCGCCCCCGGCGGGCGCGGTTCCCACGCGTCGATCGGCACGTCGGAGACCGGGGCGCCATGGCGTGACCTGCCGGAACGCTACGGGCCCTGGAAGACCGCGCACGAGCGGCTGCGGCTGTGGACCGCGGACGGCATCGGGGACGAGATCCTCGCCGAGGTGATCGTCAAGGACGACGCGCTGGGCGCCTCACCAGCACGCGTTGGAGCCCGGAAAAAAGGGGCTGCGGCCACGGTCCATGCGCTCGCGGTCGAGTGCGAAGGGCTCGGACGCTCCCGCGATGGCCGCAGAGTACGCCTCCTGTTTGCGCGCGTGCGACGATCTGCGTACGCGCAAAGACCTTCGTTTGCGCAATCTTTGCGCTCACGTTAGTATTTGTGTGCGATGCAGTCGACAGGGATCAGTGCCCGGCAGCTCACCGACGAGCTGATGACCTTCCTGGTCACCACGATGAAGACGGCTCAGAGCGAGGTCTTCAAGATCGTGGAGGAGCTGGACCTGTCGATGACCCAGCTGAAGATGCTGTTCGTCCTGGACGGGTCGGACGGCGAGCTCACCCCCTCCGAGCTCGCCAAGCTCGTCGGCCTCTCGCCCGCGGCCACCGGCCGCGCGGTCGACGCCCTCACCCGCCAGGGCATCGTGTCCCGGCGCGAGGACGCGGCCGACCGCCGCGTCAAGCGCCTGGCGCTGACCGACGCAGGCCTCCAGGCGGTCGGCCGGATCACGGCCGCCCGCCACGAGGGCCTCATGCGCCTGGTCGAGCCCCTGGACCCCTCGCAGCGCGCCGCCCTGAGCGTCGCGCTGCAGCCCCTCCTTCCCGCCCACGCCGACGACGGCACCATGTGCACGGAGAACCCCGGATGAGCAGCCAGCCGCAGCCCGCGAAGATGTTCGACCGCGCGCTGATCAGCGTCTCGGCGGTCGTCGTGCTCGGCACCGTCATGTCGATCCTCGACTCGACGATCGTCAACGTCGCGATCAACACGCTGTCGCGGGACTTCCACACGACGCTGTCGACCATCCAGTGGGTGTCGACCGGGTACATGCTCGCGCTGGCCACGGTGATCCCGCTCACCGGCTGGGCTGCCGACCGCTTCGGCACCAAGCGCTTGTACATGATCTCGATCGGGCTGTTCCTCGTCGGCTCGGCGCTGTCGGGCATGGCGTGGTCGGCGGGGTCGCTCATCTTCTTCCGCGTCCTGCAGGGCCTGGGTGGCGGCATGATCATGCCCGCGGGCATGACGATCCTCAGCCGCGCCGCCGGTCCGCGCCGCATCGGGCGCGTGATGGGCATCGTCGGCGTCCCCATGCTGATGGGGCCGATCATCGGCCCGGTGCTCGGCGGCTGGCTGGTCGACGACGTCTCCTGGCGCTGGATCTTCTACGTCAACCTGC
>JAOPZW010000427.1 GCA_025963905.1 Solirubrobacterales bacterium | reverse complement strand
TTCGTGGTCGGGGTGGCGTGGATCGTGATTCGGTCCCGCCCACCCGGCGTCCGGTGGCGCAGCCCATGGCAGCGCCATTGGCAAGTCCGCCGGACGGCGATCCAGAGCGGCGAGGCGCGTCAGCCCGGCCGCGAGAATTCGGAATCGACCATCTAGGGGAGGGGGAACCGAGGCCACTCAGCGAACCCTGTCCACGTCCGCGAAGGCGGCGGTCAGGCGCCCGAAGGCCTCGTCGACCACGGCGCGGACCCGCCGCTCGACCTGCCGCGCCGGGGCGCGCTCGAGCATCGCGGCGGACAGCGCCCGTTCGCGCATCCCCATGACGGCGAGCACCATGGTCGCGAGCGTCCGCGCCCGCGGGTCGTCGGCGGCCAGCCCGAGCTCGTGGGCGACGACGGCCGCCAGGCGCTCGGTCCACGCCTCGGCGATCATGAGCCGCCGGGCGCGCAGCGCGGGCGCCGCGTGTTCGGCGGCGATGAACGCGCGGAAGCGCTCGTAGCCGTCGGGGTCGCGCAACGATCGCCAGCCCTCCGGGTCGAACGGCACGCGGCGGTCGGCGAGGACGGCGTGGAGCGCGCCAAGGACCGTGGTTCCCGGCGGGCGGTCGATCACCGCCTCGGCGATCGCAGCGATCACCTCGTCGGCGCGGTCGAAGAACAGCTCCTCCTTCGAGGAGAAGTAGTTGAAGATCGTCTTGACCGAGACCTCCGCCGCCGCGGCGATGTCGGCGACGGTGACCGCCTCGAAGCCGCGCTCCACGAACAGGCGCGTCGCCACGTCCGAGATCGCCAGGCGCGTCCGCGCCTTCTTCCATGCACGCAGGCCCGCTACGGTCGGCGCGGAACCTTCCATTACGCGAACTTTACACCCATTGAAAAGTTCCGCGCGATTTGCAAGGGTGCTCGCGATGCCCACCACCAACGCGATCGAAGCCCGCGGCCTCGTCAAGACCTACGACGGCAAGCGCGCCCTGGACCACCTGGATCTCGACGTCGCCCGGGGCGCCGTGTGCGCGCTGCTCGGCCCCAACGGTGCCGGCAAGACCACCGCCGTCCGGATCCTGACCACCCTCACCGCGCCCGACGCGGGGACCGCGCTCGTGGCCGGCGCCGACACCGCCTCCGACCCGATGGCCGTGCGTCGCAGCATCGGCCTCGCCGCGCAGGACGCGACGGTCGACGGCCTCCTGACCGGCCACGAGAACCTGACGATGATCGGCGAGCTGCACCATCTCGGGCGCAAGCGCGCCCGCGCGCGGGCCACCGAGCTGCTCGAGCAGTTCGCCCTGACCGATGCGGGCGGCCGGCTTGCCCGCGGCTACTCGGGCGGCATGCGCCGGCGGCTCGACCTCGCCGCGACGCTGGTCGCCGAGCCCGAGGTGCTGTTCCTCGACGAGCCGACGACGGGACTCGATCCGCGGGCCCGCAACGACCTGTGGGACGTCCTCGATCGCCTCGTGGAGGGCGGCGCGACGATCCTGCTGACCACCCAGTACCTCGACGAGGCCGACCGCCTGGCCGACGACATCGTGGTCGTCGACCACGGGCGCATCATCGCCCGCGGCGACTCGCGCAGCCTCAAGCGCCAGGTGGGCGGCGATCAGCTGCACGTCGTCTGCGCCGACGGCCGCGATCTCGACGCCGTCACCGAGATGGTCGCGCGGATCGCGGGCGTCGCGCCCAGCGTCGATCCCGCGGGCCGCTCGGTGACCGCCCCGGTCGAGGGCGGGGTGGAGGCGATCGGCGCGCTCGCCGACGCGCTGACCGAGGCCGAGATCGCCGTCGAGGACCTCGGCCTGCGCCAGCCCACGCTGGACGACGCCTTCCTCACCCTGACCGGCGCGCCGCCCGACGAAGAGGCCCGCGCCCCCGTCCCCGCGTCTGCCTCCGAGGAGCAGCGATGAGCGCCCAAGCCCAGACCCGTCCGACCTTCGCCGGCGACACCTGGGTGATCGCCCGCCGCGGCCTGCGGCACATGCGCCGCCAGCCGGAGGCGCTGTCGGACGCGACGATCCAGCCGGTCATGTTCGTGCTGCTGTTCGCGTTCGTGTTCGGGGGCGCCATCAGCGTCCCCGGCGGCGGCAGGTACAAGGAGTTCCTGATGGGCGGCATCTTCGCCCAGACGATCGTGTTCGGCGCCTTCGGCGTCGCGCTCGCGCTGTCCCACGACCGCAACAACGGCGCCATCGACCGCTTCCACTCCCTCCCGATCGCACGCTCGAGCGTGCTGGCCGGTCACGCGGTGGCCAACCTGATCCGCGCCCTGCTGCCGATCGTGTTCATGTCGATCACCGGCTTCGTCGTCGGCTGGCGGATCCACGCCGGGGTGCTGGACATCCTGGCCGGCTACGGGCTGATGATCGCCTTCTCGTTCGCGATGATCTGGATCGGCGTGCTCCTCGGCAGCCTCGTGGCCACCCCCGAGGGCGTCCAGGGCATCGCGTTCATCGTGATCTTCCCGATCACCTTCATCGCCAGCACGTTCGTCCCGACCAGCACGCTGCCCTCCGTGCTCAAGACGATCGCCGAGTGGAATCCGACGTCGTCGCTCGCCAACGCGCTGCGCCACCTGTTCGGGAACCCCGGCGGCATCGCGCCCCCGGGCGCGGCGTGGCCCCTGGCCCACCCGATCGCCTACACGCTGATCTGGGCGGCGGCGATCGTCCTCGTCTGCGCGCCGCTGGCGGTCGCGCAGTACCAGCGCTCGATCCGGTCGTAGGCCCTCAGCCCGGTCAGCTGCCGGCGCCGTTGTCGCGGAGGACGGCGGCGAGCTCGCCGATCAGGCGCTCCTCGGCCGGCAGGTCGATCGGGTCCGGGGCGATCGTGTCGCGGAAGGTGGGGAAGTCGCGCTGCCCCCAGCCCCGGACTTCGCTGTCGAGACGGTGGACGGCCCCCTCGGTCGTTACGACGAGGCCGGGTTCGTACCGCCGCGGGTCCTCGTCGTCCTCCTCTCGGTGGACCGGTCGGACCACCCACCCGCGTGCGTTGCGCGGTCGCTTGAAGCCCGGGGCGCCGGTCATCGGCATCTTGGTCGCGCCCGGATCGCCGGCCGCGTGCATCGCCGTGAGGAACCCGGCGAGCGCCTGCGCGCAGCGGTCTGCCAGCTGCCGGGGATCCGCGGGGGCGGGGGCGGGGGCGGCCTCGGCCGGCCGTGTCGTCTCCCATTCCGCGCGCGTCGGCAGGCGCTCCACCGCGGCGAGATTGCGGCCGCACGCGCTGCAGAAGATCCCCACGCCTGGTGGCGCCCCGCAGAACGGGCACACGCGCGCGTCGCTCTCCATGGCCACGATGGTGCCAGCCCGCGCGGCGCCTCGGGGGTGTCGGCTCGGACAACGCGAGCGAGGAGGCCGCCCGGCCGCGGCGAACGCGGGACGATGGCACGACGCAGCATCGTCGTCGCCGGGGCCTGCGCGGCGGTCCTCGCGCTCACCCCGGCCTCCGCCGAGGCCGGGCGCCCGGACGTCGCGGCACTGCAGGTCGCGCTGCACGCGCTGCGCCTCCTGCCCGGGAACGTCGACGGCGTCGCCGGCCCCGCGACCGTGGCCGCGGTGCGGAGCTTCCAGCGCCGCAGCGGGCTCCCCGTCGACGGCATCGCCGGGGCGCGCACGCGCGCCGCGCTGGGGCGCCGCGGCGGGCCGCCCTACGGCAGCCGGACGATGCGCCCGGGCGCGCGGGGCTGGGATGTCGCCGCGCTGCAGTTCGCGCTGTCGGCGCACGGCTTCCCCTGCGGGTCGCTGGACGGCGGCTTCGGCTCGCATCTCGAGGCGGCGGTCCTGCGCTTCCAGCGGTTCGCCGGGCTTCCGCTCGCGGGTGTCGCGGGGCCCGCGACCCGCGCGGCGCTGCGCCGGTCGCCTCCGCGCGCCCCACTCGCCGTGCGCCGGCCGGTGGCCGCGCCGGTCGGCGACCGCTACGGCGCCCGGGGCGCGACGTGGCACCCCGGAATCGACTTCCCGGCGCCGGCCGGCACACCGGTCGCGGCCGCCCGCGCCGGGCGCGTGGTGAGCGCCGGCTTCGCCGCCGACGGCTACGGCGACCGCGTGGTGCTCGCGCACGGCCAAGGTGAGCGCACGCTCTACGCGCACCTCTCCAGGGTGCTCGTGCGCCGCGGCGAGTCGGTCGGCGCGGGCGCCGTCATCGGCCGCGTCGGCGCGACGGGCTTCGCCACCGGGCCGCACCTGCATTTCGAGCTGATCGTGCGCGGAGCGAAGATCGACCCCGCCCCCGCGATGCGCTGACGGCCGCGTCCCGACAGGATGCAGGCGAGATGCCCGCGGTGCGCAACCTCGTCAACCTCAACGCCGTCGACAAGGGCTACGGCAGCCGGTCGGTTCTGCGCGACACCACGCTCGGGGTGGCGGCCGGCGATCGCATCGGGGTCGTGGGGCGCAACGGCGACGGCAAGTCGACGCTCCTGCGCCTGATCGCGGGCACCGAGTCGCCGGACGCCGGGGCCGTCACGACCTCCGGCCGGCTCCACATCGGCCTGCTCGGCCAGAGCGACGAGCTCGCCGGGGACCGCACGATCCGCCAGGAGCTCGTGGGCGGGCGAGCCGACCACGAGTGGGCGGGGGACACGGCGTTCCGGGCGGTGCTCGACGGGCTGCTGGGCGGTGTCGGGCTGTCCCGCTTCGCCGCCGGGATCGACACCCCGATCGCGTCGCTGTCCGGCGGCGAGCGCCGGCGCATCGCGCTGGCGCGCCTCCTGCTCGACGGCCCCGAGCTGCTCCTGCTCGACGAGCCGACCAACCACCTCGACGTCGAAGGGGTCGACTGGCTGGCCCGTCACCTGGCCACGCGCCGCGGGGCGATGCTCGTCGTCACCCACGACCGGTGGTTCCTGGACGCCGTGTGCACCGCGACGTGGGAGGTCTCCGACGGAGCCGTCCACCAGTACGACGGCGGCTACGCGGCCTACGTCCTGGCCCGCGCCGAGCGCGACCGCCAGGAGGCGGCGCGCGACGACCGCCGCCGCCAGCTGCTGCGCAAGGAGCTCGCCTGGCTGCGACGCGGCCCGCCGGCGCGCACGGCGAAGCCCAAGTTCCGCATCGCCGCCGCGAACGCACTGATCGCCGACGAGCCCGAGGTGCGCGACCGCGCCGAGCTGCTGCGGTTCGCGACCGCTCGCCTGGGCGACAAGGTGCTGGACGCGGTCGACGTCTCGCTGGCGTTCGGGGCCAAGGACGTGCTGCGCGGAGTGACCTGGCGTCTCGGGCCCGGCGATCGGGTCGCGCTCGTCGGCGTCAACGGCTCGGGCAAGACGACGCTGGCGAAGGTCCTCAGCGGCGAGCTCGAGCCGACGTCCGGCGGGGTGGAGCGAGGTGCGACGGTCCGGCTCGCGCACCTGTCTCAGGACACGGTCGAGATCCCCGGTCACCTGCGCGTGCTCGAATCGCTCGAGGAGGTGCGCGGGCGCGCGACGCTGAGCGACGGCCAGGAGATCACTGCCGGGATGCTGTGCGACCGCTTCGGCTTCCGCGGCGACCGGGCGCGGACACTGGTCCGCGACCTCTCGGGCGGCGAACGCCGCCGGCTGCAGCTCATGCGCCTGCTGATGGCCGAGCCCAACGTCCTGGTCCTCGACGAGCCCACCAACGACCTCGACATCGACACCCTCACCGCGCTGGAGGACCTGCTCGACGCCTGGCCGGGCACGCTCGTGGTGGTCAGCCACGACCGCTACTTCGTCGAACGCGTCTGCGACGACGTCCACGCGCTCACGCCCGAGGGCGGGCTCCGCCACCTCCCGGGCGGGATCGACCAGTACGTCGAGATGCAGCGGGCCCCCGCGGACACCGCTCCCGGGCCGCCGGAGCGGGCCAAGCCAACCGCTCCCGCGGGCGCCGTGCTACGCGCGACGCGCAAGGAGATCCAGCGCCTAGAGCGTGCCCTCGACCAGCTGGCCGACCGCGAGCGGGCCCTGCAGGACGAGATGGCCGCCAGCGCGAGCGACCACGCCCGCCTTCACGACCTGCAGGGCCAACTCGAGGCGCTGGGCGCGGAGCGCGATCGCCTCGAGGCGGCGTGGCTGGAGAGCTCCGAGTCGCTCGAGCGCTAGTCGCGGTTCTCGACGACCATCAGCCTGTTGCCGTCCGGGTCGCGGAACCAGAACAGCGGCGGGACCGGGTCGCCCATCCGGCTGACCTCGGGGTCGACGTCGACGCCGCGGGCCTTCAGCTCTGCGTGGTCGGCATCGATGTCATCGGTGTTGAGACCGATGCCGGTCTCGGTGTTGCCGGCGGGGTTGCCGGGAGGCGGCGGGACGATGGCGATCGTGGTGTCGGCACCGGCCGGGGCGACTTCGACCCAGCGGTAGCCCTCGCCGAAGGGCACATCGGTGCGCTTCTCGAAGCCGAGGGTCTCGACGTAGAACTCGATGGCGCGATCCTGATCGGTGACCGGGACGACGACCGTGCCGATCTTGCTGATGCGGGTGGTGGTGGTGCTCACGAGATCCTCCTGGGGGGTTGGTTGATGTCTGTTGAGACACGCCGGCGCGGCGAAACTCATCGCGGGCGACCGAGGCCGATGAGTTCCGCGCTGCCGCCGGGTCGTCATGATGGAAAGGCCGACCCGAGGAGCCGCATGATGACCCGTGCACCGCGCCAGACCGTCAACCTCGCCGATCGCTACGGCGAGGAACCAATGCCTTGGAGTCGCGCGGCCACGGCGCTCGGGACCGGATCGCTCGGGCCGGCGGTTCCGTGCTTCCTCGGTACCGTCCGCCCGGACGGACGTCCGCACTCCGCCGGCGTCGGCGTCGCCGAGCTCGATGGCCACCTCTACTTCACGAGCGGCCCGGAGACCCGCAAGTCACGCAACCTCGCCGCCAACCCCGCATGCACGCTGTCGCTTCGCCTCGACGGCATCGATCTCGTCCTCGAGGGCAAGGCGCATCGCGTGACGGATCGCCCGACGCTCGACCAGGTCGCGTCGACATTCGCGGAGGGAGGCTGGCCGGCCGAGGTGGCGGGCGATGCGATCACCGCGCCCTACAGCGCCCAGAGCGCCGGCCCGCCGCCATGGCACCTGTACCGCCTGACCGTCCACACCGCGTTCGGCGTCGGCCTGCGCGAGCCGCACGGCGCGAGCCGCTGGCGCTTCTGAGGCGCTCGGCATC
>JAOPZW010000390.1 GCA_025963905.1 Solirubrobacterales bacterium | reverse complement strand
TCCCCCCTCGCTCCGCGCGACCGTCCGCGCCGCCGTGTCGGGGCTGCCGGCGCCGGCGCGCCGGACCGCCGAGCTGGCGGCGGTCGCCGGCCGCGATTTCGAACGAGCGGAGCTCCTGGCGCTGGCGGAGCCCGCGGCGGTGCTGGACGCGATGGACTGCGGCCTCTTCCGCAGCGCCGACGGGCGGTTCGGGTTCCGCCACGCCCTCCTGCGGGACGCGGTCTACGCCGACCTGGAGGACGCCCGCCTGCGCAGCCTGCACGAGGCGCTGGGCGAGGCGCCGAGCACGGCCGCCGCCGAGGCCGCGCGCCATCTGCAGCTCGCCGGACGCCACGATCTCGCGGCGGGGCGCCTGCTCCAAGCCGCGGCGGACGCCGCGCGCGCCACCGCGATCCCCGAGGCGGTGGCCTTCCTGCGCGAGGCGATCGAGCTCGTCCCCGGTGATCCGGCGGCCAGGCTCCAGCTGGCCGAGGCCTGCGCGCTGCTCGGCGATCGCGACACGTCGCTCGGCCAGCTCGGCAAGGCGCTGGCCCTGATCGACCCGGGAGACCTCGCGGGCCGCGCCGCGGCGCACCTGCGCGCCGCACGCTGGTTCCGCGGCGCGCTGTGCGACCCGGCTGCGGCGGGCGCCGCCGCCCGGCGCGGCCTCGAGACGCTCGACTCCGGCGCCCCGGCGGATCTGGACGTCCGCGCGGAGCTGCTCGCCGTGCGCGCGTGGAGCGAGGTCACCGTGTCGGGGGCCGGCGCGGCCGCCGAGTTCCTGCGCCTGCTCGAGGCGCTCGACCTGGACCCCACCCCCATGCGGCGCCACGACCTCGAGACGGTCCGCGCCTACGTCATGCTCGCCACCGGGCGCCTGCGCGAGGCGGAGGAGCTCCTCGTGCGCAGCGCCGAGATCGGGGAGCGCGCCGGGCGTCCCGACATGGCCTACGGCGGCTGGGCGAACGCCTCGTGCATCGCGGCCGCGGCGGGCAACCTCGAGCGCGCGCTTGAGCACGCCCAGCGCGGTCTCGTTGCGGTCGCCGGCCTCCCGGCCGTCGAGTTCCAGATGTACGGCGTGCGCGCCTACACGCTCGCGCGCCTGGGTCGCGCCGACGAGGCACGGGCGGACTGCGACCACCAGGCCGAGCTGGCCGCACGGCTCGACGCGCCCGAGCTCGCGGCGCTGGCCGACCACGACGCCGGCCTGCTGGCATTGATCGGCGGAGACCCGGAGCGCGCCCAGGAGCTGCTGGGGCGCGCGCTGCGGGGCGACCCTGCGGTGCAGCGGGCCGAGGCGCGACTGCGCCGCGCCGAGGCGCTCGCCCGCCTGGGCCGCGCCGACGCGGCCGACGCCGAGATCCGCGCCGCGACGCTGGAGCCGGTGGGCCGCTCGCACCGGCCCGCGGTTCTCGTGGCCCGGATGGCCTTCGCGCAGGGGCTGAGCGCGCGTGCGCGCGGCGACCCGGCGCTCGCGGCGGAGCGCCTGGAGGAGTCGGCCGGGCATTGGCGCCGGCTGGCGGGCGAGGTGAGCCTGCCCCGCGACCATCTCGCCTCGCTCGTGGATCTCGGGAGGCCGCCCGTCACGGGCGTCGTGGATCCGGAGCGCGAATTGGAGCGCGTCGCCGCCGAGCTGCGCGAGCTGGAGGCCGCACCGACCTGAGGAGACGCCGATGCCGACGTTCGACGACAGCACGACCACCAGCGCCCCGGTCGAGGGAGTCTGGAAGCTGCTCTACGACCCGGCCCGCTTCCCGGAATGGTGGGCGGGTGTCGAGGCGATCGAGCCCCCGGGCCCCGGCGGCGAGGGCGACTTCACGATGTACCCGGCGGGCTATCCGGACTTCCCGATGCCACAGGCCCTGCGCGCCGACGGCGACGGCCGCAAAGTCACGATCTCCTGCCTGGTGAGCGACCTCGTCTTCGCGTGGCGGCTCGAGCCGCTGGCCGAGGACGACGGCACCCGCATCACGGTGCACGTCGAGATCCCCGAGGCCGAGAGCCACCGCCTCGACGCGCAGCGCGGCGTCGTGAGCGCGTCCCTGCGCTCACTCGCCGCGCTCGCCGGCGCGCAGTCGCCGCGGAGCGCTACGGACGCGCCTCGAGCACGAGGTTGAACGGCGTCTCGGCCGCGCGGCGCACGCGGCCGAAGCCGCCCTCGCCTAGCACGCCGGTCAGGCGCTGCTGACCCGCTTGGGCGCCGAGCGCCAGCCCGACCTCCTGGCTCAGCGACGCCGGGGTGCAGAGCATCGTCGAGCCCGCGTAGAACACGCGGCCGACGGGGTTGAGGTTCTCCTCGACCGTGTCGTTCGCGTAGGGCTCGACGACCATCCACGTGCCGTCGTCGGCCAGCTGCGAGCGGACGTGGCGCGCGGCGCCGACGGGGTCGCCCATGTCGTGCAGCGCGTCGAACACGCACACGAGGTCGAACGGGCCGCCGCCGAACGCCTTGGCCGTGGCGACCTCGAACGTCACCCGGTCGGCCACGCCGGCGCGCTCGGCGGCGCGCCGCGCGGCCTCGATCGAGCCCTCGTGGTAATCCGAGCCGTGGAACGACGAGGCCGGGAACGCCTTGGCCATGAGGATCGTCGAGGCGCCGCGTCCGCAGCCGATGTCGGCCACGCGCGCGCCCGCATCGAGCCGGTCGACGATGCCCTCGAGCGACGGCAGCCACGACTCGACGAGGTTCGCGAGGTAGCCGGGGCGGAAGAACCGCTCGGTGCCCTCGAACAGGTCGTGATCGTGCTCGTGCCAGCCGAAGCCCTCGCCGGAGCGGAAGCGCTCGGTGATGTGCGGCTCGTCCTTGATCATCGCCGCCAGCAGCTGGAACGCCCCCGGTATGAACGCCGGGCTGTCGTCGTCGGCCAGCGCCATCGCCTGCTCGGGCGGCAGACGGAACGTCTGACCGTCCGGGTCGTACTCGACGTAGCCGCTCGCCGCCTGCTGGCACAGCCACTCGCGGAGGTAGCGCTCGCGGCAGCCGGTGCGCTGCGCGAGCTCGGCCGGCGTGACGGCCGCGCCGTCGGCCATCGCCTTGTAGAGGCCGAGCTTGTCGCCGATGAGGACCAGCGGGGCGGTGGCGCAGGCGCCCATGTCCTGGACGAACTGGCCCATGAACTCCTCGAGCTTGGCCTCGTCGATGGCGGGTGTGGCAGCCATGGCGTCTTCTCCTCTTGGGACGGGGTTGACGGCGTCAGGCTCGCGCCGGGCCGTCAGCGCGCCGTCAACGAAGCGTCAACGCGAGGCGTAGGCTCGACACGACCGACCCCACCGACCCGACCCGATTCGAAGGAGGACTGCATGGCCACGACCACGCCGCGGCCCGCGGGCGTCTCGACCGCCGCCGAGACCGTCTACGTCGACCGCTTCTGCGACGGCATCATCGGTCCGAGCGCCGAGATCCTGGGAACCGTGCGCGACGGCGGCCACATCGTGGCCAACACCGCGCCCGGATGCTGGGGCCCGATGATCACCCCTGCCATCAAGGGCGGCCATGAGGTGACGCTGCCGGTCAACGTCGAGGGCGCCGAGATCGGCGACGCGATCGCCATCCGGATCCGCGCGATCGACGTCACGTCCGTCGCGACCGCGTCGGGCAACGACCGGACGATCGAGGGCCGCTTCAACGGCGACCCGTACTGCGCCAAGGTCTGCGCCCGGTGCGGCGCCGAGGACGAGGCAACGGTCGTGGACGGGATCGGCCCCGACAGCGTGCGGTGTGCGGAGTGCGGGGCACCCGCAGCGCCGTTCGCCTTCACGAACGGCTACACGATGGCCTTCGACGACGCACGGCGGCTCGGCGTGACCGTCACCGGCGCGCAGGCCGAGGCGTTCGCGCACGACGCCGCGCACACCGCGGCGCTGCCGGCCAACTCGGTGCAGAACCCGATCCTCCTCTTCGCGCCGTCCGATCTCGTCGGCGTCGTGGCCCGGATGCGGCCGTTCATGGGCCAGCTCGGCACGATGCCCGCGATCGACCTCCCGGATTCCCACAACGCCGGGGACTTCGGGGCGTTCCTCGTCGGAGCCCCGCACAGCCGCGCGGTCACCGCCAAGCAGCTCGCCGCCCGCACCGACGGGCATCTCGACATCAATGCCGTCCGCGCGGGCGCGATCCTCGTCTGCCCCGTGAAGGTCCCGGGCGGCGGCGTCTACCTCGGCGACATGCACGCCATGCAGGGCAACGGCGAGATCGCCGGGCACACCGCCGACGTCGCGGGGACCGTCACGCTCCAGGTGTCCGTGGTCAAGGGGCTGGACCTCGACGGCCCGATCCTCTTCCCGGTCGCCGAGGACCTGCCGTTCCTCGCGCGGCCGCTGACGGCGGCGGAGCGCACCGCCGCGGAGGCGCTGGCCTGGCGCTACGGCGGCGGCGCGGTGGAGGACAGCCTCCCGGTGTCGTTCGTCGGCAGCGGCCCGGACCTCAACACCGCGATCGAGAACGGCCTGCGCCGGGCCGCGGCCGTGCTCGGCATGGAGGTGCCCGAGGTCATGAACCGGGCGACGATCAGCGGGGCCATCGAGATCGGCCGCGCGCCGGGCGTCGTGCAGGTCACCTTTCGCGCGCCGGTCGACGCGCTCGCGGCCCGCGGCCTCGACGGTCCGGCGCGCGAGCAGTACGGCGAGCCGGCCTAGGCCTAGCCG
This sequence comes from Solirubrobacterales bacterium, assembly GCA_025963905.1. Taxonomy (GTDB): domain Bacteria; phylum Actinomycetota; class Thermoleophilia; order Solirubrobacterales; family Solirubrobacteraceae; genus JAOPZW01. The sequence goes on along the minus strand of JAOPZW010000390.1, from coordinate 6,516 downwards.
CCTGCGACGGGGAGGACGAGCACCAGCGCCTCCCCGTCGCGCAGGGGCCGGTCGTGCCCCACGACCTCGCCGGCCGAGGCGACGGCGACCCCGGCAAGCCGCTCGGGCTCGAGCCCGAGGCCGGGAGCGAGCGCGGCGAGCAGGTCCGCGACCGTCCCGCCGGCAGCGAGGCGCACCGCCTGCCGGCCCGGGCCCAGGCGCCCGGAGAGGCGGACGTGGACGGTCAGGGTGTCGGACTCGGGCGCCACGCCCGCATCGTCGACCACCCCCGTCAGCCGGTCAACCGCTGCCCGCGGCGCAGGCCGCGGGCAGCGGCGGCGCCGGAGCGCTCGGGCTTCGCCCTCCGCCCCACGCCTTCCACAGGTCGTAGGCCGGCCACGTCTTGGTGAAGCGCTCGTCGACGAGGCCGACCGGGAAGACGGGGTCGTCGCGGAACGTGTACTGGAAGGCGGCGTCGACGCGCGGATCGTCGCGCCAGCGGCGCAGGGCGGTGTCCAGCGCGCGGCAGTCGGCGCGCACGCTGGCGTCGTCGGCTGAGCGCTGGTCCCCGACGTGCGGGCCTCCGACGCCGGTCTCCGTCACCCAGATCGGCTTGCCGCGGGTGCATGGGCGGCGGTCGAGGACCTGCTCGAGCTCGCCGACGGCCCCGGGGTCATTGGCCTGGTCGCCGCGCTTGGCGTAGGCGTGCTGGGCGAAGACGCCCGCCCCGCAGACGACGTCGTCGGGCAGCGCGTCGAAGAACTCGGAGATCGACGTCCCGTACAGGCGCGGGTTCTCGAGGCCGGCGAGCTCGCCGACGACGAGCTCCTGGCCGGGGCGAAGCTCGGCCCGCATCGCGCGGGCCAGGCGCGTGTAGACCGACGGCGCCAGGGCCTGGGAGCCACCGGTGCAGCTGGCCCGCTGGGGGCTGATGAAGAACGGGCCGTTGGGCTCGTTCCACGGGCTCCACCAGCGGATCGTCACGCCTTCGCGCTGCGCGAGGTCCTGCAGCGACCTCACCAGCCGGCGATAGGCCTGCAGGCCCTCGGCCGTGATCGGCCGCGAGCGCGGTCCGACGCCGGCGCGCTCGCACCCGGAGGCGGGCGCCGAGGCCCAATCCGGGACGCCGTAGACGACCACCATCGCGGCATAGCCGTCGCCTGCGGTCTGCTCGGAGCGCAGGGCGCGCAGGGTGTCGAGGATGCCGTCGTACGGCTGGCACGGCGGCAGGCCGCGCATGCACCCGTCGGAGTGCCTGGACCACTGGATCGGCGCATCGGCCGTCGGCTGCAGCGACGACCAGTCGACGGCGAGGCGGTAGAGCGGCGGCTTGAGGGCCTCGGCGCGGTCGCGCCACGGGCCGAAGGCGCCGACATCCTTCCCGTGCCAGAAGAAGTTCGGGTTGACCTCCGTCAGGCCGATCGCCAGGCCGCCGTGCGGCGCGACGTCCGCCGTCGCGGGCGGGTCCTTCGGCGCAGGGTCGCGCTTCGCGGCCCCGCACGCGGCGACGGTCAGTGCGGCGGCCGCGCAGGCCGCCAGGACGGCCCCGCGCACCGGCAGCTAGACCGCGGAGACCTGCTCGTCTTCGGCGACCCGGAACGACGAGCCGCAGCCGCAGGCCGCGACGACGTTCGGGTTGTTCACCTGGAAGCCCGCGCCTTGGAGGGAGTCGACGTAGTCGATGCTCGAGCCGTCCACGTAGGGCAGGCTCTGGGCGTCGACCAGGATGCGCAGCCCGTTGTCCTCGAAGACGACGTCACCGTCGTGCTGGTCGTCGAACGCAAGCTGATACTGGAAGCCCGAGCAGCCCCCGCCACGCACGCCGACGCGGAGGCCGGCGGTGGCGATGTCGGCCTGCTGGGAGGCCAGGAACTCGCGGACCTTCTCGGCGCCCTTCTCGCTGAAGTGGACGCCCTTGGCGTGGTAGGTGACCTCGGTTGTGCTCATCACTTCAATAAGTGTAGCGGGCCGGTCGACACCCTCTAACCTGTCGTAGGAGATGCCCACGCCGGACGAGATCAGAGAGCGCATCGAGCGCGCCATCCCCGGCGCCGAGGCCGTCGTCGACGGCCCGGACGGCGTGCATTTCAGCGCCGTGGTGACGTCCGGGGCATTCGCGGGCCGCCCGCTGCTGGAACAGCACCGGATGGTCATGGACGTGTTCGCCGGCGAGCTGGGCGGCGCCATCCACGCGCTCAGTGTGAAGACCAAGACCTCCTGAGGAGACCGATGCCCGAGCAGACCGACAACCCCATCCGCCAGGCGATCACCGAGGCGATCGGCGAGAACCCGGTGATCCTCTTCATGAAGGGCACCCCCGACGCCCCCGCCTGCGGCTTCTCGGCGCGGACCGTCGCGGCGCTCCAGGCCGTGGGCGCCCCGTTCGCCGCGGTGGACATCCTGCCCGACCCGCGCATCCGCCAGGAGCTCACGGCCGTCTCGAGCTGGCCGACGATCCCCCAGCTGTTCATCAAGGGCGAGCTCGTGGGCGGCGCGGACATCGTCGGCGAGATGTACGAGACCGGCGAGCTGGCCGCGGCGCTGGGCGTCGAGGCGCCCGCCGACGCACCGGCCGACGCGCCCGCGGACGCGAACCCCGCGTTCGCGCCGCTGAGCATCGAGAACCGGCTCGGGTAGCCGGCCGGGCTCGACGGCCCGGGCTGCTTCGGGGCTACTCCACCCGCACGCGGAGGGCGGCCAGCCCGCTGATGCGCAGGCCGTCCTCGCGGAAGACGGCGCGCCCGCCGAGGACCGCCGGGTCCTGCGGCGGGGGCGCGCCCGCGGTGCGGAAGGCGAGGCTCACGCCGTCGGGGCGGTGGAGCTGGGAGATCGCCGCCGCGAGGCCGGCGGGCGTCTGCGGGCCCGGCTGCGTCGTGGCCACCGGCCCGAGCAGGGTGCCGAGATCGACCTGCACGGACCCGGACCCGGACCCGGCCGCGGGCTCGTCGGCGGGCGTGCCGACGAGCGTGAGGTCGCGCGGGCCAGGACGCAGCGAACGCGGGATGTGGACGCGGATCGTGCGGGACAGCATGCCGCCGCCGACCCGCTGCGCGATCGCGCGCACGCGCACCGTCGTCCCGCGGCGCACCACCTGCGGACCGGTCACGGCGGCGAGGAACGCCTGGCGCAGGCCGCGCCGGAGCTTGAGATCGGCCACCACCGCGGAGACGTGGAGCGGCGCGCCGGTGTAGGCGTCCAGCAGCTCGGCCGCCGATCCGAGGTCGGCGGCCATCGGCGCGCCGGCGAGGTCCTCTCCCCCGCCGATCGGCCCGACGTAGCTGTTGCAGAACCGCATCGGCCGCCGCAGCTCTCGCACCTCGATACGCACGCACAGCGAAGCCGTCTGGCGGGCGGGAACGCTGCCCAGCGCGTTGAACGCCCCTTGGGAGACGGCGATCGGCCCGATCGAGCTCAGCGCCGACGAGCCGCCCGGTAGCCCGACCGCGCTCTCGTCGGCCAGCTGGACGTTCGTGACGTCGAGGTGCCCGGTGTCGAGGTCGCGGGCCACGACGCGCATCGGGTAGCGCGCGGGGAGCGCCCCGAGCGTCCCGGCCACCGCCGACGCGCCGTCGCCCGACAGCGTGCCGAGGTCGTGGCCGGCGGCGGCGAGCTTGTACGTCGAGGCGTCCGCCGTCGACAGCGGGTTGTCGATGACCGCGTAGACATAGGCGTCCTGCAGGAGCAGGCTGCGGCGCCCGACCGCGTCGAGCGGATGGCCGAAGGCCCAGATCCGGTCGCCGTCGGCGTAGGCGACGGTGCCCACCGCGCCGGCGGTGAGGTCGCCGCTGGCCAGGCCGACGGCCATCGCCGCGCCGGGCACCAGTGGCTGGGGCGCGAAGCCGCCCCGCGGGGCGGCGGGGACCGTCGTCACCGGGCGCCCGGCCTGCGCCGCCGCGCGCTGCACGACGCCGGCCACGGGGGCCGACAGGCCGCCGATGCTCAGCGGTGTCGCGATCGGTCGCGCCGCCCGCACGAGCGCCGGGGCGCTGCGCGCCGCCGGCGGCGGCTCCACCGGCTGGCCGAGGATCGCCTCGATCGGCGTCGCCAGGGCGACCTTGTTGCCGTACTGCCCGACGGACTCCGAGATCGCGCCGATGACGCGCTGGACCCCGTTGGCGTCGGGGCAGTAGATCGGCGAGCCCGAGAAGCCGGGCCCGATGCCGGTGGCGTCCACGACGGGACCGCTCACGCGCACGAGGATCCGGGGCGCGCGCTCGCCGGCATCGCCGGTGACGACGTCCTCCACGGCGACGGCGAAGGACGAGATCGCGGTGCCCTTGACCACGGAATAGCCGGTGCACTGCATCCCGGCGCTCACGTCGCTCAGGCCCATCACAGGATCGCCGGCCGCGCTTGCGGTTCCGGCGATGGTGAGCGTCGTGAGGAGGGCCAGCGCGGAGGACCGGAGCACGCAACGCGCGAGCGTAGTGCACCGGCCCGACGCGAGGACGATCGAGTGGACGGAGGTAGCATCGCGGCCATGGCGGTCTCGACCCACCCGTTGCGCGCCCTGCGCTGGGACGGGCGGCGCCTGTGGATCCTCGATCAGACGCTGCTGCCCGGCCGCGAGGCGTGGCTCGAGCTGACCGGTGCGGCCGACACCGCCGCCGCGATCCGGCGCCTGGCCGTCCGCGGCGCTCCGCTGATCGGCATCGTCGCGGCCTACGGCGTCGCGATGGAAGTCGCGCACCAGCCGGGCCTGGGTGCGCTCGAGCGGGCGACCGGCGAGTTGCGCGATGCGCGCCCGACCGCGGTGAACCTCGCGTGGGCGGTCGACCGCGTGCACGCGGCGGGCCTGGGCGCGGGGCCGGCGACCCTGGCCGCCGCGGTGCGCGCGGAGGCCCAGGCGATCCACGCCGAGGAGGACGCGGCCAGCGCGGCGATCGCCGCGGCGGGCGCCGACCTCCTGGCCGGCGCCCGGCGCCTCATGACGATCTGCAACACCGGTGCGCTGGCCGCGGGCGGGGACGGCTCGGCGCTGGCGATCGCCCTGGAGCTGCACCGTCGCTCCGGCGTGGAGGTGCTGGCGTGCGAGACGCGCCCGCTGCTGCAGGGCGCCCGCCTGACGGTGTGGGAGCTGGCGCGCCACGGCGTCCCCCACGAGCTGCTGGTCGACGGCGCCGCCGCCGGCCTGCTGCGCCGCGGCGCGGCCGACGCGGTCGTCGTCGGCTGCGACCGGGTCGCGGCCAACGGCGACGTCGCCAACAAGGTCGGCACCTACGGGCTCGCGCTCGCCGCGCGCCCCGCCGGCGTCCCGTTCGTGGTGGCCGGCCCGACCTCGTCGATCGATGTCGCGCTGCCCGACGGCGACGGCATCGAGATCGAGGAGCGCGACGGAGGCGAGGTGCGCGGCTTCGGCGAGGCGATGGTCACCCTGCCCGGCACGCCGGTGCGCAACCCGGCGTTCGACGTGACGCCCGCCGGGCTCATCACCGCGCTGGTCACCGAGCGCGGCGTGGCCGCGCCCCCGTCCGCGGAGAGCCTCCGGGGACTGCTGACGTGAGGGTCGCCCGATCGGTCACCCCGCGCGACGTGCGCCTCGAGGAGGTGCCCGACCCCGTCGCCGGCGAGGGCGAGGTCGTCTGCCGCGTCCTGGCGTGCGGGGTGTGCGGCTCGGACGTCAGCGACGCCTGGGTGGCGCCCAAGATCCCCGTCGTGCTCGGGCACGAGCTGTCCGGCGAGGTCCTCGAGGTCGGCGCGGGCGTCAGCGGCGTGACGGTCGGCGACCGCGTCGTGGTCCACCACCACGCGCCGTGCGGGGAATGCCGGCGCTGCCGGCGCGGGCACGAGACGCTGTGCGAGCGCTTCCGCGCGACCGCGCTGGATCCGGGGGGCTTCGCCGAGCGCGTCCGCGTGCCGTCCGAGCTGGCCGCCGAGCTGCTCGTCCTCGACGGGCTGGACGCCGAGCGGGCGACGTTCGTCGAGCCCCTGGCGTGCGTGCTGCGCGCGTTCGATCGCGCCGCGCTGCGGGCCGGCGACAGCCTGCTCGTGGTCGGCGCGGGAACGAGCGGGCTGCTGGCGGTGGCCGCGGCGCACGCCCGCGCCGTGGAGGCGGTGTGGGTGCGCGAGCCGCGGCCCGAGCGCCTGGAACGCGCGCTGGCGCTCGGCGCCGAGCGCCACGGCAACGAGCTCGTCGACGTCGCCATGGTCTGCGCGCCGACGCCCGAGGCGCTCGCCGCCGCGTTCGCCGCGGTCGCCCCCGGCGGCTCGGTGTGCCTCTACGCGCCGCCGTCGCCCGGCCAGGCGCTCGGCATCGACGGTTATGCGCTGTACCGGGGCGAGGTCGACCTGCGCGCCTCCTACTCGGCGGGCCCGGCCGACATGCGGGCGGCGCTCGCGCTCGTGGCCTCGGGAAGGGTCGACCCCGGGCCCTTCATCACCCACCGCCTTGGCCTCGACCAGACCGCGCGGGCACTCGAGCTCGCGCGCACCGGCGAGGCGCTCAAGGCGCTGGTGCTGCCGTGAGCGTGCGCGGGCCGGCGTGACGCGCCACGCCCGGCTGGCGCTCGCGCTCGCCGTCGCGGCGCTGCCCGCGCC
>JAOPZW010000352.1 GCA_025963905.1 Solirubrobacterales bacterium | reverse complement strand
CTCGCGGCCGGGCTGACGCGCCTCGCCGCTCTGGATCGCCGTCCGGCGGACTTGCCAATGGCGCTGCCATGGGCTGCGCCACCGGACGCCGCCCAGAACGACGATCCACGCCACCCCGACCACGAATAATTCGGAATCAACCATCTAGAGGCCCTAGACCTTGACGATCAGGGCGTCGCCCTGGCCGCCGCCCGAGCAGATGGCCACGCAGCCGTAGCCGCCGCCGCGCCGGCGCAGCTCGTGCACGAGCGTGCCGAGGATGCGGGCGCCCGAGGCGCCGATCGGATGGCCGAGCGCCACGGCGCCGCCGTTGACGTTCACGCGGTCCTCGTCGATGCCCAGCATGCGGATCGAGTTCAGGGTGACCGAGGCGAACGCCTCGTTGATCTCCCACAGGTCGATGTCCTGCGCGGTGAGGCCGGCCTTGGCCAGCGCCTTCTCGGCCGCGCGCGCGGGAGTGGTGGCGAGATAGGCGAAGTCGTTGGCCGACTGGGCGTGGGCGACGATCTCCGCCAGGGCCTCCCGGCCGCGTGCGCGCGCCCACTCGTCGGAGGCCAGGACGACGGCGCCGCCGCCGTCGTTCACGCCGGGCGAGTTGCCGGCTGTGTGGCTGCCCTCCTTGCTCGTCAAGCCCGGGAGTGCGGCGAGGCGCTCGAGCGACGTATCGCGGCGCGGGCCCTCGTCGATCTCGACGATGGTGTCGCCTTTGCGGCCCTTGACGGTCACCGGAACGATCTCCTCGGGCAGGCGGCCCTCGTCGGTCGCCTTGACCGCCAGCTGGTGCGAGCGCAGGGCCCAGCGATCGAGGTCCGGACGGGTCAGCTCGAGCTCGTCGCCGACCTCGGTGGCCTCGTCGAACATCTGGCGGCCGCTGAAGGGGTTCGTCAGGCCGTCGTGGACCATGGCGTCCAGGGCCTTGGCGTCGCCCATCCGGTAGCCGAAGCGCGCCTGGGGCAGCAGGTAGGGCGCCTGGGACATCGACTCCATCCCGCCGCCGACCCCGACCTCGACGTCGCCCGCGCGGATCGCCTGGTCGATGATGACCGAGGCGCGCAGCCCCGAGGCACAGACCTTGTTGATGGTCTCCGACGAGACGTCGTTGGGGATGCCGGCCTTGATCTGGGCCTGCCGGGACGGGATCTGGCCCTGGCCGGCCTGCAGCACCTGCCCCATCACCACGTGCTGGACCTCGTCGGGCGCCACGCCGGCGCGCTCGAGCGCGGCCTCGATCGCGACGGCGCCCAGCTCCGTGGCGTCCAGCGACGCCAGACCGCCGCCGAGCTTCCCGATCGGGGTCCGCGCTGCGCCGAGGATGACGGTCTTGGGCATGGGTATCGCAGGTCCTTGATGATCGTGGCCAGGGGCCTTGGATGTTAGTGCCGTAACCTCGCCCACCATGTCCCTCCGCGTGTCCGCGACCACCCAGACCCCGGCCGACGGCGACGCCGACACGCTCGCGATCGGCGTCTTCGAGGGAGAGTCGGTCGCCCACGACGTCGCCGACGGCACGCTCGGCGCGCTGGTCGACTCGGGAGAGGCAAAGGGTCGCTTCCGCCACCTGGCCGTGACGCACGCCGCGGGCGCCCGCTGGCTCCTCGTCGGCCTGGGGCGCCGTGAGGACTTCGACGCCGAGCGGGCGCGGCTGGCGGCGGCCGCCGCGCACGGCCGGGCGCGGGAGCTCGGCACGCGCACGCTGTGCTGGGAGCTGCCCCATCACGTGGGCGACGACATCGCCGCCGGGTTGGTGGAGGGCACGGTCCTCGCGGCCTACCGCTTCGACCGCTACAAGGCCGCGCAGGCCGACGAGCCCGTCGGCCTGGAGGCGCTCGTCGTCAGCGCCCACGACGACGTCACGGCGCCGGTCGCCGAAGCGGCCGTCGTCGCCGCCGCTCAGAACGCCGCCCGCGACCTGCAGAACATGCCCGCCAACGACCTGACGCCCGTCGCGCTGGGCGACCGCGCGCTCGCCCTGGCCGACGAGGTCGCGGGCCTCACCGCCCAGGTCCACGGCCGTGACTTCCTCCTGGAGCGCCGGATGGGCGCCTTCGCGGCCGTCGCGCAGGGCTCGGACGTCGAGCCCGCGCTCATCGTCCTGCGCTACCACGGCACCGGCGCCGGCGGGCCGGTGCTCGGGCTCGTCGGCAAGGCGGTCACGTTCGACACCGGCGGGATCTCGCTGAAGCCCTCGGCCAAGATGCACGACATGAAGTTCGACATGTCGGGCGGCGCCGCGGTCATCGAGGCCATGGGCGCGATCGCCCGCCTGGACCTCCCCGTCGAGGTGGTCGCCGTCGTCGGCGCCACGGAGAACATGCCCTCCGGCCACGCGATGCGCCCGGGCGACATCGTCACCGCGTCCGACGGGACGACGATCGAGATCAACAACACCGACGCCGAGGGTCGCCTCGTGCTCGCCGACTGCCTCGTCCACGCGCGCGATCTCGGCGCCGAGCGCCTCGTCGACATCGCGACCCTCACGGGCGCGATCGTGACCGCGCTGGGCTCCACCTACGCCGGGCTCATGGCCACCGGGAACGAGTGGGCCCAGCTCGTCGAGGAGGCCGGGGTCGCCAGCGGCGAGCCGGTGTGGCGGCTGCCCCTGCACCCGGAGTACGCCGAGCTCGTCAAGGGCCGCTACGCCGACGTCACCAACGCCGTGGAGGCGCGCAAGGCCGGCTCCATCACCGCCGCGGAGTTCCTCAAGCGCTTCGCGGCCGACGTGCCGTGGGCCCACGTCGACATGGCCGGCACCGGCTGGGACGGCGGCCGCGCCTACGCCCCGAACGGCGGGACCGGCTTCGGCGTCCGGCTCTTGGTGCAGATCGCCCGCGCGCTCGCGTAGCGTTCGGCCGCATGGACTTCGACCTCTCCGACGACCACCGCCTGCTCCGGCAGACCGTCCGCGACTTCGCACGCGAGCAGGTGGCGCCCGTGGCCGAGGAGCTCGACCGCACGAAGTCCTTCCCCTACGAGCTCGTGGCCCAGATGGGCGAGCTCGGCTGGATGGGGATCCCGTTCCCGGAGGAGTACGGCGGTGCGGGCGGCGACTCGCTCGCCTACGCCCTGGCCGTCGAGGAGCTCACGCGCGTGGACTCGTCGGTGGCGATCACGATGTGCGCGCACACGTCGCTGGGCACGCAGCCGGTCTACCTGTTCGGCTCCGAGGTGCAGCGGCGCGAGCTGCTGCCCGACCTGTGCGCGGGCCGCAGGCTCGGGGCCTTCGGCCTCACCGAGCCCGAGGCGGGCTCGGACGCCGGCAACGTCCGCACGCGCGCGACGCTGCAGGACGGCGAGTGGGTCATCGACGGCGCCAAGCAGTTCATCACCAACGCGGGCACCGAGATCTCCGGCCACGTCGCGATCACCGCGAAGACCGGCGAGAACGAGATCTCCAACATCATCGTCGAGAACGGCACGCCGGGCTACGAGCAGGGCCAGCCGTATCGCAAGATGGGCTGGAACGCCTCCGACACGCGGCCGCTGACCTTCACCGACTGCCGCGTCCCCGAAGAGAACCTGCTCGGGCCGCGCGGCGCGGGGTTCAAGCAGTTCCTGCACATCCTGGACATCGGGCGCATCGGGGTGGCGGCGATGGGCGTCGGCCTGGCGCAGGGCGCGCTGGACGAGGCGCTGGCCTACGCCAAGGAGCGCCGCGCGTTCGGCAAGCCGATCTCGAAGTTCCAGACCATCCAGGCCAAGCTGGCGGACCTGTCGACCGAGATCGAGGCCGCCCGCCTGCTCGTCTACAAGGCCGCCCGCGAGAAGGACCTCGGCCGCAACTTCACCCTCACGGCCGCGCAGGCCAAGCTCAAGACCGGTCGCCTCGCGGTCCGGGCGACCGAGGAGGCGGTGCAGATCCACGGCGGCTACGGCTACATCGAGGAGTACCCGGTGTGCCGCTTCTACCGCGACGCGAAGATCCTCACCATCGGCGAGGGTACCGACGAGATCCAGCAGATGGTCATCGCCCGCGCGCTCGGCGCCTGAGGGCGTGCGGCGCCACGCGCTGCTCTGGCTGGTCCTGTTCGCCGCGTTCGCCGCCACCGCCGGGTTGCGCGCGGCCCCGGGCGAGGACCTGAGCCCGCCGGAGGCCCACAACCTGCTGGCGGCGGAGTCGATCGTCTCCGACGGCGACGTCGACCTCGCCGACGAGTACGGCTCGCGGGCCTGGCGGCACTTCTACGGCGGCGAGCTCGTGCCGGTGGCCGGACCCCGCGGCGGGCGGCAGCTCGAGCCGATGGGCGTCGGCTTCCCGGCGCTGATCGCGCCGGCCTATGCGCTCGGCGGCCGGCTGGCGGTCGAGCTGTTCCTGGCCGCCGTCAGCGCCCTCGGGTTCGTCTTCGGCGCGGCACTCGGGCGCCGGCTCGTGCCCGACCCGTGGGCGACCGGCGGAGCGCTCGCAGCGGGCCTGTCGCCGCCCGCGCTGATCGCCTCGACGACGATCGCGCCTGACGCCGTCGCCGGAGCGGTCATCGCCGGCGCCGCGCTGATGGCGCTGTCGCTGCGCGAGCGCCCCCGGGTGCGCGAGGCGTTCGCCGGAGCCGGCCTCGTGGCCCTGTTGCCGTGGCTGGCGCTGAAGCTCGTCGCTCCCGGCGCGGTCGTGGCGCTGGCCCTGTGGCGCTGGCTGCGCAGGCGCAACCGGGCGCTGGCGGGCTTCACCGCGCTCGAGGTCGTGCTGTTCTCGCTCGTGTTGTTCGCCACCGTGAACGACCGCCTGTACGGCGGCCTCACGCCCTATGCCGTCCTGGGCCCGGGCGAGTCCGCCACCGGCGCGCACGGGCTCGGCGCGTACCTCGCGCGCGCGCCGCGCCTCGCCGGGCTGTGGCTCGACCCCGCCGCCGGGATCCTGGTCTGGGCCCCGTTCCTGGCGATGGCGTTCGTCGCGGTGGGTCTGCTCGTGCGCTCGCGCCGGCAGCGCCTGGCGGTCGCGCTGCCGGGACGAGTCGATGTCGAGGTCGCCGCCGGCTTCCTGATCGCGATCTGCGCCACGGTGGTCGTCGTCGCGGCGTTCCTGGCACCGGCGCTCGGCGGCCCCTGGTTCGCCGGCCACCAGCTGGCGTGCATCCTGCCCTGCGGCGGCGCGCTGGCGGCGTGGGGCACGCGGCGCTTCCCGCGGGCCGGCATCGCGCTGGGCGTGCTGACGATCGCGATCAGCCTGTGGCTCGTCGCGACCGTGCGCGTCGACGCGGGCGCCGGCGTCGCGCCGCCGCACGTGCCGCCGTTCTGACGCCCCTCGGCTGCGTCACGCGCCGGTGGTGAGCACCATCCTGAAGCGCGCCTCGCCGCTCATCATCTTCTCGTAGGCGGCTGCGGCCTCTTCGAGCGGGCGCGTCTCGATCATCGGCCGCACGCCGGACAGCATGCTGAACGCCAGCGTGTCCTCGGAGTCCTTGGAGGTCCCGGACGCGTGGCCGGCGACCGAACGGTCGCCGCCGATGAGCAGCATCGGGGAGACCTCGATGGGCTCCGGTGACACACCGAGGGCCACGAGCCTGCCATGCCGCCCCAGGCCGCCGGCCGCCGCCGTCATGGCCGCCGCGCTCGTCGCCGTGGCGAGGACGACCTTGGCCCCGCCGAGCTTCGTGAGCTCCTCGGCCGCATCCTGCGTGCGGCTGTCGATGTAGTGGCGGGCGCCCAGCTCGCGGGCCAGCTCCTCCTTCTCGCGCCCGCGGGCGATCGCGACGGTGTCGAACCCCAGCCGTGCCGCGAACTGGATCCCGAGGTGGCCAAGGCCGCCAACCCCCAGGATCGCGACGAGGTCCCCGCCGCGCGCGCCGCTGTGGCGCAGCGCGTTGAAGGTGGTGATCCCGGCGCACAGCAGCGGCGCCGCCTCTTCGGCGGCCAGGTCGTCGGGCACCGATGCCAGCGCGCTCTCCTTGACGACCACGTAGTCGGCGTAGCCCCCGTCGAAGGTGACGCCGGGGATCCCCATGTTCTCGCAGCCGATGAGATCGCCGCGGCGGCACGGATCGCAGTACCCGCAGTTTCCGCCGAACCAGCCGACTCCGACGCGCCGGCCGGGCTCCCAGCCGTGCACGTCCTCGCCGACCGACGCGATCACGCCCGCGATCTCGTGGCCCGGCACGATCGGATACGGCACCCCGGGGAAGTGGCCCTCCTTGGCGAGCGAGTCGCTGTGGCAGATGCCGCACGCCTGCACGCGGACGAGCACCTCCCCGCGCCCGGGCTCCGGCACCTCGCGCTCCACGAGCTCGAAGTCGCCACCCGGCGAGCTCACCTGCACCGCTCTCATCGTCGCCATCGCGTCTTGCTCCTTCCTGCTACGCCGTCTCCGCCACGGCCGGGGCGAGGTCCAGCTCCTGGATCGCCTGCTCGCGCATCTTGTACTTCTGCACCTTGCCCGTCACGGTCATCGGGAACCCGTCGACGAACTTCACGTATCGCGGGACCTTGTAGCGCGCGATCCTGCCGCGGCAGTACTCGCGCAGGCCCTCGTCGTCCAGCGCGCTACCCGTCCTGACCACGACCCACGCCATCAGCTCCTCCCCGAGGCGCTCGTCGGGGACGCCGATCACCTGGACGTCGGCGATCGCGGGATGGCCGTAGAGGAACTCCTCGACCTCGCGCGGGTAGACGTTCTCGCCCCCTCGGATGACCATGTCCTTGCTGCGGCCGACGATCTTCGCGTAGCCGAGCTCGTCGATGGTCGCCAGGTCGCCGGTGTGCATCCAGCCGTCGGCGTCGATCGCCTCCGCGGTCCGCTCGGGGTCGTCCCAGTAGCCGGTCATGACCGAGTAGCCGCGGGTGCAGAGCTCGCCCGTCCGGCCGCACGGGACGGTCGCGCCGTCGTCGTCGACGACCTTGATCTGGACGTGCGGGTGGACCCGCCCGACCGTCGAGACCCGCCGCTCGATGTCGTCGTCGGGCGAGGTCTGCGTCGAGACCGGCGACGTCTCGGTCATGCCGTAGCAGATGGTCACCTCGCTCATGTTCATGCGGGCGATCACCTCGCGCATGACGTGCACCGGGCACGGGGCGCCCGCCATGATCCCGGTGCGCAGGGAGCTGAGGTCGCGCTCGTCGAAGCCGGCGTGCCCCAGCTCGGCGATGAACATCGTCGGCACGCCGTAGAGGCTCGTGCAGCGCTCGGTCTCCACCGCGTCGAGCACCGCGCCGGGCTCGAACGCGGCGCCGGGGATCACCATGCAGGCGCCGTGCGTCGTGCAGCCGAGGTTGCCCATGACCATCCCGAAGCAGTGGTAGAAGGGGACGGGGATGCAGACGCGGTCGGCCTCCGTGTAGCGGCAGCCGCGTCCGACGAAGGAGCCGTTGTTGAGGATGTTGCGATGCGAGAGCGTGGCTCCCTTGGGCGCGCCGGTCGTGCCGCTCGTGTACTGGATGTTGATCGGGTCCGTGCACTCCAGCGCGTCCGAGGCCTCGCGCAGCCGCCCGGCGTCGACGTCCGCGGCGCCGGCCAGCAGCTCGTCCCAGCCGTCGGATCCGAGGAAGATCGTGCGCTCCAGGTCCGGGGCCGAGGGAGCGACCTCCTCGACCATGGCGACGAAGTCCGAGCCCTTGAACTCCGGCGCCGCGACGAGCGCCCGGCACCCCGACTGGCGCAGCGCGAAGGAGAGCTCCGACGTCTGGTAGGCCGGGTTGACGTTGACGAGGATCACGCCGAGCTTGGCCGTCGCGTACTGGACGAGGACCCACTCGGCGCAGTTGGGGCTCCATATGCCGAGCCGGTCGCCGCGCTCGAGGCCGACCGCGATCAGCCCGCGGGCGACCTCGTCGACGGCCGCGTCCAGCTCCGCGTAGGTGTAGCGCAGGCGCTGGTGGCACGCGACGAGCGCCTCGCGGTCCGGGAACGACGCGACCGTCCGCTCGAGGTTCGCGCCGATCGTCTCCTCCAGCAGGGGCACGTCGGTCGGTCCAGCGGCGTGGGACTGCTCGAGCGGCGCCATGGTGGCTCCTTCGGCCGGATGGGTGAGCGCAACCTACGCGCCTTCGCGCGCGGGCTCAACGTCCGGGCGCGCAGACCAACCGGGACAGGCCCTAAAGGCCCTTGCCGCCCGCGGGCAGCAGCCGGGTCGCCTCCGGCCGGCCGGCGATGAGCGGCATGGCACGGGCGATCGCGGCCTTCGTGGCCTCGTCCTGCAGGGACGCGGCATGCGCGTCGGCGTCCGTCCACGCCTCGGTGACCCAGATCGTGTCGGGGTCGTCGGGGGAGCGGCTGACGACGTAGAGCCGGCATGCCTCGACGGCGCCGAGCGCAGCGGCGGCTTCGAGCAGGATGGCCGCGAGTGCGTCGCCGTGGCCGGGCTGCGCGGTGAAGCGGACGTGCATCCCGAACGGCGCGCTCATCGCCGGGAGGCCGCCTCGCCGGCGTCGAAGCGCTCGAGGATCCGCGTCGCCGCGCTGGCGGGATCCAGCCGGCGTCCGACGACCTCGTCGAGCAGGCGCGTGAACTCCGCGTCCTCGCCCAGGGCCTCCTCCAGGCGCCGGCGCAGGCGGAACGTGCACAGGGCCAGCACCTCGTTGCGCAGGTTGCGCCGGCGGCGCTCGGACAGCGTGCCCTCCGCCTCGATGTAGGCGCGGTGCTCGTCGAGCCGCTCGACGAGCTGGTCGACCCCCTCCCCACGGCCGGCCTCCGTCTTGACGATCGGCACGCGCCAGCCGCGCTGGGGGGCGAGCGACAGCACGCCGCGGATCTCGCGGATCATCGTGTCGGTCAGCGGATGATCGGCCTTGTTGACGACGATGATGTCCGGGATCTCCATCACGCCGGCCTTGAGGGCCTGGATCGAGTCGCCGGAGCCGGGCATCAGGACGAGGACGACCGTGTCGGCGTGGTCGATGACGTCGACCTCGGCCTGGCCCACCCCGACGGTCTCCAGGAAGACGTCGTCCTTGCCCGCCGCGTCCATGAGCAGCGCCGCCTGAAGCGCCGCCTCGGAGAGGCCGCCCAGCGCCCCGCGGTTGGCCATGGAGCGGATGAAGACGCCGGGGTCGAGGAAGTGCTCGGTCAGGCGGATGCGGTCCCCCAGCAGCGCGCCGTGCGTGAACGGGGAGCTGGGATCGATCGACAGGACGGCGACCTGACGGTCCTTCTGGCGGCGCAGCCTGGTGAGCGCACCGATCAGCGTGGACTTGCCGGCGCCCGGTGCACCGGTCAGCCCGATGATCGCCGCATGGCCCGTGTGCGGGAAGACCTCGCGCACGAGCTCCCACCCGGCGGGGTCGTCGGACTCCACCAGCGTGATGGCCCTCGCCAGGGCCCGTTTGTCGCCGTTCAGCAGGCGCTCGGCGAGTGTCGGCTGGGCTGTCACGAGGCGCCGGAGACTACATTTGGGCGCGTGGACTCCGTCATGAGCCCTCCCACCCGGCCCGCCCCGCCCGCTCCCCTGCGGGGTGCGCCCCCGCCCCGCGGCGGCGGCCCGCTGACGCTCCTGCGCTTCCTGCGCGCGCACGGGATGCTGAACCTCCGGTACGCCCGGCTGGCACTGCGCCTGGGGCGCCTCAAGCTGCGCTGGGGCCGGCGCCTGCAGACCGACGGCATGGCCTTCGTCGGGCCCGGGGTCAAGCTCGAGATCGGCAAGGACGCAGTCGTCCGCCTCGGGCGCTGGTCGTGGATCGGCCACGGAAGCAAGATCCGTGCGCACGAGGGCGAGGTGCAGATCGGCGCGAAGACCGTGCTCGGGCAGGAGTGCACCATCTCCTGCTTCCAGCACATCTCGCTCGGCCGCGAGTGCATCGTCGCCGACCGCGTGATGCTCATCGACTTCGATCACGGGGTCGTCGAGGTCGAGCGCCCGATCCGCGATCAGGGGATCTACAAGCGCGATGTGCGCGTGGGCCACAACGTGTGGGTCGGCTACGGGGCGTGCTTCCTGCGCGGGATCACCGTGGGCGACAACGCCGTGATCGGCACCTACGCGGTGGTCAGCAAGGACGTCCCGGCCAACGCGGTCGTCGCCGGCATCCCCGCGCGCGTGCTGCGCATGCGCCCGGCGCCGCGGACGCTACGCTGGCGCTGATCGCTATGACGCGGGACGCAGGTTGCCCACAAGCTTGCTCGCTGCCAAGCTCGTCCGCGATGGAGCTCGTCTACCGGACCGTGACGTTGCCGCTCGCGGTCCCGTGGCGGATCGCGCGCGGCGCCAAGGAGGAGGTCGAGCTCGTGCACGTCTCGATCTCCCACGACGGCCTGACGGGCCACGGTGAGGGCGCGCCGAACGCGCGCTATGGCGAGAGCGGCGTCTCGGCGGAAGTGGTTCTCGACCACGCCGGCGACCTGCTCGGCGACGACCCGTTCGCGCTGGAGGCGATCGAGCGGCGACTTGCGGACCTGCCGCCCCACGGCGCGGCGCGTGCGGCGGTCGACGCTGCGCTTCATGACCTGTGCGGCAGGCTCGCCGGGCTGCCGGTCTGGCGGCTGCTCGGCCTGGACCGCACCGGCCCGCCGACGTCGTACTCGGTCGGTATCGCCGACCCGGATGAGACCGCGCGCCTCGCGCAGGCCGCGATCGGGCGCGGCCTGTGCGTGCTCAAGCTCAAGCTCGGCGCCGGCGACGGTCTCGACGTCGAGCGCGTCCGCGCGGTGCGCGCCGTGACCAACGTGCCGGTGACGGTTGACGCCAACGAGGCCTGGACCGCCGACGAGGCGCTGGAGCTTCTCCCCGCGCTCGCGGCGCTCGGCGTCGAGTGCGTCGAGCAGCCGCTGCCGGCGGGCGACCCGGGCGGCGCGCGCCTGAAGGCCCGCTCCCCGGTGCCCATCTACCTCGACGAGGACTGCCGCACGCTCGCCGACGTCGCGGCCTGCGCCGAGCGCGGGCACGGGATCAACATCAAGCTCGCCAAGAGCGGCGGCATACGCGAGGCGCTGCGGATGGTCCACGCCGCCCGCGCGCTCGGGCTCGGCGTCATGATCGGGTGCATGGTCGAGTCGAGCCTCGGCATCGCGGCTGCGTGCTCCGTGGCCGGCCTCGCCGACCGTGTCGACCTCGACGGCAACCTCCTGATCGCGGGCGACCCGTGGCGCGGCGTCGAGTTGATCGACGGGGTGCAGGTGCCGGCGAACACACCCGGACTCGGCGTCCATGAAGCGCTATCTCGCACTCGCTGAGGGCGCCTTCCGAGACGCCGACGAGTCCAAGACGGCGCGCGGGGTGATCGCCTACGGCCGCGACCCGGTCGTCGCGATCCTCGACTCGACCTTGGCCGGCGAGCGGTTCGAGGGCATCCCGATCGTCGCCCGGGTCGAGGACGCGCTGCCGTTCCAGCCGTCCACCGCGCTCGTCGGCGTCGCCCCACCGGGCGGCGTCCTGTCGCCGGCATGGCGCGAGATCGTCCGCGCGGCGGTCGCCGCGGGCCTCGATGTCGAGTCCGGCCTGCACGTCTACCTCGCCGACGACATCGAGCTATCCGAGCTCGCGCGGCGCCATGGCGTGCAGCTGCGCGACCTGCGCCGGCCGCCGACCGATCTCACGGTTCCCACCGGCGAGAACGTGCGCCACGGCGCCTCGGTCGTCCTCATCGCGGGAAGCGATTGCGGCACCGGGAAGATGACCGTCGCGCTCGAGCTCGACCGTGAGGCGCGGCAACGCGGGCTGCGCTCCCTGTTCGTTCCCACCGGTCAGACGGGAATCGCGATCGCCGGCTGGGGGATCGCCGTCGACTCCGTGGTGTCGGACTTCATCGCGGGTGCCGCCGAGCGTTTGGTCGTCGAGGGGGCGGCGCGCGGCGATCTGCTGTGGGTCGAGGGCCAGGCGTCGATCGTGCACCCGCGCTACTCCGGCGTCGCGCTCGGCCTGTACCACGGCACCGTGCCGCAGCTGCTCGTGCTCTGCCACGTCGCGGGCAGCGCGCGGATCGCGCGGCTGCCCGAGCACCCGATCCCGCCGCTGGCGAAGCTCGTCGAGCTGCACGAGCGCATCGCGTTGCCGATCCGCCCGTGCCGGGTGGCGGCGATCGCCCTGAACACGAGCGCGCTCGACGAGCCCACCGCGCAGTGCGCGATCGCCGACAGCGAGACCGAGACGGGGCTCGTCGCCGACGACCCGGTCCGCTTCGGCGCCGCCCGCATCGTGGACGCAGTGCTTGCGCAGCTCGGCTCGCCCGAAGGCCGGTGATGAGGTCGGTCTCCGTCACGCTATTGATGCCCAAGCTCGTTGCTGCACCTCGTGGGTCACTGGCCCTGGTACATCCTCTCGGGCTCGCGATGTCCCTCGCGCTGGCACCCCTCGCCGGCGCGCTGCGCGGGCGAAGGCGGCAAGCGCGGCCCAGGGACCCGCACTACTCCAGCTCCCTCGGCGTCACGAAGGCGACCAGCCGCGCGCGGCCCGGCGCCAGCGCGCCCCAGCCTCCGTCGAACTCCAGCGTCGCCAGCGCCGCCGTCGGGAACTTCGCCCGGACCCGCTCGAGCTCCGGCCCCGGACGAGCGAGGACGAACGACAGGTACTGCACGGCGGGGTTGTGACCGATCAGCATCACCGACCGTACGGCATCGGGGACGGCGCGCAGGCGATCGAGCAGATCGTCCTGCGTCGCCCCGTAGAGGCCGCGCTCGACGAGGACCTCGGCCACATCGCCCACGCCCACGGCGATGCACTCGAACGTCTCCCGCGTGCGCCGGGATGAGGAACAGAGCACGAGCTCGGGCGTGAGCCGCTCCCGGCGCAGGTGGCGCGCCATGACCTTCGCCGCGCGGCGTCCGCGGGGAGCGAGCGGGCGATCGTGATCGGCGAGCTCGGCGTCGTCCCAACTCGACTTGGCATGGCGCAGGAGGAAGAGTCGCTTCATCACCTCCCGACATCGTGACGCGACCGCGCCCGCCCATGCCGCCGGTTCGGACCGATCGGCCTCGTGCGGGGTCATGGTTGCGCAGGCGGCGCCCATGGCCTTCGACAATCTAGGCCGGGGTGGCGGGCCAAACTCACCGCGGGCACCGGCCGTCACGGTGGCGAGATCGGTCATGGCGGACGGGCCCCACGGAGCCCGTCCGCCATGCCGATGCGATGTCCCTACGCGCGCGCTACGAGCAGTTGGGCCACGGCGTGCTGCCGCGCGCGGCCAGGAGCTGGGCCGCCCGGCTGTCCTGCTCGGCCTCCGAGGCGTCGACGGGGTCGCCGGTGCCGCCGAGTGCCCGCCAGGTCGCCCGGTCGAACTGGTACTTGCCGCGGTACTTCCCGCTGGCCGACACCGCCTGGGGATCGCCGCCTGACTCGCACTGCGCGATCGCCGCCAGCTCGGAAGCGGCGCGCGGCGAGGCGGCCCGCGGCGTGGCGTCGCCGGATGCGGATGCGGCGGGCGCGGGCGTGGTCGCCGTGCCGCCGAGGCCGAGCGCCGCCAGCGTGGCCGGGCCGGCGACGCCGTCGGCATCGAGCCCGTTGCTGCGCTGGAAGCGCTTCACCGCCGCGCGGGTGACCGGCCCGTAGCTGCCGTCGGCATCGACGCCGAGCTTCTGCTGCAGCGCGCGGACACCGGCGCCCTGCGCGCCCGGCGCCAGCGAGGTCGCCGCGACCGGCGCGGCGGGCGTCGCGGCGTCCTGGGCGAACGCGCCCCCCGCGCCGGCGGCGCAGGCCACGACGGCGACCACGGCGGTCGTGCGCCCGCGGAGCGACCGGCGGCGGCGGCGGACCTGCGAGGCGCGCCGCGCCTGGGCGGCGCGCAGCGACTGGCGCCACGGAACGGGCGAGCTGAGATCACGGATGGAAGACAACGGCGAATCCCCTTCGTCTCGTCGCCTACGGGGTTAGCTGACGGGCTCGCGCGCAAGACGTGCGCTACACCGGACACTGCCGGCGATTCGCCCCTGGGCCGCTCGAAGACGGCCCTGTGGGTCCCCCGTTCCCCTCCGCGAGCGCGGCGGGGACTCGGCTTGGGTTATGTACGACGGCGAGGGATCATAAGAGAGACGCGGACGGAACGGCCGCCGCCCCCCCCGATCACGGGGCCAGCAGCGCCGCCGTGCTCGCGTACGGCGCGAGGCCGCGCAGGTGAGGACCGCCGGCTCCCGGTGCTCCCAGCGCGGCGTCCAGCGCGGCGGCGTGGGCCGCGGCACGCTCGCGTCCGTAGGGCTCGGCCAGGTCGCGCGAGACCATGAACGCCCAATCGCTGGACTGCAGCGCCAGCAGCTCGCGCACGGCGCGCTCGTCGGCCCGCGTGCCGGCCGCGACGACGCGCAGCTCGGCATGACGCGCGGCGAACGCCAGGTCGGCCACCCGCGGCGAGGACCAGGTCGACAGGTCGCGCTGCGTCCCCCACGTCGTCACGCCCTGATGGGCCGGCGGCGGTGGCGCGGGCGCAGCCTCGGCGAGCGCGTCGTCGAGCCCGACCAGCGCCAGGCCCTGGCGCCCTGCCTCGTCGACCACCGCCTCGAGCCAGGTGACGCCCTCGTACCACCAGTGGCCCAGCAGCTCGGTGTCGAGCGCGCACACGCTCAGCCCGCCGCCGGCCACCCGCCGCGCAGCGCGTGCCACGAAGTCGGCCGCGTCCGCACGCGCCTGCGCGGACGCTCGGGCCGGGTCGTAGACCGAGCCGTCGTTGGCCCACGGGCGGTGATCGTGGGTGGTGCGGTGGTGGTAGTCGCGGTAGGCCCCGTGCGCGGGGTAGCCGGCGTCGCTCCACACGAGGTCCATGACGGCGCGGTCGACGGGCACGAGCAGCGGCCCCGCCGCGCTGGCGATCGGTCGCAGGTGACGCTCGTCGCCGTGGCCGAGCACGCCGGTGAGGTCCACGCACGTGGCGTGGACGCCGGCCTCCTCCAGCAGCGGGTCGAGCCACGGCGCGTGGGCGCACTCGGGGAGCCAGAAGCCGCCGCGCCACGCCTCCCCGCTGCGCGCGCGATGGGCGGCGATCCCGGCGCTCAGCTGCAGCCGCACACCGGCGTCCGTGGCCAGAAGCGGGAGCACCGCGTGCGTCGCCGAGCTCGTCCAGGCCGCGTGGCGGGCCAGCGCGCCCAGCACGTCGCCGCCCCGGCACTCGAACCGGTCGGCAGCGCGCGCGTAGTCCCCGGCGGCTCGCTCGAGCTCGGCGGCCAGATGGTCGCGACCGCCCGCCCGGCAGCCCTCGGCGTCGATGCGGTGAGTCTCGGCGCGCATGTCGTGGACGAAGGCGAGGAAGCGCTCCCCCACCCCCGGTGCCGCGAGCTGATCGCCCAGGACGGGCGTCAGCGAGAGGGTGACCGGAGCCCCGCGGTCGAGCACGTCGAGCAGCGGCAGGTAGGAGCCGGCGATCGCCTCCCACAGCCACTCCTCGCCGAACGGCCACGTCCCGAAGCCCTCGACGTAGGGCATGTGCGTGTGCAGGACGATCGCGATTGCCCCGCGGTCAGCGGCCTTGGTCATCGCAGGAAACGTACGGATCCGGGCTCAGCCGAGCGCGCCGACCACGACCTGAGGAGGATCCGGAGTCCTGAAGTCCATCCTTCCGGCGCATAGATTCGCGACCGGCGATCACCGACCATTGCCGACATGATCGATGTCAGCCATGTCACGAAGCGCTACGGAGAGAAGATCGCGGTCGACGACCTGACGTTCGCCGTCAAGCCGGGAATCGTCACGGGGTTCCTCGGCCCCAACGGCGCCGGCAAGTCCACCACGATGCGCGTGATCCTCGGCCTCGACGCCCCCACCTCCGGGCACGTCCTCGTCAACGACAACGCGTATCGGGACCTTCCCGCGCCGCTGCACGAGATCGGAGCGATGCTCGAGGCTCGCGCGATCCATACGGGCCGGTCGGCGTTCCATCATCTGCTCGCGATGGCGCAGACACACGGCATCCCCCGCTCGCGGGTCACCGAGGTGGTCGACATCGTGGGCCTCTCCGACGTCGCCCGCAAGCGGGTCGGCGGCTTCTCCTTGGGGATGGGTCAGCGTCTCGGCATCGCCGCGGCGCTGCTCGGCGACCCGGCGGTCCTCATCCTCGACGAGCCGGCCAACGGCCTGGACCCTGAGGGCATCCTCTGGATCCGCAACCTGCTGAAGGGCTTGGCGGCCGAGGGCCGCACGGTGTTCCTGTCGTCGCACCTCATGTCCGAGATCGCATTGACGGCCGAGCACCTGATCGTCGTCGGTCGTGGCCGCCTCATCGCAGACACCACGGTGGCGGAGATCGTCGCCCAGGCGTCCGAGCACCAGGCGGTCCACGTCCGCACGCCGGACGCAAGCCGGCTGCGCGACGCGCTCGTCGGCGACGGCGTGACCATCGTCAGCGACGAGCGAGGCCGCCTCGAGGTCCACGGGATGAGCAGCGAGCAGATCGGCGAGATCGCGGCGCGGCTCGGGATCGTCCTGCACGAGCTGACGCGGCAGACCGCCTCGCTCGAAGACGCCTTCATGGCGCTGACCGGCGACGCCGTCGAGTACCACGCCGGAGTCATCGAGTCAGCCACCCCCGAACTGGAGCAGGTCGCATGAGCGCCACAGCAGCCATCGAACCGACGCGCGCGGCCGTGCCGCGCGGCCGCGTGACGCAGGCGAATGTGCTGCGGTCCGAGTGGACCAAGCTCTGGACGCTGCGCTCCACGCGCTGGTCGCTGCTGGCCGCCGTCTTCGCCCAAGGCGTCCTGGCCATCATCGTCTCGGCCATCCAGATGAACCGCTGGACCCATCTGAGCATCGGCGACCGCTTGCGGTTCGACTCGATCGACGTCGGCGTCGGCGGGTATCGCCTTTCGCAGCTGGCGGTCGGCGTCCTCGGCGTCATGATCATTTCCGGCGAGTACTCGACCGGCATGATCCGCTCGACCTTCATGGCGGTCCCGCGCCGGCTCCCGGTCCTCTGGGCCAAGCTCGGCGTGTTCTCCGCCGTGACGTTCGTGCTCATGCTCGCCGCGACGTTCGTGTCCTTCTTCGCCGTCCAGGCGATCGTCACGCAACATCACCTGCAGCACTCGATCGGGGATCCGCATGCCCTGCGCGCGGTGGTCGGGATCGCGCTCTACCTCACGGTGCTGGGCATCCTCGCCGTCGGCATCGGCGCGCTCGTCCGCAACACCGCGGGCGGGATCTCGCTGTTCGTCTTCCTCCTGTTCGTGCTCCCTGGGATCTTCGGCATCCTGCCGGCCTCGATCTCCGACTCGGTCAACCCCTACCTGCCGCTCAACGCGGGCATCACGGTGGCGACGAGCACCTTCGAGGCGGGGAGTCACCACCTGTCTCCGTGGGGCGGCTTCGCCGTCTTGTGCGGCTACGCCGCCGTCGCGGTGATCGCGGCTGCGATCGGGCTCAAGCGCCGCGACGCCTGAGCCACGAGCTACCGTGAAACCGTGACGACGAGCGTCGACAGCCACCTCGCTCGCGTTCGGGCCGTCAGCGGCCGGCTGCCGGTGGCCACCGACGCGTTGATCGTCGTGTTCATCGTCGCGCTCGGTCTCCTTCACGGACCGGGGTCCAGATTCGGCGAGAGCGGCTGGATCTGGACCATCGGCCTCGCGCTTCCGCTCCTCAAGCGTCGCCGGTGGCCCGTCGCGGTGTTCGCGGTCATCGCCCTGATCGCGTTCGCGCAATGGGCCACCGGGGCCCGGGCGTTCGGCGACGCCGCGCTCCTGGTGGCGCTCTACACGGTCGCTGCCAGCCGACCGCTGCGGATCACCGCGGCGGCGGCCGCGGTGCTCGAGATCGGGATCGTGCTCGCGGTCGCCACGTGGGCCAGCGACGCCGGCCTCAACGCGTTCATCGCCCTCTCGGCACTCGCGACGACGGCTGCCGTCACCGGCATCAACGTCCGGCACCGCCGCGCGCTCCTCGAGTCCCTGCACGAGCGAGCGGCGCAACTCGAGCACGAGCGCGACCAGCAGGGCCATCTGTCGGCCGCCGCCGAGCGATCGCGCATCGCCCGTGAGATGCACGACATCGTCGCTCACAACCTGTCGGTGATGATCGCGCTGGCCGACGGCGCGAGCTACGCCGTCCATGACGAGCCCGACCGCGCCGCGGCGGCGATGAGCACCGCCTCTCGCACCGGCCGCCAGGCCCTCACCGAGATGCGCCGGCTCCTGGGGGTCCTGCGCGAGGGCCCCGATCCCGGCGCGCTGGCGCCCCAGCCGGGACTCGGCCAGATCGACGAGCTGATCGAGCAGGTCCGCGCCGCCGGACTGCCCGTCTCCCATGTCCAGGTGGGCACGCCGACCGATGCCGTGCCCGCGGGGTTCGAGCTGGCGGCCTACCGCATCGTCCAGGAGGCGCTGACGAACACGCTCAAGCATGCCGGGACCGGCGCCGAGGCCGTCGTCGCGCTGGCGTGGGAGCCGAACCGGTTGCGCGTCGACGTCTGGGATTCCGGTACGGCGAGCGCGGCGTCGCCGGTCGAAGGCGGGGGCCTCCGCGGCATGCGCGAGCGCGCTGCGGTCTACGACGGCGTCGTCGAGGTGGGTCCCAGCGAGCAAGGAGGCTGGCGCGTCCGCACCGAACTGCTCCTCGATCGCGCCGCCGCCGAGACGCCGGCATGAGCACGTCGGTCATGCTCGTCGACGATCAGGAGCTCCTGCGCGTCGGGTTTCGCATGGTCCTCGACTCCCAGCCCGACCTCCACGTCGTGGCGGAGGCCGCGAACGGGAGCGCCGCCGTCGCCCTGGTCGCCGAGCTCCGCCCCGACATCGTCCTCATGGACGTGCGGATGCCCGAGATGGACGGCGTCGAGGCGACGCGCCACATCGTCGAGTCCGGAAGCGCGTCGCGGGTGATCATCCTCACGACCTTCGACCTCGACGAGTACGCCTACTCGGCATTGCGCGCAGGCGCCAGCGGCTTCCTGCTCAAGGATGCGCCCCCCGCCGACCTGCTCTCCGCGATCCGGGCCGTGGCCAGCGGCGACGCCGTCGTCGCACCGAGCACGACGCGCCGGCTGCTCGAGAGCGTCATCCATCAACTCCCCGCCCCGACGCAGGATCCGACGTCCGACCCCCGGTACGCCGAGCTGACGCCGCGCGAGCGCGAGGTCCTCATCGCGGTCGCACGCGGACTCTCCAACGGCGAGATCGCGGCGATGCTCGTGCTCTCCGAGGCCACCGTGAAGAGCCACGTCGGACGCATCCTCAGCAAGCTCGCCCTGCGCGACCGGGTGCAGATCGTCGTGTACGCCTACGAGCACGGCCTCGTGTCGCCGGCGACAGCGCGCTGAGAAGCTAGGTCCGGCAGATCGCCAGGAAGTCCAGGGCGCGGTCGAGGTCCGCGCCGCCGGCCTGGGGGCGCAGGACGAAGTCGCGGGCCGAGATCGCGGGCGTGAAGCGGTCGTAGAAGCGCTTGGTGATGCCCAGCCGGGCGTGGATGTCGTCCCAGCGCGCGTGGCGCAGCGCGAGCTCGTGCAGGCGCAGCTTGCGCGCGTGGAAGAGGCCGAACAGCTCGACCGACGGGAAGTGCTCCCGGCACAGCCGCTCGAACTCGCCGGCGCGGTACTCGCGCACGTGCCACGGGTTGCCCGAGCGCTCCGCGCCCTCGGGGGCGAGCGTCAGCACGTTCGGCGTCGAGACGTACGCCACGCCGCCCGGGTCGAGCATCGACTTGAAGTGCTCCAGGATCGCGCCGGGGTCGGGCACGTGCTCGATCGTCTGCAGGAACACGACGTCGTCGCACGGGGCGCGGAAGAGCTCGACCATGTTGCGCGCGAAGGTCAGGTTGGGCCGGCCGTAGCGCATGCGCGCGTGCTCGTGGGCCTCGGGGTTGGCATCGACGCCGACGACGGATGCCGCACGGCGCGCGAGCGCGTCAGAGCCGTACCCCTCCCCGCAGGCCATGTCGACCACGCGCCGGCCCGCGGTGCGCTCGGCGATCCATTCGTAGACCGCCAGGTGACGGCGATACCAGTAGTTCTCCTCGGGCACGTCGGGAAGCGTGCGCTCGCCGGTGAGCGCCAGCGGCGGGACGCCCTCGGGCTGGTCGCGCTGGAGGTAGAGCGGCTCGGGCGGATCGGCGGCCACGGGGCGCGAGACGCTACCGCTCGCCCGCCCGTCCCGCCGCGACGTGGGGCGACCGCCGCCATCTACACTGCCCGGCCGATGCTGGCCCCCGCCACCGCCGAAGAGATCCGCGACGTCAACACGCGCTACCACGACGGCGCGGCGGCCGCCTACGACGCCAAGTGGGGCATCGACTTCGGCGAGACCGGCAGCCGCCAGGTGCTGTCCAAGGTCCGCAAGGCGCTGGGGGCGCCCCCTCCGGGCTGGGAGCGCTCGCTGGAGATCGGCGCCGGCACCGGCTATTTCACCCTGAACCTCATGCGCGCCGGGTACGTGCGCGAGGCGGTGTGCACCGACATCTCGCCCGGCATGCTCGACACCCTCGCGGCCAACGCGCGCCGCCTGGGCCTCGAGGTGCAGACCGGCGCGGCCGACGCGGAGCGCCTCCCCTTCCCCGACGAGAGCTTCGACCTCGTGCTGGGCCACGCGGTCCTCCACCACCTGCCCGACCTCGGCACCGCGTTCTCGGAGTTCCTGCGCGTGCTGCGCCCGGGCGGCACGGTGCTGTTCGCCGGCGAGCCCTCCCGCCATGGCGACCGCATCGCCGCGGTGCCCAAGCGCGCCGCCTATCGCGTCGCCCCGCTGTGGCGCCGCCTGATGCGCGCAGAGCCCGCGGCGGCAGGGCACGCCGACGGCGGCGCGGAGAACCACCGGCTCGAGGGGCTGGTCGACGTCCACGCGTTCACGCCGGACGAGCTCACGGGCTTCGCCCGGCGCGTGGGCTTCGACCGGGTGCGCGTCACCGGCGAGGAGCTGCTGGCCAACTGGTTCGGCTGGGCCAACCGGGCGCTGGAGGCGACCGCGGACCCGGAGTCCGTGCCGTGGAGCTGGAAGGTCTACGCGTTCCGCGGCTACATCGCCCTGCAGGAGGTCGACCGGCGGCTCCTCGAGTCGCGCCTGCCGGCGGCGATCTTCTACAACCTCATGCTTTCGGCGCGCAAGCCGGCGTAGCCGGCGAAACCCTCGGAAATCACCGTCCCGAAGAGAGTAGAGTGGTGGCACAGGGCCACTTCACCGCTCCTGCGAGGCCACTTCGCGCAGAGCACCGTCGGCCACACGCCTCACGCCGAACGGCGACCTCACGGACAGTTTCGTCCCCAGCGACGGAGACGTCCCCTATAGCGCAGTCGGATGCCGCCATCGGCACGTCACGCCGGTCGCGTCACGAGCGAAGGAGCGCCGAGTATGCGCAACCGACATTTCCCACGCCTGTGTGGTTCCTGCCAGGCACCGATGGGTCGCCAGGAAGACGCCTGTTGGCGTTGCGGCGCCCGATGGGCTTCCGAAGCGAAGGCGCCGACCGCGTTGCGGGTGATACCCGGAGGAGCGTCCACGCAAAGTGCGGGCGACGCGCAGGCCGGCGTCCTCGCGATCGTCGCCGGCAACGAGCGGGCGGCGACCCAGGCGCACCTGGACGCGGACCGCTGGATCGACGAGGGAGGGAGCGTGCGATGAGCTCTGCGCCCCCCCAGCAGGCCGCGGGACCGACGATCACTGCGACCCTCTCCGACGGCCCTCTGAGAGGCAAGCGCATCGAGGCTGAGGTGATCGAGGCTCGTCCGCCGAAGGTCATCGACGTCCCCGCCGACCACGAGAGCACGTGCCGCTACTGCCTCGCGGAGTGGGTCCAGACGGGTTCGTCCGCGGTGTACACGTTCCTGTATCGCGTTTAGGGTGGCGGGCACGCCATCAGGTAGTCCAGGACGTCCGAGCAACGGGCCGTGGCCAGCCCGATGCACGTGTCCGCCGCTCCGTAGTACAGGAAGAGCTTGTCCTCGTCGGCGTCGTGGACGAGGCCGCAGGGGAAGACGACGTTCGGGACGTCGCCTGAGACCTCGTAGGGGGCGTTCGGCCCGAGGACCCACTCGTCCGAGCGCCGCAGGACGCGTGCAGGCTCCTCGAGGTCCAGCAACGCGAGGCCCGCGCGGTACAGGCCGCCGGCCACGGTCTGGCGCACGCCGTGGTAGACCACCAGCCAGCCGTGCTCGGTCTCGATCGGCGGCGGGCCGATGCCCACGCGAGCAGAGTCCCACCAGCCGCCCTGCCGGCGGCCCAGCACGCGCTCGGGGGAGCGCCAGCTCTTGAGGTCAGACGAGCGCGACAGCCACACGTCGGCGCCTTGCACCGAGGTCGGCCGGTGGAAGAGCACCCAGTCGCCGCCGATCCGGCGCGGCAGCAGGACGGCGTTCTTGTCCTCGGGGGACATGACCATCCCGAGGCGCTCGAACGTCTTGAAGTCCTCCGTCTGCGCCAGTGAGACGCCAGGGCCCTCACGGCCGAACGCGGTGTAGGTGATGATCCAGCGGCCGAGCTCCTCGACGTAGGTCACGCGCGGATCCTCGAGGCCCCACTCCTCCTCGGCGTGCGCCCCGTCGTAGGCGAGGGCGGGGCGGTCGTCGACGATCCAGTTGGACGCGCCGTCCGACGAGCGGGCACACGTCAGATGCGAGAAGCCGCGGCGGTCCTCGACGCGGCACAGCAGGACCGTCTCGTCGCCGATCCTCGTCGCTGCGGCGTTCATCACCGCGTTGATCGAGTAGGGCCAGCGCTCCCGCGTCAGCAGTGGGTTGCCGGGGTGCCGCGTGAACAGGGACGCGCTATCGGTCACGGAGGACGCCTTGGTAGACATCGATGTAGTCGTCGACCATGCGGTCGACGGAGAAGCGGCGCTCGGCGGTCTGGCGGCAGGCGCCGCGGTCGAAGCCCACAGCGCGCTTCACGCCCGCGACCGCCGAGTCGACGCCGCGGGCGAGAACGCCGGTGACGCCGTCGTCGACGAGCTCCGGCATCGACCCGCGGGCGTAGGCGACGACCGGCGTGCCGCACAGCATGGACTCGACGACCGAGAGGCCGAACGGCTCGGCGAACGCGATCGGATGCAGCAGGCAGGTTGCCGCGCCGAGCACCTCGGCCCGCTCCGCGGGACCCACCGATCCGAGGTAGCGGACACGGTCGCCGTCGACGTGCGGCGCGATCTCCTCGGAGAAGTACCGCTCATCCTGCACCGGCCCGCAGAGCACGAGCGGCCGCTCGGCGCCGCGGGCGATCTCGATCGCCTGCGCGGTGCCCTTGTCGGGGTGGATCCGTCCGAAGCACACGAGCCCCTCGCCGGCTGTCGCGGAGAACGGCAGCGTCGTCGCGTCGACGCCGTGATGGACCGTCGCGACGTAGTCGAGCCCCGGCGCGCGATCGGCGTCGGAGATCGACACGAAGGCGCTCCCCGAGCGCACGTAGGCGGGCAGGATCTTCGGTGAGGAGAACCCGTGGATCGTGGTCACCATCGGCGCGCGGGCCAGTCCCGCGAAGGCCAGGGGCAGCCAGTCGAGGTGGTTGTGGATCAGGTCGAACTCCGCCGAGCGACTCAGGGCGTGAGCAACGTGCAGCGCCTCCCACACGCGCCCGTCGATCTCGCCGTCCTCCTCGTACGGCCGCTCGCAGACCCCGTCCAACCGCGCGAGGGTGATCGAGTCCAGCGTGGCGAAGAGCGTCACGTCGACGCCACGCTGCGCCAGGCCGTCGGCCAGGAGTCCCGTCACGAGCTCCCACGGCCCGTAGTGGCGAGGAGGCGTGCGCCAGGCGATCGGCCCGAGGAGCGCGAGCTTCATTCGGGCAACGTGGCCTGAAGGCCCGCTGCGTCGAGCACCAGCAGGGCCTGGAGGTAGGCGAGGGTCGACTCGGCCCCCTGGTTGCCGTTGACCTCCGCCTCCCCGAGGCCGTCGTGACATCCCCCGGTGGAGAAGTCGTAGACGGCCCGCTGGAGCCGGTTGCGGCCCAGGAACCACTCGAACGCGCGCACCGCGTGGCGGGCGCGCGCCTCGTCGCCGGTGGCGACGAAGGCCTCGACCTCCGCCTCGACGAGCGCGGCGGCGTCGAGCGGCTGCTCGTCCCCGTCGCCGGGACGAGGCTCGCCACGGCGGCGCCCGCGGTGCCCCACGAGCTGGAGGAATGGACCGTCGATCCCCAGCTCGCCGGCGTACCACTCCAGCGAGCGCAGCCCCTCGCGCACCATCTCGTCCTCGCCGAGCCGAGCGCCGGCGGCGATGAGCGCCTGCGCCAGCCGGGCGTTGTCGTAGACCAGCACATCCTCGGCCCAGTACCACTCCGGCGATGCGTTGGCGCGCTGCAGCCGGTCCAGCCGCCCGGCGAGATCGCGGAGGACGGCGGTCGCCTCGCCGCCGACGACCGCGGGGTCGGCGCGGGCGAGCCCGAGCGCTGCGAAGGCCATCGTGCGCGGCCAGCGCTGCTCCGCGAGCGCGGGCAGCATCTCGCGCAACAGGATCAGGCTGGGCTCGAGCAGCGCGGGGACCGGCTCGGCCGCCACCACCTCGCCCAGCGCCCAGGCGGCTCGCCCGAGGTGGTCGCCGCCGTGCGGCTCGTCCAGCCAGTGGCGGTCGTAGGACATGAAGTTGTGCATGCCGCGACGGTCGGCGCTCCACGCGTGCCGCAGGAAGCCCAGGCTCCGCGCCAGCATCCGGTGGTAGGCCTCGGCGCCGGTGGTGCGGCCCAGCCCGAGCGCGACGATGGCGAGCCGCGCGACGTCATCGGTGCAGTAGCCCGACGAGCGCAGCGGCACGCTGCCGTCGGCGTGCTGGACGATCCCGACGTCGTCGACCAGCGTCAGCAGGTGCGAGGCGCGCGCCCGCGGCAGCGTGACCGGCGGCGGGTGCGGGGCCGTCGTCGGCCGGCCCAGGGCGACTGCCTCGCGCAGCACGTCGGCGGTCTGCCGCCCCACCTCGGGCCAGGCCAGCTCGGCCCCCACCCTGCGCGCCTCGCTGCGGGTGCGCTCGAGCCGTTGGGGATCGTCGAGCAGGCCGACGACCGCCTCGGCCAACGCGGCGGGATCGTCGAACGGCACGAGGACGCCGGCGCCGGAGGCCAGCAGGTCCTCCGCGTAGAAGTACGGCGTCGAGACGGTCGGGCAGCCGGCCACGATCGCGAAGGTCAGCGCGCCCGACACGATCTGCTCGCGCGACCGGTACGGCGTGAGGTAGATCGTCGTCGCCGCGAGCATCGACGACAGGTCGTCGATGTCCAGGAAGCGATCATCGAAGACGACGTGATCGGCCAGATCCAGATCGCGAGCCAGGCGCTCGAGCGAGATCCGGTACTCCTCCCCGTGCAACTTCGCCACCTCGGGATGGGTCTGGCCGGCGATCACGTACAGCGCCTTCGGGTGCCGCGCGACGATCGCCGGCATGGCCGCGATCGCCATCTCGATCCCCTTGCCGGGCGAGATCAGGCCGAAGGTCGCGAGGACCGAGCGATCGGCCCCGATCGCGCGCGACTCCGGGGCGCCCGGGCGGTGCGGCGGGCGCGCGAGGCGGACCGTGGCGTCGGGATCCGGCAACAGCTCCGTCGGGCCGCCGTGCGGCACGACGCGGACGCGCTCGGGGGACACGAGGCGCGCGTCGAGGATCATCCTTCGCGCCGTCTCGGTGAACACGCACACCAGCGCGGCGCGCTCGCAGAGCGCGCGCAGCGTCTCGGCCTGGCGCACCGACGGCGCCGACAGGACGGTGTGCAGCGTCAGCACCATCGGCTGGCGCAACTCCGCGGCGAGGGACAGGACATGCGCCCCTTCGTGCCCGCCGAAGATGCCGTACTCGTGCTGGATGACGACCACGTCATCACCCCGGCGCTCGAGCACCCGCGCGGCGGCAGCGTAGTCGCCCCGCTGGTCCTGGTGGATCCGGGTGACGACCTCGGCCGCCTCGTCGACGTCGTCCTCGCGGACGATGGCCACCAGGTCGACGGCCGACACGCCGTCCGCGCCCAGCAGCGCCTCGCGCAGATCCCGCGAGAACGTCCCGATGCCGCATGCCCGCGGTGGATATGTCGAGACCAGGCCGACGCGCATTGTCTTGGCGCGGGACGGCGCCGCCGCGCCGTTCAACGCGGCCGCCACCGGCTCGAGCAGATTCATGTGGTGCCTCCGGTGTTGGCGGTGGAGCCCCGCAGGCGTTGTCCGTCTCGGGCCGCTGCTGATGTCACGCGATCAGCCCGACACACCCGCCCAACCGCGTCCACCGAAGCTACTCCACTCCGGCGTCAGCGCCTAATTACGGTCTGCAGGCCTAGCCGCGGCTGCTGCACTCGCGGCAGAGGCCGCGCAGCACGACCTCGACGCCGTCGACGGCCAGGCCGGCCGCCCGGGCGGGGCCTGCGAGCGCCGCCGCGTCGATCGCCGCCTCGACGTCGGCCACCGCGCCGCAGCGGCGGCAGACGAAGTGCTGGTGCTCGTCCGTGCGCGGGTCGTAGAGGGCCGCGGACCCGCCGGTGCTGACCCGGCGCACCAGGCCGAGCTCCTCGAAGAGCTCGAGCGTCGCGTAGACGGTCGGCAGCGACAACCCCGGCAGCCGGGCGCCGGCGGCGCCGGCGAGCTCCTCGGCGGTCGTGTGGCGGCCGAGCTCGGCCAGCACCCGGTGCAGCACGATCCGCTGCGACGTCACGCGGTGGCCGCCGTCGCGCAGGGCGGCCGTGAGGCGCTCGTCGGTGGTGGTCTGAGGGCTCAGCATCGGTTCGCACTCATGTTAGGTTGTCCTTATTCTAACTCATTTGCAACAATGGTGGGCATGTTCTCCGAGGTGCGCGGCGCCATCTCCGACTGGCGCAGCGCCAGTGATCGCGATCGGCTTCTGCAGGTCATCCAGCCGGGCCTGATCGGGCTCATCGACGGCACGATCTCGACGCTGGCGCCGATCTTCGCCTCCGCCTATGTCGCCGGCTCGCGCGCGGCGCTGCTCGTCGGGCTCGCCGCCGCCCTCGGCGCGGCGATCAGCATGGGCATGTCCGAGGCGCTGTCCGACGACGGCGAGCTCACCGGGCGCGGAGGCTCGATCCAGCGGGGCGTCATCACCGGCGCCGCCACGTTCGTCGGCGGCACCCTGCACGCGCTCCCGTTCCTCATCAGCGACCTCTCCAAGGCGCTCCTGGTGGCGTACGTCGTCGTGTCGTGCGAGCTCGTGGTCATCGCGATCGTCCGCAAGCGCTTCCTGCACGTCTCGCTCGCGAGCTCGCTGGTGCAGGTGACGGTGGGCGGCACGATCGTCGCCGCCGTCGGCGTCGCCGTCGGCCACGCGTAGGCAACCGGAGGTCCCCGGTCATGGCCGGTCACGGTCGCGACCAGGCCCGCACAGCGGGCGGGGCGGCCCTGACGCTGGGCGCCCTCGGGGTCGTCTTCGGCGACATCGGCACCAGCCCGCTCTACGCCCTGCAGGCCGCGTTCTCGGCGGACCACCACGCCGTCGCGTCGACGCACGACGGCGTCTACGGGGTGATCTCGCTCGTGTTCTGGACGATCACGCTCGTCGTCTCGGTGAAGTACGTCACCCTGATCCTGCGCGCCGACAACGACGGCGAGGGCGGGATCATGGCCCTCATCGCCCTCGTCCAGAGGACGTCGGCGGCCACGCGCGGGACGCTCGTCGCGCTGGGCATCGTCGGCGCCTCGCTCTTCTACGGCGACGGCATGATCACGCCGGCGATCTCGGTGCTCTCGGCCGTCGAGGGATTGGACGTGGCGGCGCCCGGCCTGAGCTCCCTGATCGTGCCGATCTCCCTGACCGTGCTGGTCGGCCTGTTCGCGATCCAGCGCTACGGGACCGGAGCGGTCGGACGCCTGTTCGGACCAGTGATGAGCGTCTGGTTCGCGGCCCTGGCGCTCTCCGGGGTGAGCGAGGTGACCCAGCATCCCGGCATCCTGCGGGCGCTGTCGCCGTCCTACGCGACCGCCTTCCTCGTCCACCAACCGGGCGTCGCGTTCGTCGCGCTGGGCTCGGTCGTGCTGACCGTCACGGGCGCCGAGGCGCTCTACGCCGACATCGGGCACTTCGGGCGCCCGCCGATCCGCCGCGCCTGGTTCCTCATCGCGTTCCCGGCGCTGATCCTCAACTACCTGGGCCAGGGCGCGCTGGTGATAGCGACGCCCGCGGCAATCGACAATCCGTTCTTCCTGCTCATCCCCCATTGGGCGCGCATCCCGATGGTCGTGCTCGCCACGTTCGCGACGGTGATCGCGTCCCAGGCGGTGATCTCGGGCACGTTCTCGCTCACCCACCAGGCGGTGCAGCTCGGATTCCTGCCCCGGTTGAGCGTCCGCCACACCTCCAGCCGGGCGCCCGGGCGCGTGTACGTGCCGGCGGTCAACTGGGCGCTGTGCGTCGCGGTCGCCGCCCTGGTGGTCGGGTTCGGGTCATCGTCGGCTCTCGCCTCCGCCTATGGCATCGCCGTCACCGGGACGATGGCCATCACGACGATCCTGTTCTTCGTCGTCGTCCGGGAGCGGTGGAGGAAGCCGCTGTGGCTCGTGGTGGCCGGGGCCGCGGCGTTCGTGACGGTCGATCTGACCCTGTTCTCGGCGAGCCTGGCGAAGGTGCCCCACGGCGGCTGGGTGCCGCTGGCGACCGGGCTCGCGGTCTTCACCATCCTCACCACCTGGCGCAAGGGGCACGAGATCGTGATCGCCAACCGCGTCAGGGAGGAGGGTCCGCTGCACGCCTTCGTCGAGGAGGTCCGGGCCGTCGAGCCGCCCGTGCACCGGGCCCCCGGCGCAGCCGTCTTCCTCCACTCCGACCCCGACACGACGCCGCTCGCCCTGCGCCAGAACGTCGAGCACAACCATGTCCTGCACCGGCGCGTGTTCATCGTCTCGATCGAGTCCGTGAACGTGCCCCGCGTCGACCCGGCGCACCGCGTGGTCATCGACGACCTCGGCTACCGCGACGACGGGCTCACGCTGGTCACCGCCCATTTCGGCTACCGGGAGCCCCAGGACCTGCCCGGGACCCTCGACCTGGTGGTGGAGGAGGGCGGCGAGCGCGCGACCGACGTCGAGCGCGCCTCCTATTTCGTCTCGCGGATCACCGTGGTCGTCACGGACGCGCCGGGCATGCGCCGCTGGCGCAAGTCGCTGTTCATCTTCATGTGGCGCAACCAGGCCGACGCGGCGGGCTGGTTCAACCTGCCGGACGAGCGCACGGTGACGATGGGCGCGCTCATCGAGCTCTGAGGCTGAGCCATCACTGCGCTGTCAACGGCGGCGCGGGGCCTAATGGCCGGATCATGGCCACTCGTCTTTACTTCGCCAGCGGGCGCGAGTTAACCGTCGCCCAGCAGGAGGACGACGTCGTGCTCGCCGTCCGGCGCGATCACCCCAACCCCGTGAGACTCGGCACCGGCGGCGGGGCGGTGCACGTCAACTGGGACCACGTCGACTTCTTCGCCGAGGTACGCGAGGGCGAGGAACCCCGGGGCTGACCACGGCGGTGCCGAGGGCGGCCCGATCGCCGAGCTGGACGGCGGCGCCACAACGAACGACGGCCCGCTCGAGGAGCGGGCCGTCATCGAAGGGTCGCGACGGGCGCCCGAGGGCGCCCTGTGCCGTCAGATCGCCTGGACGTTGACGGCCTTGGGGCCCTTGTCCCCAGCCTCGGCGTCGTACGAGACGCGCGCGCCTTCGGCGAGCGAGCGGTAGCCGTCGCCGACGAT
>JAOPZW010000344.1 GCA_025963905.1 Solirubrobacterales bacterium | reverse complement strand
GGCTCTCGCCGTTCGACTCGGCCAACCGGCGGCAGACGTCGTTCGCCGGCGTGGAGGTCGCCCCGGTCGTCGAGGAGGCCGGCGACGTCGAGATCGACGAGGACGACCTGCAGATCGACACCTACCGGGCCTCGGGCGCCGGCGGCCAGCACGTCAACAAGACCGACTCCGCGGTGCGCATCACGCACCGGCCGACCGGGATCGTCGTGCAGTGCCAGAACGAGCGCTCGCAGAGCGCCAACAAGCAGACGGCGATGGGCATGCTGCGCTCGCGTCTGGTCGAGCTCGAGGAGCGCCGGCGCCAGGAGGAGATCGCCAAGGAGAAGGGCGAGGCGCAGGACGTGAACTTCGGGTCGCAGATCCGGTCGTACGTGCTGCACCCGTACACCATGGTCAAGGACCACCGCACGGGCCACGAGATGGGCGATGCCCAGCGGGTCCTCGACGGTGATCTCGACGGCTTCATCCGCGCCGAGCTGCTGCGATCGGCAGGGCGTTGAGCGACGAGCTGACGACGTCGAGCGAGCAGCCGACCGCTCCCTACCTCGACGCGCTGGTCGCCTACGCCTTCCGCGGTTCGGCCCGGTTTCACGTGCCCGGGCACAAGGGCGGCTCGGGGGCCGACCCGGGCCTGATCCATGCCGTCGGGTCGCGGGCGCTCGCCGCTGACGTCCCCCAGGACATCCACGGCATCGACCTGGGCCCGTCGCCGACCCCCTACGAGCGGGCCGAGCAGCTGGCGGCCGAGGCCTACGGCGCGCGGCGCACGTGGTTCCTCACGAACGGCGCCACCCAGGGGAACCACGCGCTGTGCCTGGCACTCGCGCCGCTGGGCGCCAAGGTCATCACCCAGCGCAACTCGCACGCGTCGGTCGTCGACGGCCTCGTGCTGAGCGGCGGCCTGCCGAGCTTCGTGGCGCCCGAGTACGACGCCGAGCTCGGGATGGCCCATGGGGTGACGCCCGCCCGGCTGGGGCGCGCGATCGAGGATGCGCGCGACGCGAGGGCGGTGTTCATCGTCTCGCCGACCTACTACGGCATGGCCGCCGACGTGGCGGGCTGCGCCGAGGTCGCCCACGCGGCGGACCTCCCGCTCGTCGTCGACCAGGCGTGGGGTCCGCACTTCGGCTTTCACCCGGAGCTGCCGCCCAGCGCCCTGGCACAGGGCGCCGACGCGGTGCTCACGAGCACGCACAAGATCGCCGGGTCCCTGACGCAGAGCGCGATGCTCCACGTGGCGCCCACCGGCCGGGTGGACGCGGGCGCGGTCGGCCGCGCGATGCGCCTGCTGCGCTCGACCAGCCCGTCGTCCCTGCTGCTGGCCTCGCTCGACGCGGCGCGCCGCCAGCTGGCGCTGCACGGCGAGCAGCTGCTGCACGAGACGCTGCGCGCCATCGACGCCGCCCGCAGGAAGCTCGAGGCGATCGACGGGATCGCGCTCATCGACCACGCGTTCGTCGGCCGCCCCGGAGTCGCGGGCTATGACCCGCTGCGCATCGTCCTCGACGTGCGCGAGACCGGGCGCACCGGCTACGACGTCGCCAACGCGCTGCGCCGCTCCTACGACGTGCACCCCGAGCTGGCGACCCAGGCGACCATCGTCCTCGTGGTGGGGATCGGGGAGCGGCCCGAGGCGCTCCTGCGCGTGGCCGGCGATGTCGAGGAGGTCGTCCGGCGCATCGCGACCGGCGGCTCGACCGCCGCGATCGTCCGCCCGCCGGCGACGCTGTTCAACGAGATGGCCGTGTCGCCGCGCGAGGCCTTCTTGGGGGACGCCGTCGAGGTCGACGCCGAGGACGCGGTCGGGCGGGTGTCGTGCGAGTCGATCGCCGGCTACCCGCCGGGCATTCCCGCGCTGCTGCCGGGCGAGCGCATCAGCGCCGAGACCGTCGCCTACCTGCGCGAGCTCGTGGCCAGCGGCGCGCGGCTGCACGGGGCCAGCGACCCGACGTTCACCCGGGTCCTGGTGCTGGCCGAGCACTGACGCACGCGCGCGATCCGCGCGGCGCTCACCCGTCGAGCGCGGCTCGCACGCGCGGCGCGACGTCCTCGCCGATGCGCCGCACGAGGCCGACCGGGTCGTCCCCGGCCTCGGCCCACACGATCAGCGTCTCGAAGCGGTAGTCGGTGGCGAGGCGGACGAGCTCGCGCGGCCAGTCGGCCCAGTCCGATGCGTCGCCCTCGACGCTGACATTGGCGACCCGGCGGATCTCCGACGGGTCGCGGCCGGCGCCACGCGCGGCCTCGTCGATGGCCACATGGCGCTGCATGACCTCGTCCAGGGGCAGGCGCGGCACGCTGGGCAGCCAGCCGTCGGCCAGACGCCCGGTCACGCGCATCATGCGCGGGCCGTAGGCACCGAGCCAGATGCCCATGGGGTGAGCAGGCACCGGCCCGGGATGCAGGCCGTCCACGCGGTAGTGCTCGCCGCCCGCGCGTACGGACCGCTCGC
The DNA here is from genome assembly GCA_025963905.1 of Solirubrobacterales bacterium. Classification (GTDB taxonomy): domain Bacteria; phylum Actinomycetota; class Thermoleophilia; order Solirubrobacterales; family Solirubrobacteraceae; genus JAOPZW01. The sequence continues at coordinate 2,698 of JAOPZW010000344.1, read as the reverse complement.
CGCTCCAGACCGCACGGATCACGTCGATCGCCTCCTCCAGCGCGTCGACGGACTCCGGGCCCGTGCGGCGCGGCCCGCCCATCGCGGCGATCCCGTCCCAGAACCCGCCCGCGCCGAGGCCCAGCTCCACCCGGCCGCCGCTGAGCAGATCCAGCGAGGCGGCCGACTTGGCGAGCACGGCGGGCGGGCGCAGCGGCAGGTTGGCCACATCGGGCACGAGCCGCACCCGTTCGGTGAGCGCGGCGGCGTAGCTCAGCAGCGTCCACGTGTCGAGGAAGCGACGCTGGTACGGATGGTCCTGGATGCCCACGACGTCGAGGCCGGACTCGTCCGCGGCCACGATCTGGTCCAGGGTGCGCTGCGGGTCCTCCGCATCGGGAACGACGAAGACGCCGAGCTCGACCGCCATGACCAGCCGAGTCTACGCCGCCGCTCAGCGCACGAGCAGGACCGGCTTGCCGGCGACGCGTCGCTCGGCGAAGTCGTGCAGCGCCCGGCTGCCCTCGGCCAGCGGGTAGCGCGAGCCGATCACCGGCGCGATGCGCCCGCGCTCGAACCAGCCGGCCAGGTCGCGCCAGGCGGCGGCCGCGAACTGCTGGTCGAACGGGAGCATCCCGCCGTAGTTCACGCCGACCACGTCGAGGTGGCGCAGGAGCAGGCGGTTGACCGGCAGCTGGGGGATCCGGCCGCCGGCGAAGCCGACGACGAGCAGGCGGCCCTCGGGAGCCATGCACTTGAGGCTGGCGTCGAAGCGCTCGCCGCCGACGGGATCGACGACCACGTCGGCGCCGCGCCCGTCCGTCGCCTCGCGCACCGCGTGGACCCAGTCGTCGCTCGCGTCGAACGCCTCGTCGGCGCCGGCGGTGAGCGCCACGTCGCGCTTGGCCTGGCCGGCCGCGACCGCGATGACCTTGCCGGCGCCCAGCGCCTGGGCCACCTGGATGGCGGCCGTCCCGACCCCGCCGCCGGCGCCGTGCACCAGGACCGTCTCGCCCTCGGCGAGGCGGCCGCGGCGCCAGAGCCCGAGGTGGGCGGTCTGGTAGTTGACGAGCATCCCGGCGCCGACGTCGAAGCCCATGTCGTCGGGCAGCGGGAAGGTCAGGAAGTCCGGCGCCGCGGCGAGCTCGGCGAACGCGCCGAACGCCGTCGTCGCCGCCACGCGCCCGCCGGGGATGAGGCCGCTGCCCTCCGGCGCGCTGACGACGACGCCGGCGACCTCGATGCCGGGCACGAACGGCAGCTCGGGCCGGATCTGGTAGTCGCCGCGGGACACGAGCAGGTCGACGAAGCCGACGCCGGCGGCGTGGACCTCGATGAGGACCATCGAGGGATCGGGGTCGAGGTCGGGGACCTCCTCGAGCGCGAGCGCGTCGGGGCCACCGGTCTCCCGCAGCAGGAGGGCGCGCATGGCGCCGAACCCTACCCGCCCCGCCCGCCCCGCCCGCTTCGCCCGGCGACCCGGTCGCGGACGGTGAACCACAGGGCGACGGGAATGAACGCCGCGCCCGCCAGCGAGCCCAGGGCGAAGCGCACGAGCCGCCGGGGTGTCATCCGCTCGCCGACGTCCTCCGCAGGCGCCAGGCCGAGAGCGAGGGGCGACGGGCCGGGCGCGGGCTTCACGCCCGCCACCGCGACGGCGTAGGGGTCCCATCCACCGCGCCACCAGTCCGGCGCCACGTGCACGCGCCGCAGATCGGTGAACCCGGCGCGCTCGAACCACGCGACGTACTCGTCCTCGGAGGGGAACAGCATCCAGGCGTCGGACAGGAACCGCGCGACAGGATGCGTGCGGCGCAGGGGGCCGATGACGAGCGCGATGCCGCCCGGCCGCAGGACCCGGTAGGCCTCCGCGATCGCCCCCTGGGGGTCGGGCCAGTACTCGATGCTGCCGGCCGACACGTAGCGGTCGACGCTGTCGGTGGGCAGCGGCAGGGCCTCCGCGTCGCCGAGGCGCTTCTCGACGCCGGCGAGCGCCGGCTTGGCACGGGCGCGCGCGAGCTGGTGGGGGCTCTGGTCGATCATCGTCACCCGGCTGGCGCCGGCGCTCGCGACGATGCCCTCCGTGGTGAATCCCGTCCCGGCGCCGACGTCGACGACGTCGAGGCCAGGGCGATCCAGGCGGGCCGGCTCAAGCGCGCGATCGCGCATCGGCGCGGTCCAGAACAGGGGGTTGATGAAGCGGTCGTATCCGAGTGACACGACCCGGTAGAACCAGAGGGCCTCGGCCTTGTGCTGGATCGAGCGCATCAGCCCAGGAGGTACGCGGCGGGGAGCATGGCGTACTCGCAGAAGAAGAGCTTCCAGACGCGCTGGTAGAACCGCGCCACGGACGCCTCGTCGGCGAGGTCGACCTGCGCCGCCCACCACCACAGCAGCGCCGCGGCGGCGAGGTGCGTCCCCACGAGGACGGGGGTGGCGACGTCGTTCAGCAGCACGCCGCCGCCGATCGCCATCCCGACCTCGGCCAGCGTGAGGAGCGCCAGGCCGGTCGCGAACACCGGGCGCGCCCCGAGGCGCACGGAGAAGGTGGCGATGTCGAAGCGCCGGTCGCCCCGCACGTCCGGAACGTCTTTGAGGATCGCGATCGCCAGGCTGTAGGGCAGCGTGAACGCCGTCAGCGCCCACACCGCCGGGCTGATGCCGCCGGGCGCGAAGTGCAGCCACACGCCGAGGTTGACGACGAGCGTGCGCACGAACG
>JAOPZW010000443.1 GCA_025963905.1 Solirubrobacterales bacterium | reverse complement strand
GCTCCTACGGACGGCGCGCGGCACAGCGAGCACCCTGGTGAGCGGCGGGCGGCGGGCGCGCGGCGCGGTGCATCACCTCCACGAAGAGGCGGTGCGCACGATCGCAGACCGGATTGCGGCGCACCGGGAACCGCTTGCGCGCGAGCTGGTCCAGCGCTTCCGCGCCGTGGCCGCAGACCCCGAGTTCACGCCCGATGAAACGCTCCCGCAGCAGCAGTACGGGATGACGCTCGAGAGCATCGACGCGTTCGTTGCGAGCCTGCGTGGCGCCGAACCGCTCAGCGACGCCTGGGCGGCAAGGATCCGCGAGACGGCGGCCCGCCGCGTCAATCAGCGCGTCTCGCTGGAGTACTTCCTCCGCGCCGCGCGCGTCTGGGGAGAGGTCCTCTGGGACGCGGTCGTCGCGCACGCCCGCATCGACCGCCCGCGCGAGCGCGAAGCGGCGATCGAGATCGCCTCGAGGCTGATGCGGCAGGTCGACCTCCTCTCGAGGGTGGCGATGGACGCCTACCTCGACGAGATCACCGATCGCGGGTTGCTCCGCCGCGATCTGCTCGACGCGCTCATCTCAGGTCACGGGGAGTGCGAGAGCATCCAGCGCCAGGCCCGGGACCTGCACCTCAAGCTCGCCGAGAGCTACATCGTGGTGGTCGTGCGGGGCGCGGAGATGCACGGCGAGCTCGGTCACGAGGAGCCGCTGCCGTCGCGAGCCGCGCTCGACCGTATCGTCGAGACGACCCGGAGCCGCGTGCGGCCACAGGAGGGATCGCTGCTGGCCGGCATGCGGCAGGGGGACCTGGTGGTCCTCTATCCGGTGAGCGGCCCCGACGAGCTGCAGGCGGTCCAGCACGACTGCGCGGAGCTCGCGAAGGCGCTGACCGTTGACGTCAGCATCGGGATGAGCGTGTATCACCGGGGGCTCAGCGCGCTTGCCTTGGCCTACGCCGAGGCGCGGGACGCCGCCGCGACGGCCAGCAGGATCGGCATCCGCGGACGGGCCGTGGGCCTCGATGACGTGCTGATCGACAACATCCTGCAGGAGAGCACCCACGCGCAGCGGCTGCTGGAAGCGACGCTCCAGCCGCTGGTCGAATACGACCGTGATCACGCCACCCAGCTGCTGGCGACCCTCAAGGCCTACGTCCAGACGCACTTCAACCTCACCAGGTCCGCCGAGATCCTCAACGTCCATGCCAACACCGTCGTGTATCGACTGCGTCGCATCCGAGAGCTCAGCGGTCGCGACCCCTATGACGTCGAGGACCTCGTGGTGCTGTCACTGGCCCTGAAGGCGCGAGACCTACGAGCCTCGCTTGTGCCGTGACCGGCCGGCGATGCGGCCGAAGTCCGCGTCGACGGTGATCGCCGGATCCGCGCCTGCCTCCGGCGCGCCGACGGCGACGCCCACGCCCACATCCGCGTAGCGCGGGTCCATGAGGATCTGCCGATGCTCGGGGCTGGCCATCCAGGCGTCCACGATGCCACGCGGCGTCGCCAGTGGGCCGCTGGCCCACGCGAGGATCTCTCCCGCGGACCATTGGCCCATTGACGGGAGATAGCCGGCGCGACGGATGCGGTCGACGAACGTCGCTCCGCCGAGGCTCGTATGCGCGAAGTAGTGCCGCGCGACCATGTCGGTGGCATGACCGTTCGCGGCAGACGCCAGGCGCGAGTTCCCGGCGACGGGCGACAGCTGGCCACCCGCACGCTCCTGATTGAGCAGGCAGCGAACCCCGGCCGCGAGCTCCGAGACCGTCGCGTTGGCGGGCGCCTGATCGGCGTTCGGGCAGGCCGGATCCGCTCCTGACGCGGGTGATGCCGCCAGACCGCCGGCGATGACCACCGCAGCCGCATAACGACGTAGGGACATGGAGCTCCGCCTCCTCGTGCTCGGGCGCCAAGCGCCGGTGTTCGTGCCCGGATGTCGGCTCGGCCGTCACAGCGACGGCACGCAGGCACGCCTCGACAGCGGTCCATGCTTGCCGCGCGTCGCGGGGCCATCACCTGGCCGGTGGGCCGGTGTCGCCTGTCCCGCGGCGCCGGCTCAGCGGCGACCCGCGTGGCCCAGCAGGATCAGCCGGACGCGCACCACGCGCTTGGCATAGCCTGTCCTGCCGGACAGCCGGACCCGGACGACGCGCCTGGCCTTCGCGGCGCGCTTGTGCCCGGCGCGGGCGCTCCCGCGAGCCCGCAGCGGCCTGCCGACCGCCGAGGTCGCGGAGGGCCTGGAGATCGACGGCGACGCGGCGGAGCCGGTCGTCGTGCTGATGGAGCCCGCGGCGGCGGTGATCGGCGCATCGACGTTCGTGGTCGTGGTCGTGGTCGTCACGGTCACGAAGTAGTTGTTGATGACGAACTGGCCGCACTGCAGGCTGCCGCCGGCAGCCGCCGGAAGGGCCCCACCGCCGGACCCGGTGCCCGCGACGGGAGTCACGCCGGCCGGGAGCGTCGTGGTCCCGGCGGTTGGGGGCGTCGTGCCGGTCGTGGGAGTGCTGACGCCGGCCGCGGGCATGGCGGTGCCGGGCACGGGCAGGGTGATGGTCCCGACCGCGGGCACGTTGACGACCGGCGCTGGACCCGACGGTCCGGCGGGAGCCGGACTGAGCACCGCGCCCGCGGGGAGCGGCGGGTAGCCGTGGTCGGTCAGGCACTTGCTGAGGGCATCCGCGGATTGCGCGAGCGCATCCGCCGCCGGAGGCTGCGGAGTGCCGGCGGTGGCGGTCGAGGGGATGGCGGCGGCCACCAGGCCGGTGAGGATGGCGCCGGCGGCCCAGGTCGTAGGCGGTGTCATCTGTGGCTGTCTCCTTGGGCGCGGGGGGCCGGCTCGGAGGTCAGGTCTTGAGTGCTGCAGAGCCGCCCCAGCTCTCCGACGGCCCTTGGGGAAGCCGTCGACGGACGCTGCATGCTGGTCCGGCGGCTGCTGACCGTGACCTGTTCCGGTGCCGGGGCTTCGCCAGACCCCCGGACACCCGGCGCTGCCGCCGGCGACTAGGGGGGCAGGCTCGGGAGCTTGCGGATGCGAGGACCCACGGTCTAGCGGCAGGCTGCGCCGAAGCTGGCCGCCAGACGCGGACACCCTGGACCATGGAGGAGATCGGTATGCCTCGCCGCAGAGCAATCACGCATCAGATCAACGACATGACGGACGCCTACGCCGACTGGGTCGCCGAGTGCATCAGCGTCCAGGACGCGTACGAGGGATGGTCGGCGGCGGGCAGCGAGGACGCGCCCATCGCGTTTGCGGTGTACCGCGCTGCGCTCGATCGCGAGGAGCAGGCGTCGAAGTGGTTCGCCGCTCTGGCCGCGTGATGAGGCTCGCGAGGTTGGGCGCGACGTCGGCCGCGCGTCCATCACGGTCGGCGAGCAGATCAGCGCGGCCCGGTCGACTACGGAGGACGGCGACGTCGCGCCCAGGTCGCCCGTCGACGGCGTTCGTCCTGACGGGCGGAGCCAGCCTCGGCGCGCTGCACGTCGGCATGCTGCGGGCGCTTTACGAGCGCGAGGTCGTCCCGGACATGCTCGTCGGCACGTCGGTGGGGGCCCTCAACGCCGCGTTCGTCGCGTCCCGGCCGCAGGAGGTCGCCACCGCCGACGCTCTCGGGCGAGTCTGGCGCGCGATGCAGCGCCACGACATCTTTCCCATCGACCTGCGGATGCTGGTCGGTGGCCTGTGGGGAAGGCGCGACCACGTGCTCGGCGATCAGGGGCTGCACGAGATCGTGCGGCGGCACCTCGAGTTCGACGACCTCGCCGAATCGCCGATCCCGTTGCACGTCGTCACCTTCGACCTGGCGAGCGGCTGCGAGGTGCGGCTGTCGGCCGGCCGGGCCGTCGACGTGATTCTCGCGGCGACCGCCATCCCGGGAATACTGCCGCCGGTCCGCATCGGGGACCGGCTGCTGGTCGACGCAGCCGTGGTGAACAACGCCCCGATCTCGCACGCGGTCGCGCTGGGAGCCGAGCGCATCTACGTCCTGCCGACCCAGGGTCCGTCAGGCGTACCCGGCCGTCTTCCGCGAAACGCCCTCGACGCGGCCATCCAGGCGCTGGGGATGAGGACGAACGACCAGCTGCGAGCCGACCTCCTCCGCTATGCGCGCGACGCGGAGCTGATCGTCCTGCCCGCGCCCGACGAGCAGCGGGTCCTCCCGACCGACTTCCGCCACGCGTCGTGGCTTGCCGCCGACGGGCTCGCCGCCGCTCGCGCGGCGCTCGCCACCTCTCCCGCCACGAGCGGGCACGGGACGGGGTCTGCCCACCTCTACGTCGTGTCCCCGGGGCGCTGATGGGGGCGCGCCGGAGAACCGCGCTCCTGTTCGAGGATGTCGGCTCCCAGTATCCCGGCATGCTCGCGGCGCTCGGAGAGGGCACCGATGTGGCCGAGACGCTGACCGAGTCCGCCGGTCCTCTCGAGCACGTGATCGCACATGGCCTGGCCGGACTGGACTCCGAGCGGAGCCTGGCGGGCACCGTCGGCGCCCAGCTGGCACTGCTGGTGGGAGGAGTGGCGGCGGGTCGTGCGGCGGTCGCCGCTTCCGGGCCGCCGTCGGCGGTGGCCGGTTGCGGCGTCGGAGTCTTCTCCGCGGCCGTCGTGGCCGGCGTGCTGCGGCTCGACGAGGCCATCCGCATGGTGCATCTGCGGGCGCGCATGATGGCCCGGCTGTTTCCCGCCCCGGACGGGATGGCCGTCGTCTACGGGCTCTCGCCCGAGCACGCCGGCGACCTCGCCGGCGCCGTCGGCTCGGTGGCCGCGCCGCTCTGGCTCGCCCGGGTCGACAGCCCCGAGGAGTCCGTGCTGGCCGGCAGTGGCGACGCGCTCGAGCTGCTCGCCGAGCGAGCGCCGGCGGCCGGCGCACACCGCGTCGAGCCGCTCGCCGGCGCCGCCCCGTGTCACGGTCCGGCGCTGAGGCCGGTCGCCGCCGCCCTCACGGACGCATTGCTCCGCGTACCCGACCGCCGGCCGACGGTCCCGAGCGTGGGCAACGTGAGCGGCGACCTGCTGAGCACCTCGACCGCCGTGCGCGCCGACCTCGCGCTGGGCGTCGCGAGGACCGTCCACTGGCACGACGCGATCGCGGTGTTGATCGCGTCCGGTGTCGAGACTCTGGTGCCGACCATGCCCGGCGGCCGGGTCGCGCGCCTTGCGGACCGGTACCCCGGTGTCGACGTCGCCCGGGTCGGCGAGCTCCCCGCCGTGGCCGGCCGCCCGGTGCCCGGGTAGCGCCGCCGGTCCCTCCTCACGACAGCATTCGCCGGGCGGCGTCCACGTACGCCCTGGTGATCTCGCAGCCGATGCCGTGACGCATCGGGCCCGCCGGCGGGCCCGAGTCGCCGTTGCTCGAGGCCGGCACCTCGTTGCGCGCGTCGACGCGGCAGAGCACGGCCTGCTCGTAGGCGTCCATGTACGCGAGGCGGAGCTGCCTGCTCGCCGTGAACAGCTGCTCGTTGACGCGAGCGACGGTTCTGGTGGCGTCGCGCAGCGGCTTGGCGAGCGGATCGGCGCCGGCGCCCCCCGGGGGAGGAACGAGCATCAGCCGGTCGGCAGGGACCCGCTCGCCGAGCTGCCCACGGAAGTCCGCCAGGTTGATCACGGCTTCCTGATAGGCATCGGCGCAGGCGTTGCCGACCCTGCTGGTCGCGTCGATCATGCGCTCGACGGCCGCCACGGCCCGGTCTGTGGCCGTGGGGCGCGGGCCGGTGGGCTCGTTCTCCGGCCGCATCTCGTCCAGGGTCATCCGGGCTCCCTTCTCGTGGTTATCGACGTCGGGCCCGACTGAGCGGTGCTCGCCCAAGCGTCGACGCACGTGGACCAGTCGTCGGTCGGTTGACCGTCATCGAACGTGCCGCGATCGCCGGCAGGGCCTGCGCCGGTGGGGGCGGTGGGGGAAGGGCGTTCTTCGCTCATTCGTGGTCTCCCAGGCCCTCGGCGGCCGGTGCGGAGTCTCGACGACCCGGTCGCTGCGTGGGACTGAGCGGCGGGGCAGGATCCGCGCCCGGAGGGACAGGCCGGTCAGCGCCGTCACGTGGCCCGAGGTTCAGTGGGGACCGTTCGCGCAGTCAGCGGCGAAACCGGGTCCCGCACCTACGTTGCACCGATGCATCGCGCGGTCACGGCGTGCGCCGGATGGCGGGTCGAGTCCTGGGAGCAGGCATCCGGGAACGGCGGCTCGCAGGACGCCAAGCTCGTGTGGCCCGACGCGACGGTCGGGCTGCGGGTGGCAGTGGTGGACGGGGTGACGCCGAGCCTGCGCTGCCGCCCGGTGGCCGGGGTCGACGGCGCGATGTACGCGGCCGCTGTCGTGCGCCTCGCCCTACAGCGGACCGGCGGCGCGCCGGATGAATGCGTGCTCGCGGCGAACCGGCACCTGCACGACCCGGCGCTGGCGCGGTCCCGAGATCAGACGCAGGCCTGCGTGACGGTGGCGGACCTCTCACCGGACGGTCATGTCGAAGTGGTGCGCGCCGGCGACTGCGAGGCGTGGGCCCGCACCGAGCAGGGCTGGGTCTCGTTCGGCTCCGGCACGGCGCTGACCGCCGACGTGGAGGCCGAATGGACCGACTGGCAGCGTCGCCACCCCGGCGTCAGCCGTGACGTTCGCCACGACGCCGAGGAGCGGTTCCTGGGCCGGCCGGAGGCGTGGACGTCGACGGCGGTGGGCCGGTTCGGGGCGCCGCTCCTGCAGCGCTTCTCAGCGGACGGCGTGCGGGAGCTGGTCCTGGCGAGCGACGGGGCGCGGCTGTCCGAGCCGGTTCTGGACGAGATCCCCGCGTGGCTCGGCGAGCTGCGCCGGTGGGAGGCTCAGTGCAGGGATCTGGGCCGGGCGGCGGAGAAGGTGCACGACGACGTGACGGTGCTCCGCGTGCGGCCCCGTGCGCTGGAGGCCGTCGCACCGCGACCGGCCCTACGCCGCACGCGGGAGGACTCCGCGGACATGCGCCGCGCGCTGTAGCGCGAAGTGTCGCTCGTGGGAGGACGACAGGCGGGGGCGTCGCCAGGACCATGTCCCTCCCGCCCGGGCCCGTTCGCCCGGCGCGGACCGGCACTCCTCATCGACTCGGGGGCGGAGCCCTTGTCCAAGAGCTTGTCATCCGCGGCGCGGGCGCATGCCCGTGCCGAGATCGGCGGCGCGCTGCTCGCCGCCGCCGTCCTCGCCACGGCGACGATCGCCGCGCCTGCCCCGGCCCGGCCTTACACGGCGGCCCACGGAAAGGTCTTCGTGGGCGTGACCGGCGGGCGCACCGCCGGCGGCTACGCCCGCGCCTCCGGCAAGCCGCCGGCGGTGTTCCAGTTCTTCGTCGCGTGGGGCGACCCGTTCCGCTACGCCTACCGCCGTGCGCGGGAAGCGGGTGCCGGCCTCATGGTGCACCTGTCGACGTACAACGGGCCCGGCACACGCGAGCGGATCGCCCCACGCGATATCGCGCTGGGCCGCGGTGACCGCTACCTGTTGGCGCTGCGCCGCGATTTCGCGGCCTACCGGCGCCCGGTGTACCTCCGGTTGTTCGGCGAGATGAACAACGCCGCCAATCCCTACAGCGCCTTCAACCACGATGGCAGCGCCCGCGACTCGGCGCACGCGCGCTGGTGGTTTCGCCGGGCCTGGCGGCGCGTCTATCTCGTCGTCAAGGGCGGACGCGTCGCGACGGTCGACGCCCGGCTCCGGGCGCTCGGGATGCCGCGCCTGGGCCACCTGCCCATGCGTAGGCACGCCGGCTTCGCCGAGCTGTCGAGCGGCAACGGGGCCGCCCGGCTGCGGCCTGCCGCGGTGAGATGGCTGCCGCCTCCCCAGGTCGCCGTGCAGTGGACGCCGATGACGGCTGGGTCGCCGGACATCGCGGCCAACGGTCCCGACAGTTACTGGCCGGGTGGCGCGTATGTCGATTGGGTCGGTACCGACTTCTACTCGAGCTTCCCGAACTTCCCCGGTCTGGATCGGTTCTATGCCATCCCGCGGTACGCCGCCAAGCCGTTCGTCTTCGGCGAATGGGCGATGTGGGGCCACGACGACCCGAGCTTCATGCAGCGGTTCTTCGCCTGGGTCGCCGCGCATCCCCGGGTGCGCATGCTCGCCTACAACCAGGGCAACCACCCGACGAGCCCGTTTCGCCTGTACCGCTATCCGAAGGCCGCCCGCGAGATGCGCGCGGCCCTCCAGTCGCGGCGCTACGCCGGCCGATCCGGTCGGACGCTCGAGACCTCGTTCCGGCGGGCCCCGGAGCGCCCGCTCACCGTCCCGGCCGCACGGCAAGCCCGGTGGTCCAGCTGGTTGAGCGCAGCGATCCGTGGCTTGTGGCGGCTGACGACGCCCAGGACCACGGACGTGCCGGCCGGACGGGCATCTACCCGACCGATGGCCAGGACGGACGCCCGCCGAGCGCCACTACGGTGGGAATTCCCCGGCCCCATCTCGCGCCGCGCCGCAGGCCATGGCGCGTGCGCGAGGGGGCCGGAGCGCCGGCCGTACGGTCCGTCCCAGGCCGCACTCGTTCCCGCCCTCCCGCTTGGTGGTGGTTCTCCATGCGTCGTGCCCTTCTGTCCCTGTCTCTCGTCGCCGCGCTGTGCGCCGGGCCCGCCGCGTCGGGCAACACGAGCCACGCCGGCTGGCCGGAGATCAACGGGGATCTGATCATGCACAAGCTCGACCAGAGCGGCCCGATCACCGCGGTGCGGACCAACCTGCACAACGAGCTGCTGGGAGGGCACGGCGACGACGTCATCACCGCCGGAAATGCCGGGGACGTGCTCTGGGGCGACTACAAGCCCTCGGGGCAGCCGACCACCCAGAACGACGTGCTCCAGGGCGGCGCCGGCCGCGACTTCATCTACGCCAGCCACGGCCGCAACACGATCGACACGGGCGGCGGCAACGACGTCGTCCACGCCCACTTCGGCTACGGGTCGATCACCTGCCACTCGCCGGGCACGATCGTGTACCTGTCGCGCCGGTCCCGGCCGGGCTACCAGCTGCACGGCTGCCGGCACATCAGCTACCAGACGCTCGGCAACTAGCCGAGGGACAAGGCACTCGAGCAATGCGATTCATGGTTCAGTTTCGTCAGTTCTTCCTCGGATTGGTCGTCGGCGTCGTCCGCGAGCCCGACCTGAACGAGAGCCCGGAGGAGCGGACGCTGCGCGCCCTGATTCGCGAGCGGGCGAACAGCGTCAACTAGTGGCCCTTCTGGGATGCGGATCAACCATGTCAGCGTCAACGCGACCGACCTGGGCGCGTCGGTGGAGTTCTACAGCGAGCTCTTCGACGCGATCGCCCTTCCGACCCCGAACTTCGGCATGCCCGTGCAGTGGCTGGGCCTCGGCGAAGCGCAGGTGCACCTGTTCGAGGCCGATGCCGAGCCGCGCAGCCGCCACCACTTCGCGCTGACCGTCGTCGAGCTCGAGCCGGTCTACCGGCGGGCGGCCGCGCGGGACGCGTTCGACGACACCGCGTTCGGCCATCACCTCGTCGAGCTGCCGGGCGACTGCGCCCAGACGTACGTGCGCGATCCCGCCGGGAATCTCGTCGAGCTCGACACGCCGTTCGCGAGCCGCCTCGCGCCGTCGCTGCGCCGGGAGATGAAGGCCCTCGCCGACCTGCACCCGCAGAGCGAGGAGAACCGGCGCGCGCGCCTGTACGTCGGGACGTAGCCATGCGCTCGACGCCATCGGCTATGTCATCGGCTGCACCGAGCGGCCTCGGGCACCCGCCAATTCGGACCGCAATCGACGATCGGGCCAACCACAGGCGCTACCGTTTGGACCCACGGACAAGATTCCGTTTTCGGGGCTGGAAACGGCGCTGCTCCGCCGGTCGGCGCGCAACCCTTGACCCAGAGGCGCGTCGCGACGGACGGGGCGCGGAAGGCTAAAAAGAAGGGCATCGGCATGGACCTTCGGCAGGCACTGGAGCAGGCGGCCAAGCAGGGAGCAGCGCAGCAGGAGCGCATCCTGCACCTCAACGATTACCTTGACCTCGTCAAGGCCAACCCGACCGTCTCGGCGTCGGCGCACGCCCGGGTCTTCGACATGGTCACGCGTCAGGGCTCCCAGCCCGGGGCGCAGCCCGAAGAGGTCTCCTACAACTTCTTCGCGGACGAGCTGTTCGGCATGGACGTGCCGCTCGAGCGGATCGTGCGCTACTTCGACTCCGCCACGCAGGGTCACGAGACCCGCCGGCGCATCC
>JAOPZW010000212.1 GCA_025963905.1 Solirubrobacterales bacterium | reverse complement strand
GGTCGCGGCGTGGCGGCCCAGGCGCCCGCGCGGGGCGCCGGCGGCCTCACGCCAGCCCGGCCCGTGGAGGCGGCGCATGAGCGCGTCGTCGCGGTTGCCGCCCTGCTTGCGCACGCTCACCCAGGCGTCCGCGCGCGCAACGGGATGGACGACGGTGCGCGTCCCCGGCACGATCCGGCGGCGCCGCCGGGCCAGGCGCAGGCCGAGGTCGGCGTCCTCGCGATAGGGCCGCGGGAACCGCTCGTCGAAGCCCTCCACGCTCGCCAGAGCGCTGCGGCGCAGCGCCATATCGGCGGTGATCCAGCGCGCCGCCTCGAGGCCGGCGACGTTGCGCTCCCAGTCGGTCGGGCGGCGCCCGGCGGGCAGCGGCACCCGTACCCGGCCCTGGCTCCCGGCCACGTCGGGGGCGAGGCCCTCGAGGTCCGCCGCCAGGGCGCGTCCCCACCCCGGGGGGACGAGGACGTCGTCGTCGAGGAAGGCGACCCATGGGGCGTTCGTCGCCCGCCAGCCGGCGTTGCGCGCCGCTGCCGGGCCGCGGCCGCCGCCGCGCAAGATCACGGTGCGCCTCAGCAGCGCGGGCGGCACCGCCGCGGCCACGGGCCGCCCGTCTCCGCGGCGATCGTCGGCGATCACCACGCGCCCCGGCGGCGCGCCGTCCAGCGCGGCCAGGCCGGCCAGCAGGGCGCCCAGCGAGTCGCGGCCCGCCGTCGGGACGACGACGTCGTAGTCGTAGTCGTTGGCGCTCATAGCACGACCTCGGGCTTGCGCCCGGCCGGCTGCCGCTCGCGGGGACGCGTCGGGACAGGGCGGCGAACGACGTAGGGGCCGATCGCGAGCAGGTCGATCGGGGCCGAGCCGAAGCACTCGAGCGCGTCGCGCGGCTCGTCGACCATCGGGCGCCCGGCGGTGTTCAGGCTCGTGTTGACCACGACCGGCACGCCCGTGCGCCGCTCGAAGGCCGCGAGCATCCGCGCCACGAGCGGCTCCTCGCGGGCGTCGACGGTCTGGATGCGGGCCGTCCCGTCGACGTGCACCACCGCCGGGATGCGCTCGCGCCACTCGGCCCGCACCTCGTGGGTGAAGAGCATGAACGGGCTGGGAAGGGGCCCGTCGAAGAGCTCGGCGGCGCGCGCGGCGCGGACCATCGGCGCCACGGGGCGGAACTGCTCGCGCCCCTTGACGTCGTTCAGGCGCTCGGTGTTGGCCGGGTCGCGCGGGTCGGCGAGCAGGCTCCGGTGCCCCAGCGCGCGCGGGCCGAACTCGCTGCGGCCCTGCACCCAGGCGACGATGCCGTTCGCAGCCAGCGTCTCGGCGACCGCCTCGGCCACGTCGTCGGGGCGTTCGTAGGGGAGGGCGGCCGCGTCGAGCCGGGCCGCGAGCTCCGCGTCGCTCCAGTGGCGGCCGAGGGCGGCGCTGTGCATCGGCGCAGGGCGGTCGCCGAGCTGCGAAGCCACTTCGAGCGCCGCGCCCAGCGCGGTCCCCGAGTCGCCCGCGGCGGGCTGCACCCAGACCTCGTCGAACGGCCCCTCACGCCACACGCGCGAGTTGGCCACGCAGTTGAGCGCCACGCCGCCGGCCATCGCCAGGCGCCCCTCGCCGGTGCGCTGGTGCAGCCATCCGGCCATGTCGAGCAGCAGTTCCTCGACCCGGCGCTGGACGCTGGCGGCCAGATCGGCGTGCCCGGGCAGCCACTCGCCTTCGGGCGGCAGGACGGGGGCGAATCGCGACCAGTCGACGGCGGGCGCCCGGAAGCCGCCGTCGGGCGTCGCGTACCAGACGTCGCGCAGGTGCCCGAGCGCCGTGGGCGTCCCGTAGGACGCCATCGCCATGACCTTGTACTCGTCGGACGAGCGGCGGAAGCCGAGGTGCTCGGTGAGCTCCTCGTAGCGCAGCCCCAGCGAGTCCGGCAGACGCTGCGCGGCGAGTGGCTGGAGGTGGCCGCCGGGGCGCAGGTGCGCGCCGAGGTGCGACGCGCGCTCGCCGCGGCCGTCGACCACGAGCACCGCGCAGGATTCCCAGCCCGCCGCCCGCGAGGCCGAGGCCGCGTGGGCGACGTGATGGGGGACGAAGCGCACCCGCCCGGGATCCAGGCCCGGCAGCGCCGTGGCGAGGAAGCGGGGCGCCCTGGCCGCGTAGAGCGTGCGCAGCCCTTCCCATCCGGCGGCGCTGAGCTCGTCGCCTGCCGCCGGCGCCAGGGACGGGTCGTAGGAATAGGCGACCGCGTCGATGTCGCCCGGCTCCAGATCGCCCTCCTGCAGGCACCAGCGCAGCGCCTGCTCGGGGAGCTCCCAGGTCGAGAACGGCACCGGGGACTTGCCGTGCTTGCGCCGCGAGAATCGCTCCTCCTCGGCGGCGGCCACTATCCGGCCGTCCACCACCAGGGCGGCCGCGGGATCGTGAAACACGGCGTTGACTCCCAGCACGCGCACGGGCGGCACCTTCGCTGTCGGACACCAACGGTTCGAACCGCTTGCTCTCCGCCCCGGAGAAGTGGAAAACGCTTCGCCGGCGGCCCCGTCAGAAGCAGGACGCGGAGCTTCGTGTCAGCGCGCACGAGGCGGCGGTTCGCGTACGAACAAGCCGTTTTTCGCCCGCCCGCGGAGTTCGCGCCGATTACATGGCGTTGACGGCGGGCAGCACCGGGGAACCGTGCTGACCGAACGACGCGACATCGTCTCGATCCTCGAGGTCGACCCCGAGCTGGGAGAGCATCTGGCTCCCGACGCCCTGGCGCTGGCGCGCAGGCACGTCCTGGCGCGCGTCGAGCGCGCCGAGCGAGGGCTGTGGGAGCCCTCCGACGAGGCCGAGTGGGGCCAGGCGGGCGTCGGGCTCCTCATCCTCGACGGCCTGGTCCTGCGCGAGCTGGCGCTGGTCGGCCGCGAGACCGCCGAGCTCCTGGGGCCCGGCGACGTGCTGCGCCCGTACGACCACGACGAGGGCTTCGAGGCGCTGCCGGTGCAGGCCGAGTGGCACGTCTGCGAGGCCGCGAGCTTCGCGGTGCTCGATCATCGCTTCGTCTCGGTGGCCGGCCGCTGGCCGGAGCTGCTCGATGCGATCGTGGGCCGCGCGATGAAGCGCTCGCGCCGGCTCGCCGTTCAGCTCGCCATCAGCCGCGTGACGCGCGTGGACGAGCGGCTCCTCATCATCCTGTGGAAGCTCGCCGAGCGCTGGGGGAAGGTCTCCCCCGACGGGGTGCGGCTCCCCGTGGCGGTGACGCACGAGACGCTCGCGCGCCTGGTCGGGGCGCGTCGCCCGTCCGTCACCACCGCGCTCGGCCGTCTTTCGCGCCTCGGGATGGTCGAGCGGGTGCGGGGGGGCTGGCTCCTGCACGGCGAGGCCCAGGCGCAGCTCGCCCGACTCGAGGCCGGCGAGGGCGAGGACGTCGGCAACGGGGCCCGGACCGCCGCCGCCGCTGCAGACTGACGGTGCCGCGCCCTCCCGGGCGCCTCGTATCCTGCGCTCGTGCCCGAGCTGCTCCTCGTCGCGACGACCGCCGGTCTCGACGCCCGCGACCTGGTGCGCGCGCTCGAGCGGGTCGCGCCGGAAGGGCTGACGATCCGCGCTGCGCCGGGCCTGCTGGCGCCCGAGCGCGACGGCGGCGCGCTCGTCCGCGACGGCGCCCGGACGCGTGGGGCGACGGTCGTCGTGGTCGCTCCCGCCGGTCCCGACCTCGCCAACCACGCGCTGCTCACGATCGAGGCGGCCCGCGCGGCCGGGCTCGCGGTCGCCGCCGTCGTGGTGGCGGGCCCGGGCACGGGCGAGCAGCGTGAGCTGCT
>JAOPZW010000154.1 GCA_025963905.1 Solirubrobacterales bacterium | reverse complement strand
GCTTGACCGCCGGCGGGTGGGAGAGCCCGAGCATCGTCGAGTGCGCGACGCGGTCGAGCTGGTCCTTGATGGCGATGTCGATCGCCGGGTGGCGATGGCCGTGGACGTTGCACCACAGCGAGGCGGTGCCGTCGATGTAGGCGTTGCCCTGCGTGTCGTAGACCGTCGCGTTCTCGGCGCGCTCGATCAGGACGGGGGTCTCCTGCGCCCAGCCCTGCTGCTGGGTGAACGGGTGCCACAGCACCTCGCGGTCGAGGTCGGCGAGCTCTTGAGCGGTCATCACCGATGGACGCTAGAGCCCGCCGCGGTCGGAAGCTCGTACCCTCACGGGTCCATGCCGCGACGCCGCATCGAGGTCCTCGCCGCCGTGGTCGGCGCTGCCTCGCTCGGGGCGGAGATCGCTGCCGCGAGGCTCCTCGCGCCCTGGTTCGGCGCCTCGACGATCGTGTGGGCCAACACGATCGCGACGGTGCTCGTCGCGCTGTCGGCGGGGTACTGGGTGGGCGGCCGCCTCGCCGACCGCGACCCGACGATGCGCGGCCTCAGCCGCCTCGTGCTGCTGGCGGCCGGCCTCATGGCGATCGTGCCGTTCGCGGCGGGCCCGTTCCTGCGCGTGTCGGTCAGTGCGCTCGACTCGGTGCAGGCCGGCGCGTTCGCGGGCTCGCTGCTGGCCGTCCTGGTGCTCATCGCCGTGCCGGTCCTCGTGCTGGGCTGCGTCGCGCCCTACGCGGTGCGCCTCAGCGTCCACGCCGTCGAGGAGGCGGGCCGGGTCGCCGGGCGGCTGTACGCGATCTCGACGCTCGGCAGCCTCGTCGGCGTGTTCCTCAGCGCGCTGCTGCTCATCCCGCTCGTCGGGACGCGGCGCACGTTCCTGGCGTTCGCGCTGGCGCTGGCGCTGGTGGCCGTGCCGGCGCTGAGCCGGCGCTTCGCGCTCGCGCCGCTCGTGGTGGTGGTGCTGCTGGTCCTCCCGGCGGGCGCCGTGAAGGCGACGGCGGGCGAGCGGGTCGTGTGGGAGCGGGAGACCGAGTACCAGTACGCGCGGGTCGTGCAGACCCTCGACGGCGTGCGGAGGCTCGAGCTCAACGAGGGGCAGGCGGTGCACTCGATGTACCAGGCGGGGCATTGGCTGACCGGCGACTACTGGGACGAGATGCTCGTCCTGCCGTTCGCCGCGCAGCGCCGGCCGCCGCGCTCGGTGGCGATCCTCGGGAACGCCGCGGGCACCACTGCACGGGCCTACGGGCACTTCTTCCCCCAAGCGCGGATCGACGGCGTCGAGATCGACCCGGCGCTGACCGACGTGGGGCGGCGGCTGTTCGACCTGCGCGGCCCGAACCTGCACCTGCACACGGCCGACGCCCGCCCCTTCCTGCGCCGGGCCACCCGGCGGTGGGATCTCATCGTCGTCGACGCCTACCGCCAGCCGTACATCCCGTTCTACCTGGCGACCCGCGAGTTCTTCGCGCTCGTGCGACGGCACCTGACCCCGGACGGAATGGTGGTCGTGAACGTCGGGCATCCCGAGGGCTCGGACCGTCTGGAGAAGGTCCTCAGCGCCACGATGGGACGCGAGCTGCGGACCGTCCTGCGCGACCCCAGCGAGCCGACGAACGTCATGCTCGTGGGCACCGACGGGCCGGTCTCCGCACAACGGCTGCGCGGCGCCGCGACCTCGCTTCCGGCGCCGCTGCGCCCCGTGGCCGCGGCGACGGCGGGCCGGCTCGCGGCGCCCCTGCGAGGCGGAAGCGTCTACACCGACGACGTCGCGCCGGTCGAGTGGCTCATCGACGAGTCGATCCTGAAGGTCGCCGCGCACGGCCGGCGCTGAGTGGCCGTCAGCGGCGCTCGCCGCGCGCATAGGAGATGAACTCGAGCAGCGATCCATCCGGGTCGCGGAAGTAGACGCTCACGCCGGGACCCGCGGCGCCGTTGCGCGGGACCGGGCCGTCCTCGACCTCGACGCCCTGGCGGCCCAAGTGGTCCAGGGCCTCCTCGATCGGGCCGGGCCAGACGAGGCACAGGTCGCCCATCCCCGGCGCTGCGGGAATCCGGGCGACCGGTTCGGGCTCCATCCCGGGCCCGTGGACGCTGAGCATCAGCTCGCCGAAGCGATAGCGCCAGCGGGTGGGCGGGGGCCCCTCGAGGCGGACGAGCTCGGCGCCGCAGACGTCGCGGTAGAACGCGTTGGAGCGCTCCCAGTCGGCGACAGCAATCACCACGTGGTCGAGGCGGATCGGCTCCATGGGCGCAGGGTAGGCGGTAGCGTCGCGTCCATGGCCACCGTCTCCGCGCTTCCTCCGGGCCCCCGCTGGCCGACTCCGCTGACCACGCTGGGCTGGATGACGCGGCCGTTCCCCTACCTCGAGCGCTGCCGCGAGCGCTACGGCGACACGTTCACGCTGCGGATCGCCCGCGAGGCGCCGTGGGTCTTCGTGTCGCATCCCGACGCGGTCAAGCAGGTCTTCACCGGCGACCCCCGGCTGCTGCACGCAGGGGAGGCCAACGGCATCCTGCGCCCGATCCTGGGACACCACTCGGTGCTGCTGCTCGACGACGACCGCCACCTGACCCAGCGCAAGCTCATGCTGCCCGCGTTCCACGGCGAGCGCATGCAGCGCTACGGCGACCTCATGACCGCGATCGGCGAGCGCGAGGTCGCGAGCTGGCCGCGCGGCGGGGACGTCGAGCTTGCCCCGCGCATGCAGGCGCTCACGCTGGAGGTCATCCTGCGCGCGATCTTCGGGGTCGACGAGGGTGAGCGCCTGCACCGCCTGCGGGCCGCGCTGCGGACCGCCATGGAGGTCACGACCGATCCCAAGACGGTCGCGGGCCTGGTCCTTCGAGGCTACGAGCGCATGGAGCGCCACCCGCGCCTGCGCGCCGCGCTCGACCCCGTCGACGCGCTGCTGGCTGACGAGATCCACCGCCGGCGCGCGGCCGCGGACCTCGACGAGCGCGACGACATCCTGTCGCTGCTCGTTCAGGCCCGCCACGAGGACGGCAGCCCCATGAGCGACATCGAGCTGCGCGACGAGCTCATGACGCTGCTCGTCGCCGGCCACGAGACGACCGCGACCGGGCTCGCATGGGCCCTGGAGCGCCTCGTGCGCCACCCGGCCGCGCTCGAGCGGCTGCGCGAGGAGGTCCTCGCCGGCGACGAGGAGTACCTCGACGCCGTGGTCAAGGAGACCCTGCGCCTGCGGCCGGTCCTCGCGATCGTGCTGCGCAAGCTCATGGCGCCGATGGAGATCGCCGGCCACCGGCTGCCCGCAGGCGTGAACGTCGTGCCCTGCATCTACCTCATGCACCGCCGCGAGGACATCTACCCCGACGCCCGCGCCTTCCGCCCCGAGCGCTTCCTCGAGCGCCCGGCCGGCACCTACACCTGGATCCCCTTCGGCGGCGGCGTGCGGCGCTGCCTGGGGGCGAGCTTCGCGCTCTTCGAGATGAAGACCGTGCTCGCCGCGGTCGTTCGCGGCGCGACGCTGCGCCCGGCCGACCCCGCGTCCGAGCGCACCCGCCGGCGCGCGATCACGCACGCGCCCGCGCGTGGCGCGCAGGTCACCGTCGCGGCTCAGGCCCCGGCTCGGCCGCCCGTCAGCCAGCCGGCGTAGGGGAGCGCGGCGCCGGCGCGGGCGAGCTCCCCGGGCTCCGTGCCGACGCGCGGGAGCGTCGCGACCTCGACGCGTCCCAGCGCGGCGATCGTCGTGCGGTTGGAGGCCTCCATCGCCGAGGGCTGCTCCGGCCACGGCGTGAGCACCACCGCGCGGACATCCAGGCCGGCCGTGCGCGCCGCTTCGACGGTGAGCAGCGAGTGGCTGATCGTGCCCAGGCCCGGGCGCGCGGCGATCACGACCGCGAGCCCGAGGTCGACGGCCAGGTCGCGCACGGTGTAGCCCGGGGTCAGCGGCACGAGCAGGCCGCCGACGCCCTCGGTCACCAGGATGCGGCCCCCGGCACCGGCCGCGCGCGCGGCCGCGACGAGCTCTGCGGGCTCGATCGGCGCGCCCGCGAGCTCCGCCGCGAGATGCGGCGACACCGGCGGCCCGAAGCGCCGCGGCGCCACGGTCTCGGGGTCGGCGCCCGCGGCCGCCGCGAGCAGCTCGTGATCCATCGGCCGCCCCGGCTCGGGCTCGTCGGTGCCGGTGACGACGGGCTTGAACACCGCGACCGGCTCGCCCGCCGCGCGCAGGGCCGCGGCGATCGCGGCGGCGAGGACCGTCTTGCCGACGCCGGTGTCCGTGCCGGTGACGAAGCAGCCGCGCACGCGCCGGCGAGCTGGGCGGGCGGCTACGCGGCCCGCGCCACGCGCGCGGCGTCCGCCTCGAAGTCGAACGGC
>JAOPZW010000150.1 GCA_025963905.1 Solirubrobacterales bacterium | reverse complement strand
GCCGCCGGGTGCCCCGAGGGCGATGGCGGCCGGCGCCAGCGGGGCGGTCGCCGCCCAGCCCCAGCGCGCGGCGTTGCGGGCCAGCCGCCACCCGGCTCCGTGATCGGAGGCGTCGTCCTCCTCGGGTGGCGCCGCGGGCACGCCGAGGTCGTCCGCACCCTGTTCGCGAGGGCGGCGCGGGGACCGCCCGGCCGCCAGCGAAGCGGCCACGATCGAGCCGGCCGACGTCCCGACGAGGCTCTCGACCCGTCGCAGGTCGATGCCGGCGGCGTCCTCGATCCCGGCGAGCACGCCCGCCATCCACGCCTCGCCGATGACGCCCCCACCGGCGAGGACGAGCACGTCGGGCATCACGAACGGGACCACGGCCCGAGGCTACCGGGGCGCCAGCGTCATTACATATGTATGTGATAACGTACAGCGCGAGATGGCCCTGATCGACGAGATCGAGACCCAGATCCACATCGGCCCGCGCGTCCGCGCGCTGCGCGAGGCGATGGACCTGTCGCTGCGCGATCTCGCCGAGCGATCGGGCGTCAGCGCGCCGATGCTGAGCCAGGTCGAACGGGGGGAGACCAGTCCGACGCTGGCCATCGCGGGCCGTATCGCGGCCGGGCTCGAGCTGCGCCTCAGCCAGCTCCTGCGCCTCGACGAGGCGGGCACGGTGACCGTCGTGCGCGCGGGCGAGCGGCGGCGCGGCGGCTCGATGCGCCGCGGCCACACGTTCGAGATCCTCACCGCGCCGCTGCCCGGCCAGCGCGCCGAGCTCAGTCGCCACGTGCTGGCTCCCGGCGCGAGCACGGGCGGCCCGGGCGATCCGCCGATGCACGAGCCCGGCAGCCGCGAGGTCGCCGTCATCGAGGCCGGCCCTGTCGTCCTGCACATCGACGGCGAGCGCTACGAGCTGGCCGGCGGAGACTGCGCGACCTTCGATGCCGACCTGCCCCACCATTTCGAGAACCCCGGTCCGGACGAGGCGGCGCTGCTGGCCGTCGTCAGCGCGGGCCTCCGACGGAGCTAGAAAGAGCACAGATGCCAATGACACCGAGCACGCTGTTCGACAAGATCTGGTCGGCCCACGAGGTCGCGCCGGGCCTGCTCTACATCGACCTGCACCTCGTGCACGAGGTCACCAGCCCGCAGGCGTTCGACGGCCTGCGCCTGGCCGGGCGCACGGTGCGCCGGCCCGATCGCACGCTGGCCACCGCGGACCACAACACGCCCACCGACGGGACCCCCGTGGCGGCGCGCATCCGCGACGAGCTGAGCCGCGTCCAGGTCCAGACGCTCGAGCGCAACTGCGAGGAGTTCGGCGTCCCCGTGTACTCGCTGGGCTCCGACCGCCAGGGGATCGTCCACGTCATCGGCCCTGAGCTGGGGGTCACCCAGCCGGGCATGACGATCGTGTGCGGCGACAGCCATACGGCGACGCACGGTGCGTTCGGGGCGCTGGCGTTCGGCATCGGCACGAGCGAGGTGGAGCACGTCCTGGCCACGCAGTGCCTGGTGCAGCAGCGCCCTCGCACGATGCGCATCCGCTACGACGGCGAGCTCGGGTTCGGGGTCACCGCCAAGGACCTGATCCTCGGCACCATCGGCCAGATCGGCGTCGCCGGCGCCGTGGGCCACGCCGTCGAGTACGCCGGCCCCGCGATCGAGGCGCTGTCGATGGAGGGCCGCATGACGGTCTGCAACATGACGATCGAGGCCGGCGGGCGAGCCGGGATGATCGCCGCCGACGACACGACGTTCGCCTGGGTCCAGGACCGGCCCGCGGCCCCTCGCGGCGCGGCGTTCGACGACGCCGTCGAGCGCTGGCGCGCGCTGCGCACCGACGACGGCGCGAGCTTCGACACCGAGGTCGCCGTCGACGCGGCGGCGCTGAGCCCGATGGTCACGTGGGGAACGAACCCCGAGCAGGTCGTGCCGGTGACCGCCGCGGTGCCCGAGCCGTCCAGCGAAGGCGAGCAGCGGGCGCTGGAGTACATGGACCTGCGCCCCGGGACGGCGGTACAGGACATCCGCCTCGACCGCGTGTTCATCGGCTCGTGCACGAACTCGCGGATCGGCGACCTGCGCGCCGCGGCGGAGGTGCTGCGCGGGCGGCAGGTCAGCGTGCCGACGATCATCACGCCGGGCTCGCAAGCCGTGCGCCGCCAGGCCGAGAAGGAAGGGCTGCACGACATCTTCCAGGACGCGGGCGCGCTGTGGACGCACTCGTCGTGCGGACCGTGTCTGGGGATGTCGATGGGCGTCATCGCGTCGGGGACGCGCTGCGTCTCGTCCTCGAACCGCAACTTCCCCGGCCGCATGGGGGAAGGCGGTCGCGTGCACCTCGCAGCGCCGGCGGTCGTCGCCGCGTCGGCGATCCTCGGCAGGCTGGCGTCGCCGTCGGAGATCGCGTCCGAAGCGGCGCGCGAAGCGGTGCCGGCATGATCGTCGAGGGCAGCATCCTCCCGATCCCGCGGGCCAACATCGACACCGATCAGATCATCCCGGCGCACTACCAGACGCGCATCGACGCGGACGGTATGGGCGAGCATCTCTTCGAGGGGATGCCCGACGGTGCGAAGCTGCTGGCGCAGCATCCCGGCGCGACGATCGTCGTGACCGGTGAGAACTTCGGCTGCGGCTCGTCGCGCGAGCAC
>JAOPZW010000144.1 GCA_025963905.1 Solirubrobacterales bacterium | reverse complement strand
TCCTCCTCCTCCTCGGATGGCCTTGCGTCGGCGGACGGGAGGGCGAAGGCCTGGTCGTCGTGCCAGCCCAACGTCACCTGCCGTCCGGCCGCCTCGAGCGCCTCGACCGACGAGGTCTCGAGGTTCTGGCGGACGACCTGCAGCTCGCCGCCCTCCTCGAGGGCCACGACGTACCTCGTGACCATCCCGGCGTAGGCGACGTCGCGGATCCGGCCGCGCTCGACGTGCAGGTCGCCATGTGCTTCGCCGTCGTCCAGCAGCCGGATCTTCTCCGGCCGGATGGTGATGCGCCGGCCGTCGCGGTCGACGATGTTGGACACGCCCACGAACCCGGCGACGAACGCGTTGGCCGGGCGCTCGTAGACCTCGGCCGGCGTCCCGACCTGCTCGATGCGCCCCGCGTTGAACACGGCCAGGCGGTCGCTCATCGTGAGCGCCTCCTCCTGATCGTGCGTGACGTAGACGAACGTGATGCCGACCTCGCCCTGGATGCGCTTGAGCTCGACCTGCATCTCCTCGCGCAGCTTGAGGTCCAGCGCGCCGAGCGGCTCGTCGAGGAGCAGGACCCGGGGGCGGTTGACGATCGCGCGCGCCAGCGCGACACGCTGGCGCTGACCGCCCGACAGCTGGGACGGCTTGCGCGCGCCGTAGTCCTCGAGGCGGACCATGCGCAGGGCGTCGGCGACGCGCTCGCGGCGCTCGGCCTTGGCGACCCTGCGGATCCGCAGGCCGTACGCGACGTTCTCGGCGACCGTCATGTGCGGGAAGAGCGCGTAGTCCTGGAAGACCGTGTTGACGTCGCGCGCGTAGGGCGGCCGGCGCGTGACGTCCTCGCCGGCGAGCTCCACGCGGCCGGCGTCGGGCTGCTCGAACCCCGCGACGATGCGCAGCGTCGTGGTCTTGCCCGACCCGGAGGGGCCGAGCATCGTGAAGAACTCGCCGCGGCCGATCTCCAGCGAGACGTCGCGTACCGCCGTGAAGGCCCCGAAGCGCTTGACCAGGCCGACGAGGCGGACGTCGGTCGCCGCGGCGCCGCGCGCAGGGCTCGCCGCGGGCGATTGCTCGACCCCGGACACCGGCCCCTGGCTCCCCGCGCTCGACAGTGCGTCCAACTTGCGCGCGAGCGTAGTGCATGGCTGGAGCCCGCGATCACGGCCGATACGGCGCAAGTTCCTCCGGCGGTTGAGCCGATCTGGACAGCGGAGGGGACGCGGGCCCGCGGCGTGCGCGTGAGGTTGGCCGCACCTCGGCTCGCGGGTTTCCCGGACCGACACGGGCCGGGAAAGTTTCGATGCTTCCCAAGCGTCCTACTCACGAGACCATCCATACGGGGACGAGCCCACCATGACCGTGAAGACCGCCTTCGACATCAGGCAGCAGCTCCAGCTCTTGGAGACCGAGCGCGCGCTGGCCCTCGACACGATGCTGGCGCACGATCCGGTCTACATGGCCGACCTCCGCGAGGAGATCTTCGCCACCCGCCACGCCTACGTGGGCTCGGCGGTGGGGGAGATCGCCTCCTTTCGAGCCCAGCTGACGGGTCCCCAGGCCGGGTAGCTAGCCCCGGGCGCGCAGGGCGAGGGCCAGCTCGAAGCGCGCCTCGGCGTCCTCGAGGCGCTCGCCGAAGAGCTCGCGCAGCTGCGCCAGCCGGTAGCGCACCGTCTGCGGGTGGACGTGCAGCTCGCCCGCCACGCGCTGGACCTGGCCGGGGTGGTCCAGCCAGGCGCGCAGCGTCTCGGTGAGGCGCGCGCGCGGGCCGGGGCGCAGGTCGTCCAGCGGGGCCAGGGCACGCGTCGCGAGGTCGGCGGCGAGCGCGGCGTCGCCCCCGTGCAGCAGCAGGGCCGGCAGGTGCTCGTCGGCGACGGCGAGGCCGGCGGTCGCCAGCAGCCCCTCGCCGACGAGCGCCTGCGCGGCGCGCGCCCGGGCGAGGCTGTGGGGCGCGCGACCGAGGGTGACGGTCGGCCCCAGGGCGGCGGCGGTGTCCCGGAGCGCCGTCTCGAGCTGCGCGCGGCGCCCCGGCGCGTCGGGGTCGGGGACGAAGGCGATGCACGTCGCGCCGCTGCGATCCGCGGCTGCGATGGCGTCGCCGCCCAGGCGGGAGGCCAGGCGGTCGGCGTCCGCCACGCCGGCGACGAGCCCCGCCACCGTGGCGGGCCGCGGCCACCCGGCGTGGCGGGCGAGATCGAGGACCTCGTCGGCGGAGACGTCGTCGCGGGCCAGCAGCAGGGCGAGCGCCCGCCGGCGGCTCTGGCGCGCGCCCTCCGCGGCGGCGCGCTCCTGCGCGTAGCCCTCGATCGACTCCGCCGAGATCGCGTCGATGTAGCTGAAGATCGACGAGGCGAGGCGGTAGAGCGTTGCCGGCTCGTGGCCCGCCGCCTCGCCGGCGGCCACGAACCGCTCCCACGACAGCCGCGCGCCGATCCGGTAGGCGGCCAGGAGCGCGTCGAGGCTGCGTCCGCCGCGCATCTCGCCGCGGCCCAGGGCGACGTAGATCTCGCGCGAGGTGGCGTCGTGGGCCTCGGGGTGCTCGATCTGATCGACGAAGCGCTCGAGCGCGCGCTCGACGCCGATCCGCAGCACGCGCCCGAACGGGCCCTCCAGGGGGCGCGCGTAGTCGGGCACCTCGCGACCGATCGCGGCGATCGTCGCCTCGGCCAGTTCGGGGAGGACGGGGCGCAGCGCGGCTCCCAGCGGAGGGGGGAGGCGATCCTGCATTATCACAAGCCTACAGTTTTGACCACCTGACGAGTGAGGCTCATGCTGATCCTCCCGGCTTCCTGAGCGCAACACTCAACGCATGACTCGCGCAGCCCGCCTCTCCAACGTCGCCGCGGTCGTCCTGCCGTTCCTGGCCTTCCTCGGCGCCATCGTCCTGCTCTGGAACCGGATCGTCGGCACGACCGACCTCATCGTCATGGCGGTGATGTACGCGCTCGCGGGCTTCGGCGTGACCATCGGCTTCCACCGGATGCTCACCCATCGTGCCTTCCAGACGTCCAAGCCCGTCGAGTACCTGTTCGCGGTCCTGGGCTCGCTCTCGGTGCAGGGGCCGGTCATCAACTGGGTGGCGGATCACCGCAAGCACCACGCCCACACCGACGAGGAGGGCGATCCGCACAGCCCGCACGTCGGCCACGGCGAGGGTGTGCGCGGCATGCTCTCGGGTCTGTACCACGCCCACATCGGCTGGCTCTTCGTCGAGCACGGCCAGGCCCGGCGCAACAAGTACGCCAAGGACCTGATGGAGGACCCGGGGATGCGCAAGATCCACAGGGCCTTCCCGCTGATCGTCCTCGGCGGCCTGCTGACCCCCGCGGCGGGCGGCTTCGCGCTCAGCGGCGGCGAGCTCAAATACGCGCTGACCGGGCTGCTGTGGGGCGGCTTCGTGCGCGTGTTCCTGCTGCACCACATCACGTGGTCGATCAACTCCATCTGCCACTTCTTCGGCACCCGGCGCTTCGCCACCGACGATCAGTCCACGAACGTGTTCTGGCTGGCGATCCCGAGCCTCGGCGAGGCCTGGCACCACAACCACCACGCGTTCCCGCGCTCGGCGGTCCACGGGCTCCGACGCTTCGAGCCCGACCCGTCGGCCTGGGTCATCAGCGCCATGGAGCGGCTCGGCATCGTGTGGGACGTCGTGCGGATCACGCCGGAGCGCCAGCAGGCGAAGCTCGAGACCGCCCGGGTGCGCCAGGCGGCCTGACCGGGCGGGCGGGGCCGACTACCCCACGGGGCCGCCGACCGGCGTTGGACCCTCGCGCAGCTTCTCGAGCGCCTTCTGCTCGATCTGGCGCACGCGCTCGGCGCTCACGCCCAGGCGGGTCGCGATCTCCTGCAGTGTGTGCTCCGGGCAGCCGATCCCGTAGCGGTCGCGCAGGACCGTGCGCTCGCGCTCGCACAGGCGGTCCGGAACCTTGCGGCGCAGCTCCTGGATCTCCATCCGGCTGAAGATCGCCTGGTAGTCGTTGTCGGCGCGCGGGTCCGCCACGAACTCGCCGAACGTGGCCCCGGAGCCATCTTCGCCGCCCATGCGCTGGTCGAGCGCGCGCGGCGTGCGATCGACCGCCGTGAGGTTCTCGATCTGCGTCCGCGACAGCCCGGTCACCGTCGCGACGTCGTCCGTCGAGGCCTCGCGTCCGTGGCTCTGCAGATGCTCGCGATGAGCGTCCTTGACCCGGGCGAGCTGGCGCAGCGCACGGTCGGAGAGAACGACCGGGCGCCCGAGCTCGGCGACCAGGCCCTGCATCGCCTGGCGGACCCACCACGAGGCGTAGGCCCAGAACGGCGTCCCGCGGTCGGGGTCGTAGCGCTCGAGAGCCCGCAGGAGGCCGACGACGCCCTCCTGCATGAGCTCGTTGCGCGAGACGGCCGGGCAGCCGCGGTACCGCCGCGCGATGCCGCCGATCGACGGGAGGAACGCGTCCACCAGGCGGCCGCAATCGATCCGGTCGCCGTGGGTCGCCGCCGAGACGAGCCGGCGTTCGACGGCCGGCGACACGCGAACCTCGTCGTGCTCGAAGCGTCCGGCGCCCGCCACGGTGCCATCAGACCCTGGCGGCTGCCCGCCGCGCGGCGGGAAGTCCGGATGTCGGCGTTCCACGTTGGGGCCTCAGGGCGGTCGTACCACCCACGTGCGGGCGCCAACCCGAAAGTCACCAAACATTCGCAAAGAGCGGCTTTTCCAGTGGAGCCACCGAGCCGTTCACAGTCGGACCCCGCCGGGTACAGCCCGACATGGCAAGCCAAGCAAAGGAGCGCCATGTCCACCGGAGCCATCGTGGCGATCGTCATCGTCGCGGTCCTGCTGCTGACCGTGTTCGCGGTCCTGCTGCCCCGCATGCGTGCCAGGGCCGAGGAGCGCAGAGTCGCCTCACGCCGTGAGGCGGTCGCCGATGCCCACCGCGACGAGGCGAGCACCTACGCCGCGCGCGCGGACTACGCCGAGCGCCAGGCTCAGCGCGAGCGGGCCGAGGCCGACCTGCACGAGGCCAGGGCGCGTCTGCACGAGCAGGGACTGGCCGACGACGAGCTCGACGCCGAGCACGAGCGCCTGACCGGCGACGAGCCGCGCACCGAGCCCCGCGACGGCCGCTTCGCCCGCGACGAGCGGGTTGGCGAGGATCCGACGATCGATCGGCCGGCCCGCAGCTGACCGCGCGCCGCCGTTCCGCGCGGCGGGTCGGCAGCGTGGCCTCGGCGCCGAGGCCACGCCCGGCGCCGCGCCGTTTTTCAGAGGCCGTCCGCTGGGGTACTACCTTGGATGTATGCCAACCAAAACCCAGCGTGAACGAGAGGCCGAGCAGCGCAAGGCGAAGCTCGAGCGAATTCAGGAGCAGGTTGACGACGGTTCGCTCGTCATCCGCAAGATGACCAAGGGCGAGCGGGAGCGGTTTGAGCGTGCCCGCGAGGACCGCGCCGAGTCCGCGGATCCGCGCGACCGCAAGCGGGCCGCCGCCGCGGCTCGCGCCAAGACGCGCGCCCGCGCGCGCGCGACGCAGCGCTGAGCCCCCGCGCCCGCGCGCAGGCCCTTGCCGGTCGTTCCGGCCGGTCCGACCGTCACCATGTTTTTGGTGTGACGAGCAAGCCTTCGAGGCTGGCCGCCGTTCCTTGATCGAGACGACGCCGGACGCAGGAGGTCGAGTGGTGGCCGAATGGGATGTGCGCGACGTGATGCTGCCGGATGGCCGCCGGCTCCGCGTCCGCCATCGGTCCGGCCGGGGCCGCCCGCTCGTCCTGCTCCACGGCCTGCTCGACGACTCCGAGGGCTGGACCCAGCTCGCGAGGGACACGCCGCGCCCCTGCCTCGCGATCGACCTGCCGGGCTTCGGCGTCTCGGACCCTCCGACCCGCCCGCGGATCAGCGCCTACGCCGAGGATGTCGTCGCCGGGCTCGGCCGCCTGCCGATCGAGCGCTGCACGCTCGTCGGGCACTCGCTCGGCGGAGCGGTCGCCGCGGCGGTGGCCGAGCGCAGCGACAAGGTGCACTCGCTCGTGCTGCTGGCGCCCGCGGGCTTCGGCCACATCCGCCTCGCCGAGGCGCTCACCCTGCCCGGGATCATCGACGCGGCCGAGCTCGCGCTGCCCCTCGCGCTCATCAGCCCCCTGACGGTCACCGCGGCCTACACGACCTTCGTCGCCCACCGGCGGCTGCCCTCGCGCGACCTGATGGGACGCCTGCGCCGACGCGCGTTTCGCTCGGCGCCGGGCGTGCGGGCGGCCACCGTGGCGATCGCCGCCGCCGGGCGCTCGCCGCGCGGCTTCGCCACGCGCGAGCTTGCCTTCGCCGGCCCGGTCGCCGCGCTGTGGGGGGATCACGACGCGCTCGTCCCCATCACCCACATCGCCGCCCTGCGCCGGTCGCTGCCCCAGGCGCACGTCGAGGTCTGGCCCGGCATGGGCCATCACGCGCAGCTCGAGCGTCCCGCGCAACTGGCCGCCTTCATCGAGTCGCACGCCGCCGGCGCGCGCCGGCGTGCCGCGGCCTCGCTCTCCGAAGCCGCGTAGCGGTCCCGCGCAGTAGCCTGGGCCCGTGTTCCGGGCCCTGATCGCCGGCTTCGCGCTCACCGCCTCCCTCGGGCTCTCCGCGCCCGCGACGGCCGCCACGTCGCTGCAGGGGCGGGTCGTCGGCAGGCCGGCGCTGCGAGGCTCGACTGCCGTCGTGCCGGTCCTGCTGTCCACCGCGTCGCAGCGCGCGGCCGGCGCTCGCTCGCCGCTCGTCAAGCTCGTCGTGCCGGCTCGGGGCGGCCTGCGCGCGCCCAGCAGCCGCCTGCAGGCCGGGGACCTGCGCCTGGGCGATCGCGTCGCCGCGCGCACCGACGGCGTGCGCTCTGGGCGCGCCCGGGCGAGCATCCTGCGCGTCACCGCGCGAGGCCCCGTCGCGTCGTTCGCCACGTTGGACGCCGAGCGGGCCTCGATCACGGCCTCGGTGCAGCGGGCGACCCAGGCGGTCGATGGCCTGAGCGGCGTCGCGGGTGCGCCGGCCTCGAGCCCCGCCGAGCTGCGCGCGCGCCTGTACGACGTCCGCTACGACCTCAACATCCTCCGGGCGACGCTCGAGCAGACGACTGCGGGTCTGAGCGCCACGATCGCCGCGATCGAGGGCGACCGCCCGGTCGACGGCCCACGCCGCGACGCAGTCGCGGGCCAGCAGGCGCCCGTGCTCGCGGCGCTCGCCTCCGAGCGCGACGCCACACTTGCGGCCCGGACCGCCCTCGAGGACGCCGTCACCCGGCTGGACCAGGCGATCCTCGACGTCGGCGGCGCGAGCGCACCGGCACTGCCGCTCGAGACGGTCTCGGCGGTGAACGAGGCGCTGCACGCGGTCATGGACGTCCTGGACCAGACCGACGTCAACGTGCCGCTCGTGGACGGCGTGTGACGGGCGACCACGGCCTCGAGGAGCTGCCGCACTGGGACGCGGGCACCGTCGCGATCCTGTCGACGGGCGCCGGCGCGCCGCATGCCATTCCGGTCTCGACAGCCATGCGTGCGGGCCCGCGGCGCGTCCTGATCGCCCTCGCGCTGCGGCGCGAGTCGCTGGCCCGCCTGCGCGAGGAGCCGCGCTGCGCCCTGACGCTCATCGCCGCCGGCGACGTTGCCTGCACGGCGCTGGCGCACGCCACGATCGTGCGCGAGCCGATGACGGTCTCCGATCGCGTCGCGGCCGTCGCGCTGGACGTCGACGCGATCCAGGACCACCGCCAGCCGCGCTTCACGATCGACGCGGGCGTCGCCTGGCACTGGACCGACGACGAGGCGCGCGACCGCGACGCGGACATCCGCGCCGAGCTGGCCGAGCTGGGTAAGTGGCCTGGGGCGATCGACCCATAGGCTTGCAGGCATGAAGCTCGCGACCTTCCTCCCACCCGGCCTCGGCGACCCGCTGCACGGCGAGATCCGCGCGGGGCAGGCCATCGCGTTCGCCGACGGCTCGACCGTCGTCGGCCGCCTGATCTCGCGCGACCCCACGCCGGCCGACGGCGTCGCCCACGCACTGGACACCGTGACGCTCCTGGCGCCGTACACGCCCCGGGCGATCTTCGGCATCGGACTCAACTACCTGGCCCACGCCCGCGAGCAGGGCGCGGAGCCGCCCGAGCGCCCGATCGTGTTCCTCAAGCTGCCGACCTCCGCGACCGCTCCGGGCGGGCCGATCCACTGCCCGGAGGTGGTGCAGCGCCTGGACTACGAGGGCGAGCTCGCGGTCGTGATGGGCGCCGACGGCCAGGTCGCCGGCTACGCCGTCGCGGATGACGTCAGCGCGCGTGACCTGCAGCGCCGCGAGCCCCAGTGGACGCGCGCCAAGGGCTTCGACACCTCCTGCCCGTTCGGGCCGTGGGTCACGACGGTCGACGAGGTTCCCGATCCCGAGGACCTCGGCCTGCGCACGTGGGTCAACGGCGAGCTGCGCCAGGACGCGCGCACGAACGACCTCATCTTCTCGTTGCCCGAGATCGTCGCCTTCATCGGGGAGACCTGCACGATGGAGCCCGGCGACCTGATCCTCACCGGGACGCCCAGCGGCGTCGGGATGGCGATGGACCCGCCGCGCTTCCTAGAGTCCGGTGACGTGGTGCGCATCGAGATCGAGACGCTCGGAGGCATTGAGCATGCCGTCGCCTGAGTTGCCTGACGCCTCGGCGCAACTGCGCGCCCGCCTCGCCGAGCTGTCCGACCTGGGCGGCATCGCCGGCCTCATGGGGTGGGACCAGCAGACGATGATGCCGCCCGGCGGTGCCGGCCCCCGCGGCGCGGCGATGGAGACGCTGGAGCGCATCGCCCACGAGCGCGCCACCGCGCCGGAGCTCGGCGCGCTGCTCGACACCGTGGACGGCGGGGATCCGCTCGTCCGGATGGCCCGGCGCGATCACGACCGCGCGCGCCGCGTCCCCGTGGAGCTCGCCGCCGAGATCGCACGGGTGGGCGCCGACGCGATCGGCGTCTGGATCCAGGCCCGCGAGGAGTCCGACTTCGCGGCCTTCCGCCCGGCCCTGGAGCGCAACCTCGAGCTGCGCCGCCGCTACGCGGAGTGCTTCCCAGAGGTCGACCACCCCTACGACGCGCTGCTGGACCGCTTCGAGCCTGACATGACCACCGCCCAGGTGCGCGAGGTCTTCGCGCGGCTTCGCGCGGGGCTCGTGCCGCTCACCGAGGCGATCGCCGCCGCACCGGCGCCACCCCTGCTGCAGGGCCCGTTCGACGTCGGCGAGCAGCGCGAGCTCGCACTGGAGATCGTGCGCGCCTTCGGTTTCGACGACGCCGAGTGGCGCCTCGACCGCGCCGTGCACCCGTTCGCCTGCGCGATCTCGCCCACCGACATCCGTGTGACCGGCCGGTTCGACGAGGGCTCGCTCTCGGGCGTCTTCGCGGTGATGCACGAGGTCGGCCACGGACTCTACGAGCACGGGGTCGATCCGGAGCTCGCGCGCACGACGCTGGGCTCGGGCGCATCGCTGGGCATGCACGAGTCCCAGAGCCGGCTGTGGGAGAACCTCGTCGGGCGCAGCGAGCCGTTCTGGCGCCACTGGCTCCCGCGCGCCAGGGAGCGCTTCCCGGCGGCGCTCGGCGGCGTGAGCCTCGAGGACTTCCTGCGCGCCGTCAACGTGGTGCGCCCGACGCTCATCCGCGTCGAGGCCGACGAGGCGACCTACTCCCTGCACGTCATCCTGCGCTTCGAGCTCGAGGTGGCGCTAATGGAGGGGACGCTCTCCGTGGCCGAGCTGCCCGAGGCGTGGAACGCCAAGATGAAGGAGCTCCTGGGTATCGACGTCCCCGACGACGCGCGCGGCGTCCTGCAGGATATCCACTGGGCCCACGGGGAGCTCGGCTACTTCCCGACGTACGCGCTGGGCAACATCGTCGCCGCTCAGCTGTGGCGTGCCGCGCGCACCGACCTGCCGGCGCTCGACGACCAGCTCGCCGCGGGCGACCACGCCCCGCTGCGCGAGTGGCTGCGCGAGCACGTCCATCGCCACGGGCGCCTGCTCACGCCTTCCGAGCTCCTGCACCGCGCCACCGGCGCGGAGCTTGATCCCCAGCCGCTGCTCGACCACCTCGACGCGAAGTACCGCGCCCTTTACCGACTGGGAGCGTGATCGCGCCCTACGGCGTCACTTCGCGCGGGCGCAGCACCGAGCCCTGGAACTCGGTGGCCACCGCGTCCATGAGCACCTCGTCGTGGCGCTCGCCGAGCCAGATGAGCGCCCCGCGCCGGCGCCCGATCTCCCGGAACCCCGCCCGCTCGTAGGCACGCAGCGCGCGGCTGTTCCACGCTCCCGCGTCGAGCACCACGTTGTGCAGCACGAGCATCGTGAAGCCCCAGTCGAGCACGAGGTGCGCGGCGTCGGCCCCGAGGCCCCGGCCCCGGCGCTCGCCGAGCAGGATGCCGAAGCGCGCCGTGCCGTTGCGATGGTTGATCGCCATCAGCGCCGCGGTGCCGACCGGCGCGCCATCGCTGCGGTCGTGGATGGTGAAGTGCGCTGCGGTCGGCGTCATCGCGCTGGACTCCTTGACGGCGTCGTCCAGCCACCGCTCCTCCGACTCCGGGGTCACGATCCCCAGGTACATCAGGCCGTGCTTGACCTCGGGGTCGTTGACCCAGCCCGCGTAGACGGCCACGAGGTCGCGCCGCAGCGGGCCGAGCGCCGCCCGCTCGCCGAGTGCGAGGAACTGCGGCTCGCCCGCCGTCATCTCAGTGCTTGTCGAGGACCCGGTCGATCAGCCCGTAGTCGGCGGCCGCCTCGGCGCTGAAGAAGCGGTCGCGCTCCATGTCGCGGTGGGCCTCCTCGACGGTCTTGCCGGTGTGATGGGCGTAGATCTCATCGATGCGTGCGCGGGTCTTGAGGATCTCGCGGGCGTGGATCTCGATGTCGGTCGACTGCCCCTCAAAGCCGGCCGAGGGCTGGTGGATGAGGATGCGGCTGTTCGGCAGCGACATCCGCTTGCCCTTGGCGCCGCCGGTCAGCAGCAGCGACCCCATCGACATCGCGACCCCGCAGCAGATCGTCGCGATGTCGGGCTTGACGAACTGCATCGTGTCGTAGATCGCGAGGCCGGCGTAGATCGAGCCGCCCGGCGAGTTGATGTAGAGCGAGATGTCCTTGTCGGGGTCGACGGACTCCAGATGCAGGAGCTGAGCCACGATCAGGTTGGCGACCTGGTCGTCGACGGGCGTCCCGAGGAACACGATGCGCTCGTTGAGTAGGCGCGAGTAGATGTCGTACTCGCGCTCACCGCGAGCGGTGCGCTCGATGACCATGGGAACGAGAGGCATCCACCGCAATCTAGCGGTCGTAGGATTGCGACCGTGACACCCTTCGTGTGCGCGACCTGCGGCACGCAGTTCGCAGAAGCCGAGATTCAGCCGCCCGCGTGCCCGATCTGCGAGGACGAGCGCCAGTGGGTTCCCGAGCAGGGCCAGCTCTGGACGACGCTGGACGAGCTGCGAGCAGGCCACCGCAACGAGGTTCGCCGCGAGGAGGAGCTCACGGGCATCGGCACCACGCCGGAGTTCGCGATCGGGCAGCGCGCCCTGCTCGTCCCCCACGGCGATCGCCACCTGCTGTGGGACTGCACGCCGCTCCTCGACGAGCAGGCCGCGATCGAGATCGAGCGCCGCGGCGGCCTGTCGGGTATCGCGATCTCCCACCCGCACTTCTACTCGGCGATGGTCGAGTGGGCCCGCCGCTTCGATTGCCCGATCCACCTGCACGCCGCCGACGCGCGCTGGGTCATGCGCCCCGATCCCGCGATCAGGCACTGGAGCGGCGACACCCTGGATCTCGGCGACGGGCTGACGCTGATCTGCGCCGGCGGGCATTTCGCGGGCGCCACCGTCCTGCACTGGGCCGGCGGCGCCAGCGGTGCGGGCGCGCTGCTGGGCGGCGACATCGTGCACCCCGCCGCCGACCGGTCCTTCGTGACCTTCATGTACAGCTACCCCAACCTCATCCCGCTTTCCGAGGCCGAGGTGCGCGGCATCGAGGCCGCACTGCAGCCGTTCGCCTTCGAGCAGCTCTACGGCGCCTGGTGGGGCAGGGTCCTGCGCGCCGGCGCCCGCAGCGCGGTCGCCCGCTCGGTCGAGCGCTACGCCCGCGCACTGCGCGGCGAGCACGGCACTACCGGTTGAGCGTGCGCATGCCCGTCTCGTCGTAGCGGTCGCCCACCGGCCGGGGTACCGCGGCGTCGATGCGCTCGAGGTCCTCCGGGGTGAGCTCGATGTCGAGCGCCGCCACGTTCTCCTCGAGGTAGGCGCGGCGCTTGGTGCCCGGGATCGGCACGATGTCCTCGCCCTGGGCCAGGACCCACGCCAGCGCCAGCTGCGAGGCGGTGCAGCCCTTGTCGGCCGCGATCTCCTGGACCGCGCCGACGAGCTCGAGGTTGCGCTGGAAGTTCTCGCCCTGGAAGCGCGGCGAGAAGCGGCGGAAGTCGTCCGGGTGGAGGTCGTCGGGCGACTGGATCCGGCCCGAGAGGAAGCCGCGGCCGAGCGGCGAGTAGGCCACGAAGCCGATGCCCAGCTCGCGGGCGGTGGGGAGGATCTCATCCTCGGGATCGCGCGACCACAGCGAGTACTCGGTCTGCAGAGCGGCGATCGGATGCACGGCGCTCGCGCGGCGGAGCGTCTCGGGCCCGGCCTCGCTGAGGCCGATGTGGCGGATCTTGCCCTCCTGCACGAGGCCGGCCATCGCCCCGACGGTCTCCTCGATCGGCGTCGCGGGATCGACGCGGTGCAGGTAGTAGAGGTCGATGTGGTCCACGCCCAGGCGCTCCAGCGAGCCCTCACACGAGCGCCTGACGTAGTCCGGCGCGCCGTTGAGGCCGCGGGCCCTGGGGTTCTCGGGATCGCGGACGAGCCCGAACTTCGTCGCGAGGACGACCTCGTCGCGGCGCCCGGCGATCGCCTTGCCCACGAGGCGCTCGTTCGTGTGCGGGCCGTAGGCGTCCGCGGTGTCCAGCAGCGTCACGCCGAGCTCGAGCGCCCGGTGGATCGTGGAGATCGCCTCGCCCTCGTCGGCGGTGCCGTAGAACTCGGACATTCCCATGCAGCCGAGGCCGAGGGCGGAGACGATGGGGCCGTTGCGCCCCAGCTGACGTGATTGCATGAGCAACAGCGTAGGCGCGTCACGGCTACATTGAAAGCTTCATGCCGACGACGCCCGCTCTCGAGCTCTCCGCACTGACCAAGCGCTACGACAGCGGCCTCCTGGCCCTCGATCGCTTCGACCTCGAGGTCCACGACGGGGCGTTCTTCGGACTGCTCGGGCCCAACGGCGCGGGCAAGACGACGCTCATCAGCGCCGTCTGCAACCTCATCCGGGTGACCGGCGGGGAGATCCGGATCTTCGGTCTCGACCACCGGCAGCCCGACGCGCGGCGCATGGTCGGCCTGGCCGAGCAGGACGTGAACCTCGACCGCTTCCTCGACGTGGAGGAGACGCTCCTCTACCACGGCGGCTACTACGGGATGGACCGCGCGTCCGCCCGCCGCCGCGCCGGCGAGATGATGGATGTCTTCGACCTGCGCGCGAAGGCCGGGGTCCGCGCGCCGCAGCTCAGCGGCGGCATGCGCCGGCGCCTGCTGCTCGCCCGGGCGCTCATGCACGAGCCGCGGCTGGTCATCCTGGACGAGCCGACCGCCGGCGTGGACTTCGAGCTGCGCCTCGAGCTGTGGGCCTACATCCGCCGCCTGCACCGGGCCGGCGCCACGATCCTGCTGACCACGCACTACCTCGAAGAGGCCGAGGAGCTGTGCGAGGAGATCGCGATCATCCGCGGCGGGCGGCTGCTGGCGCGCGACACCGCCGAGGGGCTGCGCGAGGCCTACGAGGCCGACTCGATCGCCGACGTCTACGTCAAGGCGATGGCGTCGTAAGTGGCTAGCGGCGCGCGGCCCGGGGGCCGCGCGCCGTCCGACGTCGTCTGAGGACTACCGCGCCGCGATGAGGTCGTCGCCGCCGACCTGGCGGGCGATCGTCGCGAGCGCGCTGTGCGTGTTCGTGCCGC
>JAOPZW010000140.1 GCA_025963905.1 Solirubrobacterales bacterium | reverse complement strand
TTCCGGCAAGTCATCCGACGGTGGCCCGGGTTGGATTCCGCAAGGCGGCTCCAGCCATCCGACCTAGCGGCCGGTCACCTCCAGGGTCCCGAAAGAACTGTGACTACAGATACGGACCACCTCCTTTCTCTGGTGATCCGAAGATAGCACCGTGCGCTGACGACGCTACTCGCCATCGGCGTCGGAGATGACGTCGTCCACCGGGTCGCCGTCGGACTCCGCGGGCGACGCCTCGGGCGGGACGCTGCTGCCGGCGTCGGCCGAGATGTCGACCGGCCCGTCGGCCAGGTCGTCGACCACCGATGCGGCCGTCGCGCCCTCGGACTCGACGACCAGCGCAACGGCCGACACGCGGTCGTCCTCGCGGACGTTCATCGTCCGCACGCCGGTGGCCGAGCGCCCCTGCTGGCTGATGCCGCGCACGCCCGTGCGCTGGACCATCCCGTTCTCGGAGATGAACACGAGCTCCTGGTGCGGGCGCACCACGAGCGCGCCGGCGAGGCCGCCCTTCGTCTCCGTGAGGCCGATCGTCTTGACGCCCTTGGCGCCGCGGTTGGTCTTGCGGTACTGGCTGATCAGCGTGCGCTTGCCGTAGCCGTTCTCGGTGATGACCAGCAGGTCCATGTCGTCGCGGGCGACGTCCATCGCGATGACCTCGCCGTCGTCGCCGACGTCCATGCCGCGCACGCCGCTGGTGTCGCGGCCCATCGCCCGCGCGTCGCCCTCGGCGAAGCGCACGGCCAGGCCGGCGCGGGACACCATCATGATCTCGTCGCCCGGGTGGACCCGCCGCACGGCGACGAGCTCGTCGTCGTCGCGGATGTTGATGGCGATGATGCCGTCCGCCTTGATCGGCGTGTTGTAGGCGCCGAACTCGGTCTTCTTCACGGCGCCCTTGCGGGTGGCGAACACGAGGTACCGCGCCTCGTTGAACGCGCGCGTGGAGAGCACCGACTGGATGCGCTCCCCCTCGCGCAACGGGAGGATGTTCACGAGCGCGCGGCCCTTGGCCGTGCGCGACGCCTCCGGCAGCTCGTACACCTTCGACCGGTAGACCTTGCCGCGGTTGGAGAAGAACAGCAGATAGTCGTGCGACGAGGCCACGAAGAGGTGCTCGATGTAGTCGCCGTCCTTCATGTCCATCCCGGTCACGCCGACGCCGCCGCGCTGCTGCTGGCGGTAGGTGGCGAGCGGCAGCGACTTGATGTAGCCCGTCTTGGTGATCGTGATGACCATCTGCTGGTCCGCGATCAGGTCCTCGATGTCGATCTCGTCTTCCGACGCGGTGATCTGGGTGCGCCGGTCGTCCGTGAAGCGGTCGGCGATCTCGCCGAGCTCCTCCTTGATGAGCCCGAGCACGCGCGTCTCGTCGCCGAGGATCTCGCGCAGCTCGCGGATGCGCTCGGTCTTGTCGGCGTGCTCCTGCTTGATGGCGTCGGACTCGAGCGCGGTGAGCTGCGAGAGGCGCAGGTCGAGGATCGCGGAGGCCTGGAGGACCGTCAGCCCGAACCGGGTGACGAGCTGCTCGCGCGCGTTCTCGCGGTCGCGCGAAGCGCGGATGAGGTCGATGATCGCGTCGAGGTTGTCGAGCGCGATGAGCAGGCCCTCGAGGATGTGGACGCGCGCCTCGAGGACGCTGAGCTCGTGCTTCGTGCGCCGGACGATGACCTCGCGCTGGTGGGCCACGTAGGCGGTGAGGACCTCGCGCAGCGAGAGCGTCTTGGGCACCCCGTCGACGAGCGCGACCATGTTCACGCCGAACGTCGACTGCATCGGGGTGTGCTTGTAGAGCTTGTTCAGGACGACCTTCGGCAGCGCGTCGCGCTTGAGCTCGATGACCAAGCGCATGCCGTGGCGGTCGGACTCGTCCCGCAGGTCGCTGATCTCGGGGATCTTCTTGTCATGGACGAGGTCGGCGATCTTCTGGATGAGTCCGCCGTCGCCGCCCTTCTTCACCTGGTAGGGCAGCTCGGTGACGATGATCGCCTCCTTGCCCTGGGTCAGCGGCTCGATGTGCGCCCGCGCCTGGACGCGCACCCGGCCGCGGCCCGTCTCGTAGGCGTCGCGGATGCCCTGGCGCCCGAGGATCGTCCCGCCCGTCGGGAAGTCCGGGCCCTTGATGTGCCGGCTCAGCGCCTCGACGGTGATGTCGGGGTCGTCGATCAACGCGATCGTCGCGTTGACGACCTCGCGCAGGTTGTGCGGCGGGATGTTCGTCGCCATCCCGACCGCGATGCCCGACGAGCCGTTGACGAGCAGGTTGGGAAACCGCGCCGGTAGGACGACGGGCTCCTGCTTGCGCCCGTCGTAGTTCGGCACGAAGTCGACCGTGTCCATGTCGAGATCGCGCAGCATCTCCATGGCCAGCCGGGTCAGGCGCGCCTCGGTGTAGCGCATGGCCGCCGCGGGGTCGTCGTCGACGGAGCCGAAGTTCCCCTGCCCGTCGACGAGCGGGTAGCGCATCGAGAAATCCTGGGCGAGGCGGACGAGCGTGTCGTAGATCGCCGTGTCGCCGTGGGGGTGGTAGTTGCCCATCGTCTCGCCGACGATGCGCGAGGACTTCGAGTAGCCGCGCGTGGGCCCCAGGCCCATCTCGGACATCGCGAACAGGACCCGGCGGTGCACCGGCTTGAGGCCGTCGCGGACGTCGGGCAGCGCGCGCCCGACGATGACCGACATCGCGTAGTCGAGATACGCACTGCGCATCTCGTCCTCGAGCGCACGTGGCTCGATGTTGCCGGGATCTAGCGTTCCGACGGAAGCCATTCAGCAGCCCTTCCTAAACGTCGACGGTCGCCGCGAGGGCGTTGTCCTCGATGAACTTGCGCCGGAACTCGACGACGTCCCCCATGAGCATGGAGAAGATCTTGTCGGCCGCGGCCGCGTCCTCCATGGTCACCTGCGCGAGCGTCCGGGATTCCGGGTCCATGGTGGTCTCGCGCAGCTGGTCGGCGTTCATCTCGCCCAGGCCCTTGAAGCGATTGAGCGTGATGCCGCGCTGGGCCACGCTCATGACCGTGCTGCGCAGCGCCTCGAACGACAGTGCCTCCTCGGTGCGGTCGTTGAGCGTCACGGTGAACGGCGGCGTGCCGGCGAGCTCGACGAGCTGCTTGTGGACCTTGATGAAGTTGCGGTACTCGCCGCTCTCGAACAGCGAGCGCTTCACGCGGAATGTGCGCGCGAGGCCCGTCTTCGTCTCGACGGCCCGCACGAGCAGCTCGTCGTCGTCCTGGCGCACGAGCTCGGTCGTGAAGACGTCGCCGTCGTCGTGCTTGCGCTCGATGAGGCGCACGGCCTCGTCGGCCGTCTCGACCTCCTCGTCCAGGATCGAGGACTCCTCGAGGAAGCGCACCATCTCGTGGCCGTGCTCGGACCGCAGCGCGCTGGCCCAGCCCTCGTACTGCTTGCGCAGGCGCGTGTACTTCTGCCAGCGCGCCTCGGTGAGCTTGAACTGCTTGTTGAAGCGGTCGAAGATCTGGAGCTTGTCGAACTTGTCCGAGAGCAGGACCTCCTCGAGCTCGACCTCCTTCTCGATGTAGCGCTCCTGGCTGCCTTGCTTGAGCTTGTACAGCGGCGGCTTGGCGATGTAGACGTAGCCGGCCTCGATCAGCGGCTGCATCTCGCGGAACAGCAGCGTCAGCACGAGCGTGCGGATGTGCGCGCCGTCCACGTCGGCGTCCGTCATGAGGATGACCTTGTGGTAGCGGGCGCGCTCGAGGTCGAACTCGTCACGGACGCCGGTGCCGATCGCCGTGATCAGCGCCTGCACCTCGGTGTTCTGCAGCACCTTGTCGATGCGCGCCTTCTCGACGTTGAGGATCTTGCCGCGCAGGGGCAGGATCGCCTGCGTGTTGCGGTCGCGGCCCTGCTTGGCCGAACCGCCGGCCGAGTCGCCCTCGACGATGAAGATCTCGGCGAGCGACGGGTCCTTCACCGAGCAGTCGGCGAGCTTGCCGGGCAGGCGCGAGTTCTCCAGCGCGCTCTTGCGCCGGGTGAGATCGCGCGCCTTGCGCGCGGCAGAGCGCGCCTGCGCGGCCTGGACGGCCTTGCGGATGACCGCGCGCGCCTCCTGCGGGTTCTCCTCCAGGAACTCGGCGAGCTTCTGGTTGACGATCGACGCGACGAAGCCCTCCATCCCGGGGTTGCCGAGCTTGGTCTTGGTTTGGCCTTCGAACTGCGGATCGGCGAGCTTGGCGGAGATGACGGCGGTCAGACCCTCGCGCACGTCCTCGCCGGAGAGGTTGTCGTCCTTCTCCTTGAGCTCACCCTTCTCCCGGGCGTACCGGTTGAGGGTGCGCGTCAGCGCCGACCGGAAGCCCGACAGGTGCGAGCCGCCTTCGTGGGTGTTGATGTTGTTGGCGAACGAGAAGACGGACTCCTGGTAGGAGGCGTTCCACTGCAGCGCCACCTCGACGGCGCCCTCGTCGCTCTCCCCCTCGAAGAAGACGACCTTCTTGTGGATCGGCTCCTTGTTCTCGTTCAGGTAGCGCACGAAGTCCTGGATGCCGCCCTCGTACTGAAACTCGACGTGCCCGCCCGAGCCGCGCTCGTCGTGGAGCGTGATCTTCAGCCCGCGGGTCAGGAACGCCGTCTCGCGCAGGCGCTGCTCGAGCGTCGCGAAGTCGAAGTCGACGGCCTCGAAGATCTCGGCGTCGGGACGGAAGGTGATCGTCGTGCCGGTGGCCTTGGTCGGCTCGCCCCGCTGCAGCTCGTTCTGGGGGGCGCCGCGCTCGTAGTCCTGCAACCAGGTGTAGCCGTCGCGGCGCACCTCGATGTGGAGTTGCTCGCTCAGGGCGTTGACGACCGACACGCCGACGCCGTGCAGGCCGCCGGAGACCTTGTAGCCCCCGCCGTCGCCGAACTTCCCGCCGGCGTGGAGGACGGTGAGCACGACCTCGACGGCCGGCCGGCCTTCCTTCTCCATCATCGCGACGGGGATGCCGCGGCCGTCGTCGACCACGGTCACCGAGTTGTCGGGGTGGATCGTGACGTCCACCTTGGAGCAGAATCCGGCCAGCGCCTCGTCGACCGAGTTGTCGACGACCTCGTACACGAGGTGGTGCAGGCCGCGCACACCGGTCGAGCCGATGTACATGCCGGGGCGCTTGCGGACCGCCTCTAGGCCCTCGAGGACGGTGATGTCCTGGGCGTCGTAGGCGGCCGATCCCTGCCGGCCGTTCTGGGGTTCTGCGTCCTTCGCCATAAGCCTCCGACTGACGTGAAAAGCCCCGGCCGCGGGTCAGTCGAAATCCGGCCGGGGCGAGAACAACTAGTTGTCAGAACTATAGCACAATCGGCACGATCCCAACCCCCCGGCGGCGCAACGAAATGCCTGCAAATCGGCGGAAAAAGAGGCTGCAGTCGTGGGTATTACGAACGATCGCGCGCCCACCCCTTCGCGGGGACCGCCTGGCACCTCAGCGACCGCACCGCCTCGCGCCCAAGCGCCGCGTTCAACCGCCCCACGAGCTCGGGGCCCATGAGGTCGAGCTCCTGCGCCCACACCGCGGCGTCGCAGGTCACGATGAGCACGCCGTCGCGCTCGCCGGTGGGCTCCGCGTGCGCCGCCACCACGTCGCCGACGGCCTGCTCCCAGACGCGCTGGACCTCGGCCAG
This sequence comes from Solirubrobacterales bacterium, assembly GCA_025963905.1. Lineage (GTDB taxonomy): Bacteria > Actinomycetota > Thermoleophilia > Solirubrobacterales > Solirubrobacteraceae > JAOPZW01. The sequence continues at coordinate 6,505 of JAOPZW010000140.1, read as the reverse complement.
ACCGGTCAGCGGCGCGAGGCGGTCGGCCAGGGCGGCGATGGCCTGCGACGCCGGGCGGGGGGCGCGGCGCCTCATGCCGCCATCGTCTCCGCGTGGTCCGGCGTGACGCTCCCGCCCTCGACGCGCAGCCGCACGACACCGGCCTTCCGTGCACCGGGCACGTGAGCGAGCTCCGTCGTCGTGATGAGGCTCTGGCCGGCGCCCTGGAGGCGCTCGACGAGGAACTCACGCCGGGTTGCGTCCAGCTCGCTCATCACGTCGTCGAGCAGGAGGAGGGGCGCCGCGCCGCGCTCGTCCTCCAGCGCCGAGCGCTCGGCCAGCAGCAGCGCGAGCAGGGCCAGGCGCTGCTCGCCCTGTGATCCGAAGGACCGCAGCTCGCGCCCGTCGCGCAGCAGCGCCAGGTCGTCGCGATGGGGGCCGTGGCCCGTGAAGCCGCGCTCGAGATCGCCGTCCAGGCGCTCGGCGAGCTCGGCGGCGAGCTCCTCGGCGCTGGCGGCCTTCGAGCGCGGCCGGTAGCGCAGCTCGGGAACCCCGGCCAGGCCCAGCTCGGTCGCCGCGCCGGCCAGCCGCGGCGCCAGCAGTTCGACGGCGCGGGCGCGATCGGAGCGCAGCGCGATTGCGTGGCGTGCGAGCTCGAGGTCCCAGGTCGCCATGGAGGCGCGCGAGCCCAGCCCGGCCCGCAGGCGGCCGAGGAGCGCGTTGCGCTGCGCCAGCGCCTGCCCGTACGCCCGGCGCGTCGCGGTGCGGGTGGGCCACAGCGCCCCGACCACCTGGTCCAGATGCGACCGGCGCAGCGCGGGCGGTCCCTTCACGAGCTCCAGGCGATCCGGCAGGAAGACGCTGACGAGCGGGCGGGCCGGCGAGTCGAGCAGGCGCTCGACCGGCGCGCCGTCGACCTTGAAGCGCTTGGCCTCGCCGGCGGCGAACCCGACGCTCAGCTCGTGCGTTCCGTCGCGGTCTCGCGTGCTGACCTCGGCCCGGGCGGCGGGCGCGTCGAACCGCACGACGTCGCGCTCGTTGGTCGTGCGGCACGAGCGGCCGGTACACCCGAAGTACAGGCCCTCCAGCAGGTTCGTCTTCCCCGCTCCGTTCGGCCCGTGGACCACGGTGATGCGCTCCCCCAGTGCGACGTCCGCCGTCGCGTGACTGCGGAAGTCGCGCAGGCGCAAGCGGGTGACGAGCACCGGCGTCGCTCCCCGGTCAGACGTTGAGCCTGATCGGCATGATCAGGTACAGGAAGCCGCTGCCGTCACCGGCCTCGATGAGCCCCGGCCGCAGCGGGCTGATGAGCTTGAGGATCACGTCGCCCGACGCCACGCTCTCCAGGCCGTCGCGCAGGAACTCCGGGTTGAAGCCGATCTCGAACGGTTCGCCGGCGAACGGCACGGGCAGCGGCTCGGAGGCCTCGCCCACGTCGGGCGTCTGGGCCGACACCGTCAGCTCGCCCTCGGTGAACGAGAGGCGCAGCGGAGCGTTCTTCTGCGCCATCAGGCTGATGCGCCGCACGACGCCGGCGAGCTCTTCGCCGGGCACGTGGAGCTCGTGCTCGTACGTCTCGGGCAGCAGCTGGCGATAGTTCGGGAACTGACCGTCGATGAGCCGCGAGGAGAGCACCACCCCGCCGACGCGGAACACGACCTGGTTGGTGCGGACGCCGATCTCGATCGTCTCGGCCCCCACCTGGGCCGCCACGCGACTCAGCTCGTCCAGCGCGCGCGCTGGGACGTTGGCCTCGAACCCGGTCTCGAGCGGCGCGTCGAGCTTCGTCTCCTTGACGCTCAGGCGGTAGGAGTCGGTGGCGACCATCCGCAGCTCGTCCCCCGACGCGGAGACCAGGACCCCGGTCAGGATGGGGCGGGTCTCGTCGCGCGATGCCGAGCGCGACACCCTGGCCACCGTCTGGACGAAGGCCTCGGCCGGCATCGTCACCACCGTGTCGCCGCCCGGCGCCGGCAGCGGCGGGAAGTCCTCGGAGCGCAGTGTGCGGATGTGGAAGCGCGCCGGCCCGGAGACGACCTCGACATCTCCCTCGCTCGGACGCAGCTCGATCGAGACATCGCCGCCGGGGAGCTGGCGCGCGACGTCGAGCATGAGGCGCCCGGGAAGCACGACCGTGCCCGGGCGCTGCACCTCGGCCTCCAGGGGAACGCGCAGGCCGATCTCCATATCGGTCGCCCGTAACTCCACGCCGCTGTCGCCGGCCTCGAGCTGGACGCCGGAGAGGGCCTGCACCGCGCTGCGGGTCGACGCGACACGCGAGACCGTCTGCAGCTGCGTCAGCAGCTCCTGGCACGAGGCCGACAACTTCACGATGGACACCTCGAAGAAGGATTCGGAGTCATAGGGCTTGTGGATCTGTGCACAGGCCCGTGGATGGCCGCTGTTTGCGGGGACGCCACGCACATCGGGCTGGGCACGCGCGTGTGGAGTCTGTCAGCCACGCCGGTCGGGTCGCCGCGCGCCGGGGGCGTCCTGTTCACGGGCGCCGAGCTCATCGGTCAGGCGGCGAACGATCTCGAAGGCCTCGGGGTCGGCGGCCAGGCGCTGGGCCGCGCGACGGCAGGCGTGCATGACCGTGGTGTGGTTGCGCCCGCCGAAGCTGCGCCCGATGGCGGGGAGGGTCGCGTCGGTGTGCTCGCGCGCGAGGTACATGGCGACCTGCCTCGGCCAGGTGATGCCGGCGACGCGGCTGTCGGAGAGCAACTCGTCGCGCGTGAGGCCGAAGGCGGCGGCGGTGAGCTCCTGGATCTGCTCGACGGAGATGCGCGAGGCGCCGATCTGCGGGGCGGCCCCGGGATAGAGCTCTCCGAGCACCTCGCCGGCGAGGTCCGGAGACAGCGGGCGCCCGGTCAGCGAGGAGAACGCGACGACCCGGATGAGCGCGCCTTCCAGCGCGCGGATGTTCGTCGGCACGCGCTCGGCGATGGCCTCGAGCACGGCCTCGTCCGTCATGGCGATCCCGTCGTGCTGGACGCGCTTGCGCAGGACGGTCATGCGGGTCGCGTGGTCGGGGGCCTGGATGTCGGTCACGAGGCCCGACTCGAAGCGCTCGCACAGCCGGTCCTCGAGCGCGTCGAGGTCGCGCGGCAGGCGGTCGGAGGTGAGGACCAGCTGGCTGCCGATCTCGTAGAGCGCGTTGAAGGTGTGGAAGAACTCCTCCTCCGTCTTGGCCTTGGACTGGAGGAACTGCACGTCGTCGATCAGCAGGACGTCGTTGCGCCGGTAGCGGCCCTTGAACTGCTCGACCGAGCCGTTGCGCAGCGCCTGGACGAACTGGTTGGTGAAGGTCTCCACCGTCGTGTAGCGCACGCTCAGCCCGCCGCCGTACGCGCGCACGTAGTTGCCGATGGAGTGCAGGAGGTGCGTCTTGCCCACGCCCGGGGGGCCGTAGATGAACAGCGGGTTGTAGGCCTGGCCGGGCAGCTCGGCCACCGCCAGGGCAGCCGCGTGGGCGAAGCGGTTGGCGTCGCCGATCACGAACTGGTCGAACGTGTACTTCGCGTTCAGTCGTTCGGTGACGACGGTGTCCGCCTCGGGCGCCGGCGCGGCGCGCACGGCGCGCTCCCGCCGTGCGTCGGCGTGTCGCCCTTGGCGCGGTCGCGCGCTGGACCCTCCCGCGCGCACGTCGACCGAGACCTCCTCGCCGAGCACCGCGGCCGAGCACGTCTGCAGGACGCGGGAAAAGCGGTCGGCCACCCACGCGTGCAGCTCGCGCGGCGCCTCGAGGACGAGCGCGCTGCCGTCCACCTCGACCAGGCGCAGCGGCTCGAGCCAGATGTCGTACATCGAGGCGGGGACCGCCTGGCGGAGCTCCTCCTGGATGCGCTCCCAGATGAGGGCAGGGTCCGGTGTCACGGCAGGGGTGTACGACTCCTTCGCGAGCGCATCTCGTCCGACTTGGATAGGGGCCCCGTCAGGGCCGGAACTCGCGACTCGCCCCGTCGCGAGGCGGCGACTATACCAACGGCTCCCGGGCCCGTCGGGACGCCGGCGGGGGCCCCATTGGGGGACGCCGCAAATCGCGGACAAAACCGGTCGGGGTGCCGTGCACACCGTGTGCGCGGCATGTGGATGACCGCTGTGCAGGGCGCTCCGGCGCTAGACTGCGCTGCCGGTCACCGACCCAGCACGTCTGCCATGAAGCGCACCTACCAGCCCAAGAAGCGCAAGCGGGCCCGCACGCACGGGTTTCGTGCCCGCATGCAGACGCGTGCCGGCCGCCTGACGCTCAAGCGCCGGCGCGCCAAGGGCCGCGAGCGACTGACCGTCTGAAGGTGGACGGCGTTCCGCGCCCCGCCGCACGCCGTCCCAAGCGCGGACGGCTGTCGCGCAGCGCGGAGTTCGAGCGCGTCTATCGCCAGGGTCGCTCCCACGGCAACCGCTTCCTCGTCCTGTACACGTTCCCCCGCGGGGCGGCGGGCGAGCTGGGAGAGGCCCCGCGCCTCGGCGTGTCGGTCTCCCGCAAGGTGGGGGGCGCGGTCGAGCGCAACCGGGTGAAGCGCCTGCTGCGTGAGGCCTTCGGTGTCGCCTCGCCGCGCCTGCCCGCGGGCCACGACGTGGTCGTCGTCGCGCGCCCCGAGGCGCGTGAGCTCGCCGAGCGCGAGGGTCTGGCGGGCATGCAGCGCGAGCTCGACGACCTGGTCGCCAGGGCCACGGCGGAAGGAGCCCGCGGGTGAGCCCGCTGCGGCGGGTGGTGATCGCGCCCATCCGCGTGTACCAGCTCGTCATCTCCCCCGCCCTCCCGCGGCGCTGCAAATACGAGCCGACGTGCTCGCGCTACGCCGCGCAGGCGATCGAGCGGTACGGCATACTCCGCGGGCTGGCTCTTGCGGCCTGGCGAGTGCTGCGCTGCAATCCGTTCAGCCACGGAGGCTTCGACCCCGTCGAGGAGCAGCGCCTCTTCCGGCCGCGCTCTGTCCCCTCAAGCCGGCCTCACGCATGATCATCCCCTTCGCGAACATCCTTCAGCCGCTGATCGACGCCTTCGATTGGGTGCTGGTCGGCATCTACGGGCTTCTCGGCAGCTGGGGCCTCTCCATCATCGGCCTGACGATCGTCGTCCGGGCGCTGTTGATCCCGCTGACGCTCAAGCAGTTCAAGTCGATGCAGGCGCTGCAGCGCCTCGCGCCCGAGATCAAGGCCCTGCAGGAGCGCTACAAGGACGACCGCCAGCGCCTGAACCAGGAGATGATGAAGTTCTACCAGGAGAACAAGGTCAACCCGTTCGGGTCGTGCCTGCCGCTCGTTCTCCAGATGCCGGTCTTCATCTCGCTCTTCTACATGCTCCGCAAGGACCTGAAGGTCGACATCTGCGGCCCGGCGTCGACCATCGCCAAGGTCGCCGCCGACCATGGGAAGACGCTGACGTCGATCGGCTGCGACACGGTCAAGCCGGGCTCGGCGAAGTTCCTCTTCATCCCGGACCTCACGTTCCACGGGACCGGCGCCGTGCTCATCCTGATGCTCGTGCTGTACGTCGGCACCCAGCTGCTGTCGAGCGTCCTGATGTCGGTCACGGCGGACAAGAACCAGCGCCTCCTGATGATCGGCCTGCCGTTCATCTTCGTGCCATTCATCCAGAGCTTCCCCGCGGGCCTGATCCTGTACTGGATCACCACGAACCTCTGGACGATGGGGCAGCAGCTCATCATCCGCCGGTCGGCCGGGATGCCGATCGGGATCCGCTCGCAGCCCGCGCCCGTCCCGGCGGGCGGCGCCGCAGCGCTCGCGTCCGGCTCCGCGAGTGGCGGGAGCGGTGGCGGGACGCCCAAGGCGAGGGCGGCCAGTCCGCCACCTCCGCCGCGCAAGAAGAAGAAGCGCTCGGGGCGCCGGCGCTGATGACCGGCGCGGACCAGGCACGGCAGGACGCGATCCGCGAGCTGCTCGAGCGCGTCGTCGAGGCACTCGGGCTACAGGGCACGGTGGAGGTCAGCGGGGACGCCGAGACGATCACCGGCACCGTTCACGGCGAGCAGATGGGGCTCTTCATCGGCCGCCACGGCCAGACGATCGACGCCGTCCAGCACCTTGCCCATCGCGCGGCGCTGGCCGCGAGCGACGAGGAGCCGGCGCCGCGGGTCGTCGTCGACGCGGAGGGCTACCGCGCCCGTCGCAGCGAGGCGCTGCACCGTCAGGCCGACGACGCCGCCGACGAGGCGGTCCGCTTCGGGCGCCCGGTGGCCCTCGACGCGATGACCGCCAGCGAGCGCAGGCTCGTCCACGAGCACCTGCGCGACCGCGACGACGTCGAGACGTACAGCGAGGGCGACGAGCCCGATCGCCACCTCGTCGTGGCCCCCGCCGCGTAGCGGGAGGTTTCACGTTTTACGCCGCCTCCGCGGGTGGCTCGAGGTTTCACGTTTTACGCCCCGCGCTGCGTCTAGATGGTCGATTCCGAATTCTCGAAACGGACCCGCCCACCCTGACGCGCCTCGCCGCTCTGGATCGCCGTCCGGCGGACTTGCCAATGGCGCTGCCATGGGCTGCGCCACCGGACGCCGGGTGG
>JAOPZW010000123.1 GCA_025963905.1 Solirubrobacterales bacterium | reverse complement strand
TCAGCTCTCGCGCGCGGCCTCGCCCAGCAGCGCGCGGGCGATCACGAGGCGCTGGATCTCCGAGGTGCCCTCGTAGATCTCGGTCACCTTGGCGTCGCGGTAGTACCGCTCGGCGGGGAACTCCTTGGTGTACCCGTAGCCGCCGAGCACCTGGATCGCCTCGCCGGTCTGGCGCCGCGCGACGGCGGAGGCGAAGAGCTTCGCCTGGGCCCCCTCGACCGTGTGGGGGCGCCCGGCCTGCTTGAGGCGCGCGGCCCGCAGCGTCAGCGCCCGGGCGGCCTCGATCTCGGTCTGCATGTCGGCGAGCTTCTGCTGGATCGCCTGGAAGCCGCCGATCGCCCGGCCGAAGGCCCGGCGCTCCTTGGCGTAGCCGACCGCCAGGTCGAGCGCGGCCTGCGCGATGCCGGTGGCCTGCGCCGCGATCCCGATGCGCCCGCCGTCGAGCGTCGACAGCGCGATGCGCATGCCCGCGCCGGGCGTGCCCAGGCGCTCGGACGGCGTGGCCTCGAAGACGAGGTCGGCGGTCGAGGAGGAGTGCTGGCCCATCTTCTCCTCCTCTCGCGTAACGGCGAAGCCAGGGGCGCCGCGGCGCACGAGGAAGGCGGAGATGCGCCCGTCGTCGTCGTCGCGCGCGAAGACGTTGAACACGTGGGCGTGAGAGCCGTTGGTGATCCACTGCTTCGTGCCGGTGAGGCGCTGCGCGGCGTCCGCGCGGGTGCGCAGCGCGCCCGCGTCGCTGCCCGAGCCCGACTCGGTGAGGGCGAAGGCCGCCAGCTCGTGCCCCTGGGCCAGCGGCGGCACCAGGCGCTCCTGCTGCTCGGCCGTCCCGTGCGCGAGGATCGGCAGCTGCCCGGCGCCGATGTGCACGCCGATCGCCGTGCCGACGCCTGCGTCGCCGCGCGAGAGCTGCTCCATCACCAGGATGTAGGAGACGAAGTCCGCGCCGGCGCCGCCGAGCTCCTGCGGGATGCAGACGCCCATGAGCCCGAGCTCGCCGAGCTGGGCGAAGACCTCCTTGGGGAAGGTGTGCTCGCGGTCCCACGCCGGCGCCTGGGGAACGATCACCTCGTCGGCGAAGCGTGCGGCCAGCTCGCGGATCTCACGCTGCTCGTCGCTGAGCTCGTGCAGGCTCATCGGCGGCCGGTCACCCGGCGGGTGGCGACGCCGGCCGTGCCCACCAGGGCCGCGAGCGCGATCGCCGCGCCGGCCTTGAGCCGGCGCCCGAGCTGCTCGAAGCGCATGACGTCCCAGCCGTGCTCGCGGGCGTGGCGCGCCAGCACCGCGTCGGGGTTCACCGCGACCGGGTGGCCGACGGCCTCGAGCATCGGCAGGTCGGACTCGGAGTCCGAGTAGGCGAAGCATGCCGCGAGGTCCAGGCCCTGATCCTCCGCCAGGCGGCGCATGTGGAAGACCTTGCCCTCGCGGTAGTTGAACGGTCCGTCGGGCCGGCCGGTGTACACGCCGTCGACGATCTCCGACCGCGACCCCAGCGCGCCGTCGAAGCCCAGCACGTGGGCCATCAGCGAGGCCATCTCCTGCGAACCGGCCGTGACGATGTAGACAGGGCGCCCGGAGTCCTGGTGCGCGTAGGCGACCTCCAGCATCTGCGGGTAGACCCGCGGGAGGACGCCCGCCAGGACCTTCGGCGCCAGGCGCTCCAGGTCACGGACGCGCCGGCCCTGGATCACCTGCCCGACGCGCTCGCGGACCTTGTCGGTGCCGGCGTCGGTCGAGCCCTGCAGGCGAAACCTGATGTTCGCCCACCCGTCGGCGGCCAGCCGGCGGCGGGTGATGAGCCCCGCGTAGCGCGCCGCGCGCGCCCAATGAAAGCCCGACGAGCCGGCCATCAGGGTGCGGTCCAGGTCGAAGAACGCCGCGGCGGGCCCGTGGCCGTCGCGGCCCTCGGGACCCTCCGTGATCGGCGTGTGCGCTCCGTCCTGCACAAGCGGGCCTAGATGGTTGATTCCGAATGCTCGCGGCCGGGCTGACGCGCCTCGCCGCTCTGGATCGCCGTCCGGCGGACTTGCCAATGGCGCTGCCATGGGCTGCGCCACCGGACGCCGCCCAGAACGACGATCCACGCCACCCCGACCGCGAATGATTCGGAATCAACCATCTCGCTCCCTGATCGGCCGGGCACCGAGCGCGCGGCGTCAGGCGCGCCCGAGCAGCAGGACCGTGCAGGACGGCTCCGGCCCGAGGCCCGCGAGCACGACGTGCTCGGTGGCGATCTCCCCGTAGCAGGCGTCGAGCGTCACGGGGATGTTGGCGGCGGTCATGTTGCCGTAGGTCGTCAGCGTGGTCAGGAACTGCGCCGGCTGCAGCGCTTCCTGCCAGGCGTCGTTGAGCACGGCCGACGCCTGGTGGCCGATGAACGCGACGTCGGACGGCGTCAGGCCGTTGCTGGCGAGCAGGTCATTGACGAGCGCCGGCGGCCCCGTCTCCCCGAAGTGCCGGAACGCGTCGATGCCGGCGCTGGTGAGGTGGAAGACCTGGGGACCATAGGTGGGGGGGGAGGATGGGCGGCTGGGTCTCGTCGGCGGCGACGTACATCCCGCCGTAGTCGCTGCGGTCGGCGGCGACCGCGACGTCGAGCACTGCGAACCGCGCTTCCTGGGCCGCGCCCGCCGATGCGACGACCACGGCCCCCGCGCCGTCCCCGGCGCTGATGGACGGGGGCGTGTGGTAGTCGAGGTGGCGCGTCCAGTTCGTGCCGACGACCACCAGCGCGGTGGTCGCGCGGCCGGCGCGGAGCAGGGCATCGGCCACCACCACGCCCTGGTTGAAGTTCGCGTACTCGTTGTTGATCGGGAGGATCGTCGCGCTCGTCGGCACGCCGAGGTCCACCGCGACCGTCACGAGGTCGTTCGGCATCGCCCACGTGCCGATGCTCCCGTAGCCGACGACGAGGTCGACGTCACCCGCCGCGACTCCGGCCCGCTCGAGCGCCTGCCGCGCCGCGGCCGCCATGAGATCCGACAGCGACTCCTCGGGCCCGAGGACGCGGCGTTCGACGTAGCCCGCGAAGAGGTCGGCGCCGCCGGGCGGGTGGGCGCGCAGCCAGTCGAAGATCGGGTCGTCGTTGGTTCGGACCGCGGCCGGGAGCGCCGATCCGGTCGCGACGATCGCAGGAGCCGGCATCCGCGTCAGGCGGCCTTCGGGAGTCGCAGGCGCGGGAGCCCGAGATGCTTGGTCAGGGCGATCTCCGCGGTGCGCAGCGCGCCCTCGACCCATCCCTGGGCGTCGGAGTACGCCTCGCCGCAGACGTAGACGGGCATCCCGGCGACCGGATGGACCATCTTCGGGATGACCCGCCAGCTCTTGACGCCGATGTTCCAGAAGTTGACGCCGCCGCCGAACGGGTCGTCGATCCAGTCGTGGTAGACGGCCGCGTACGGCTCGGGAGCGCCGGGGATCCCGTGCATCTCCACGAGCTGGCGGTGGATCTCCTCGATCAGCGCCGCCGGCGCCCGCTGGGTCATCCAGCGGTCGTCGACGCGCTCGGCGAGCACCCGCCGGCGCGCCGCCGGCGGGAGATGGCCGGTCCGCAGCCCGTAGTGGCGTGGGTCACCCGCCAGGCCCTGCCAGAAGCCGACGTTGGTCGTGTCGTCGTAGGTCGCCAGCAGGACCGAGCTGCGCTTGGGCGTCGAGGACCAGTAGTAGACCTGGCGCAGCGGCAGGTCGGTCACCGAGCGGCCCGCCGTGATGCCCAGCGCCTCCCACCACGGCTCGTGGTAGGCGATGAAGGCCTTGAAGAGCGGGATCGGCGTGACCGTCGTCAGCAGCGCCCGGAACGCGTCGTCGCCCAGAACCGCGCCCGTGGGCTCGAGCAGCTCCAGTGAGCGGCGCGGCATCGCGAGGATCACGCTGCGCGCCCGGACCGTGCGGCGCCGCCCGGTCCGGGCGTTCTCGATCTGCAGCTCGACGCCGGTGCTGCCGTCGCTCAGCGTGGCGGCCTCCACGCGCCGGACGCCCTGCTGCAGGTGCACGCGCCCACCCTGCTCGGCGAAGCGCTCGGCGAGGTGGTGGGGGACCTGCTCGTAGCCGTCCGCGACGCGCGAGTACTGCGCGTCGGGGCTGAAGTCGCTGTTGAGGATGACCGTGTCGGCGGCGTTCCAGTTCAGCTGCGTCGTGTCGTAGCCGCCGGCCTCCTGGGCGAAGCGATAGCCCTCGCTGCTCATCAGCCGCGACAGGATGTTCCAGAAGCCCTGCTCGTTCAGCGGGCGGCCGTCGTAGGTCGCGGTGCGCACGGCCTTGCGCAGCGCGTCGCCGAAGAGCCCCTTGGCCGCGGGCGCCATCGTGTCGATCGCGTCGCTGAGCAGGTCCGCCGGGTGCTTGCGCTCGGCCGGGTCGAGGCTGTAGGGCAGCTTGGCGCCGTTGCCCAGGTCGGAGACGCGCAGGCGCTCGCGGCGCAGGTAGGCGAGGTTCTCGGGACGCGCCGCGGGGGCCGCGACGCGCGCGAGGTTCAGCTCGTCCTCGACCAGCCACTTCACGATCGGCTGCGTCGACATGTACCGCATGCCGCCGAGCTCGCACGCGACGTCGGGCAGTCCGGGCAGCCGCACCGACAGCAGCCGCCCGCCGATCCGGTCGCTGAGCTCGAAGACCTCCACGCGCTTGCGCGGGGCTCCGTTCCCGGCGCCGCCGGTCAGCCGCCAGCCGCACCAGAGGCCGGAGACACCGGCTCCGACGATCGCGACATCAAGGTCCCTGGGCGCCACGCTGCCTCTCCGTCCCCCCGCCGATTGCGGGGCGATCCTAGCCGCGGCACCCGATGGACCGACGGCGGGTCGGCGCTTGTTCGAGGCTCGCGCGCTAACGGTGGGCGGGTTCGAGCGCTTTCTCGCCTACGGCGGCCGCGCCCGACTCCTGCTGCTGCGACTCCGGCGAGGCGTGGACGATGAGCACGGGCACGGGGCTGTGGTGCAGGACGTAGTGGCTGACGCTGCCGAGCAGCGCCGCGCGGACCGCGCCGCGGCCACGCGAGCCCATGACGACGAGGTCATGGTGGCCGTCGCTGATCTGACGGATGAGGCCGGTGGCGATCGGCTGGTGACACAGCATGGTGGTCACCGACACGTCGTCGGGAACGCGGTCGCGAGCCCGCAGCTGGACCCCCTGCGCCTCGGCTTCGGCGTCTTGGGCCAGCGTGCTGACCGCTTCTCCCGCCGCGCCGAGGTAGGCGGTCGCGGGGGGCGCCACGACGGCGGTCATGAGCGTCAGGCGCGCGTGTTGGCACCTGGCGAGGTCGATGGCATGCGTGAGGGCCTGGTCGGCGTCGGGGGAGCCGTCGACGGCCACGAGGATGTTGTGAAACATGACGCCCTCCTTCGGTGCGTCGTTAAGGCCTCGGAGAGACCTTTGACAAGTATATCGCCAAAGAATATAGTTTGTCAATATGACCGCCGCAGCCTCCAATCACGACGGCGATCGGGCGGACCGGATCGACTACGTCGCGGACCACCTCCTTCTGCAGGCGGGGGCCCTCGTGCGGCTGCTCGTCAGGGAGTCCGCCAGCGAGATCACGCGCTCGGAAGCGGGCGTCCTCTTCACGCTCAGCCGCGGCCCGCGTCGGATCACCGAGCTGGCCGAGCTCGAGGGGCTCGCGCAGCCCACCATGACGGCGCTTGTCAAGAGGCTCGAGCGGCGCGGCTGCGTCCAGCGCGAGCGTCCCCCCGACGACGGCCGCGTCGTCCTCCTATCGCTGACGCGCGCCGGAAGGGCGGCGCTCGAAGCGTTCCGGGCGCACGTAGGGGCCGCGGTCCGCGCCGACCTCGATGTGATGGCCGACGAGCAGATCGCGGCGCTGGAAGCTGCGACCCGGGCGCTGGGCACGCTGGTGGACGCCCTTCAGGCCCCGTCCCGCCCCCGCGGCATCTGAGGCTGCAGGCGGTCAGCGAGCGGTGAAGCCGAGGATCAGCTGCGCCGTCTCGAGGGGGACGTCGAGCTGGGGGCAATGGCCGATGCCTTCGAGCTCGACCCAGTCGGCGTGGGGGAGGTGCTCGGTGCGGAAGCGAGCGGCCGCCGACGGCCACGGCAGGAGCCTGTCCTCGGTGCCCCACACGATCCGCACCGGGCAGGCGATCCGCTCGGCATCGAGGCTCCAGCCCTCGCGCGTCGCCTCGTCGATCAGCGGGCCCACCGCCGGGCAGCTCGCCGCGCCGCGCATCTGGTGAGCGAGCAGCGTGCTCGAAGTTCGTGGTGAGGTACCGCGTCGCGCGGCGCCGGCCCTCCGCGGAGGCCACGATCGCGTCCGCATGGGGCGTGGCGTCCTTCAGCAGCTCGTGCATCTGCGATTGGCAACGCAGCGTGTCCCTGTACGAGTCGTCGCCTCGCGCCCAGCCACCGGCCGGAGCGAGCGCCACGACCGTCTTCGCCCGGCCGCGCGCGGCGAGCCGGAGCGCGAGGTAGCCGCCAAGCGAGTTGCCGACGATGTGCGCGGTCTCGAGCCCGGCCTCGTCCATCGAGCGCTCGATCGCGTCCACCAGCACGGTGCTGGTGGCGTTCCCGTCGACGGCAGGACCGCCCGCGTGCCCGGCGAGCGTCATCGCCCGGACGTCGTGATGGCGCTCCAGCGCCGGCAGCACGAGCTCCCACGTGCGCCACGTGTCGAGAAAGCCATGCAGGCACACCAGCGGCGGCCCGGAGCCGCCGCGATGCGACGGCGTGAAGGCCGGTTGCCGCATGGAACCGAGGCTACGACGTTCCGTTCCGGCGTCGCCGGGCGGTCAGGCTCGAACCGGTCCATCGGACGGGCCGTGGTGGTCGGCGCCTGAGCCAGCCTGTGTGTCGCGATCCGCCCCGGCGGGCGCCAACAACTCGACACGAGCGGGAGGCGTAGCGAAGACCGTGACATGGATCCGCAGGAAGCACCTCGCAGCGGTGGCCGCGACGGCCGCTGTCGCCTTCGCCGCCGCCGCCTCCGGCGCGAGCGCCCAGGCCGTTCCGCCGGTCGGCGTCCCGCTCCCGCTGGGTGGCGGGATCCCCGCGGGCGGCGGGATCCCGCTGGCCGGTATCCCGATCGACGGGACCGCGGTGGGCGGCAACCAGATCGGCACAGCGGGCTGCGTGGGGACGAACCGGCCCTCGCTCGGCGGGAACAACGGCAGCACCTCCGCGCAGACGTGCGGAGCGCTCCTGTCGTTCTCCGGCCCTCAGATCGGCCAGATCGCGAGCGTCGTCGGCCCCACCATCATCGGCTCGCCAGGCTCGGTGGTGGCCGTCGCGGCCGGGGGCGTTCAATACTGATCATCGAAGCTCCCCGGTGATCGTGTAGGGGCCCCGGACGTCGCAGCCAGCAGTGCGGCGCCAGTGCCCGAGCCGACCACGAAACAGGAGCGGGAGGCGTACAGACCGTGAATTGCATCCGCAGACAGCATCTGGCAGCGGTGGTTGCGATCGCCGCTGTCGCCCTCGCCGCTCCCGCCTCCGGCGCGAGCGCCGAGACGATTCCGCCGCTCGGCAGCGCACTCCCGCAGACCAGTGTCCCGGGAACCGGCGGTGTCCCGCTGGCCGGTGTTCCCGTCGGCGGCGGGACCGGGCTCGGCGGCAACCAGATCGGCACCGCCGGCTGCTCGGGAGGGAACCGACCGTCGGTCGGCGGGAACACCGGCAGCACATCGACCCACACGTGCGCGACGCTCCTGTCGTTCTCCGGCCCTCAGATCGGGCAGATCGCCAGCGTCATCGGGCCCACGCTCATCGGCTCCCCCCTGACGACAGTGGCCGTGACGGCCGGGAGCGTTCAATACTGATCACCGCATGGTGCTCCAGTGATGGCGTCGAGGTCCCGGCCGTCGCGGTCGAGCGTACGCGCTACGGCGCCGGGGGGGGGTCTGAGGAAGATCTCGCCGACGCGTTGGCTTAGGCAACGCCGCGACGGCTCGGGCCGCGCTTCCCGCACGGCCCGCGAGCGGGTCGCTCGCGGCGCTCACGCCGGCGTCGTCTCTACGAACGCGCTTGCGGTTGCTTCGGGAGCAGGCTGTGGCCCTCGACGACCGCGGTGGCGACGTCGACGAGCTTGCGGTTCGCTGTGCGCGAGTGCTCTCGCAGCATCTCGAACGCGCTCGCCTCGTCGATGGCGTGGCGCTCCATCAGGATGCCCTTGGCACGCTCGGTCAGCGCGCGGCGCCAGAATGCGCCTTCGAGGTTGTGGTACTCGGCGAAGCGGCGCAGGACGATGTCGATCGAGCTCTGCCAGTCCTCGACGTCGGCGTCACTGATGTGGGCGAAGACGCCCCGCTTGGACGCCTCCCTGATGAATGCGGGATCCCGCGCGTGGAGGAGGACGATCACCGGGCAGGCGGCTTCCCGCACGATCTTCTCGATCAGGCCGAGCGCGTGGTCGGAGCTCTCCCCGAGCCCGACCAGCGCGACATCGGGTCGCTCGCGGGCGCTCACGGCTCCGACGTCGGCGACGTCGATCTCGCGCGCGATGACCTCGTGCCCCAGGGCCGCGACGATCGGCGCGACCAGCGCCAAACGATCCTTGCGCTCGTTGGCGATCAGCACGCGGAGATGCTCGGTCTCGCGGTAGCTCATTCGCAGCGCCCAACCCGGCCGAGTCTAGCTCGCTGAGGCCATCGCTGGGACCTTCGACTTCGACTTCCCCGCTCGGCGGTGGTAGCTTCGGTGTGCTTCGCCTCAGAGCCCGGCGGGGCGATCTTTTCCGGCTCCAACTCTCGGTCGGCGGTGGCGTGTGACCTCCAAGCGGTCAGCGCCGAACGCAAGCACCAGGAGCGGAGCATGTCCACCTCCACACCGAGCCGCCCGACCAACTCGGCGGGCTCGACGCAAGCCTTGGCGGGCCTTCCCGAGGGCCTGGCTCAGCACGTCCAGGACCTCGCTCGCAAGCCCGGCCGTCTGCTGATTGACGGCGAATGGGTGGAGGCGGCGAGCGGGAAGACCTTTGAGACGCTCAACCCGGCGACTGAGGAGAGTCTCGGGCGCGTGGCGCACGGCGCGGCCGAGGACATCGATCTCGCCGTCCGTGCGGCTCGTCGGTGCTTTGACGACGCACGCTCGGACTGGCGCCGGATGACGCCGTCGGAGCGCGGGAAGGTCATCCATCGCATCGGCGATCTCATCGAGCAGCACGCCGACGAGCTGGCCCTGCTCGAGACGCTCGACAACGGCAAGCCGCTGACGGTCGCCAAGGCGGCGGACGTCGCCCTGGCCGCCGACCTCTTTCATTACATGTCCGGGTGGGCGACGAAGATCGAGGGCGGCACCATCCCGATCTCAGGCGTCACCTCGCCCGGGTCGGAGTGGCTCGCCTACACGCGCAAGGAGCCGGTGGGCGTCGTCGGGCAGATCATCCCGTGGAACTTCCCGTTGCTCATGGCGGCCTGGAAGCTCGGTCCGGCGCTGGCGGCGGGCGTGACCGTGGTGCTCAAGCCCGCCGAGCAGACGCCGCTCTCGGCGCTGCGACTCGGTGAGCTGATGCTGGAGGCCGGGCTGCCCGCCGGCGTGGTCAACATCGTGACCGGGTTCGGGGACGCGGGTGGGGCGCTCGCGGCCCACGACGGCGTCGACAAGGTCGCCTTCACGGGCTCGACCGAGGTCGGCCGGCTGATCGTGCAGGCCGCGGTGGGCAATCTCAAGAAGGTCACGCTCGAGCTGGGTGGCAAGAGCCCACAGGTGCTCTACAAGGATGCCGACATGGACGTGGCGATCCCCGGCGCGGCCCACGGCATCTTCTTCAACCAGGGCCAGTGCTGCAACGCCGGCTCGCGCCTTTACATCGAGCGCGACGTCTACGACGAGGTGGTCCAGGGGGTCTCGGACGAGGCCAGAAAGATCAAGGTCGGCCCGGGGCTCGAGCCCGAGACCCAGATGGGGCCGCTGACCTCCGCGGAGCAGCGCGACAAGGTGCTCGGCTACTTGTCCTCGGGCCTTGACGCCGGCGCCCGCGCGCCGGCCGGCGGCGGCCGGGTGGGCGACCGCGGGTACTTCGTCGAGCCGACGGTGCTCACCGACACCAGCCCCGACATGAAGGTGGTGCGCGAGGAGATCTTCGGCCCCGTGGTTTGCGCGATTCCCTTCGGCTCCGAGGACGACGACGTCATCCAAAGCTGCAACGACACGAGCTTCGGCCTTGCGTCGGGGATCTGGACGCGCGACATCAACAAGGCGCACCGGACCGCCCACCGCCTGCGCGCCGGCACGGTGTGGATCAACTGCTACAGCGTCTTTGACGCGGCGATGCCATTCGGCGGCTACAAGGAGTCGGGCTGGGGCCGGGAGATGGGCCACAACGCGCTCGAGAACTACCTCGAAACCAAGTCCGTGGTCACCCAGCTCGCATAGCGAGCTGGGTGACGGCCGGGGCCGCGCGCCGCGCTGCGTCGCGCCGCCCCGCGATCACCTATCGAGAGGAAGGCACCATGAAAGCCGCCGTCGTTCACGACTTCACCCAGCCGCTGACAATCGATGACGTCCCCAGGCCCGAGCCGAGCGACGGCCAGGTGCTCGTCCGGATCGAGGCCTGCGGCCTCTGCCACACCGACCTCCACGCCGCGCACGGCGACTGGCCGATCAAGCCCCACCTGCCGCTGATCCCGGGCCACGAGGGCGTGGGGATCGTCGAGGCGCTCGGGCCCGGCGCCGGCGAGGAGATCAGCGAGGGCGACCGGGTCGCCATCCCGTGGCTCGGTTTCGCCTGCGGACACTGCCGGTACTGCAACTCGGGCCGCGAGACGCTCTGCGAGGCGCAGCTCAACACCGGCTACTCCATGGACGGCGGGTACGCGGAGTACACCGCCGCCTATGCGCGTCACGTCGTGAAGGTGCCCGACGGCGTGGACTCCATGGACGCGGCGCCGCTGAGCTGTGCCGGCGTGACGGTCTACAAGGCGCTCAAGAGCTCCGAGGTCGGCCCTTCGCAGCTGTGCGCGATCTTCGGTGTCGGCGGCCTGGGTCACCTCGCGGTGCAATACGCCAAGATCCAGGGCGCGACCGTGGTCGCCGTCGACCTGGATGACGACAAGCTGGAGATGGCGAGGGAGCTCGGCGCCGACTACGTGGTCAACGCCCTCGAGCAGGATCCCGCAGCAGAGATCCAGAAGCTGGGCGGCGCCGACGCCGCGATCGCCCTCGCCGTGTCTCCCAGGCCGTTCGAGCAGGCCTTCGACTCGCTGGCCCGCGGCGGGACGCTGGTGATGGTCGCCCTCCCGGAGGACAACTACGTGAAGCTGCCGATCTTCGAGACGGTGCTCAGGGGGATCAATCTCAAGGGCTCGATCGTCGGGACTCACCGGGACGTCGAGGACGTGTTCAAGCTGCACACGCTCGGTCGTACCCGGGTGCTCCACGAGACCCGCCCGCTCGAGGAGGTCAACGAGGCGTTCGACGACGTCCTGCACGCGCGCAACAAGGCGCCGCGCGTGGTCCTCACCGTCTGACCACCGGCCGGCGACCGAGACCACTCCCCGCCGGCCACTCGTGCCGGAACGTCACGGCATCGTCCGCGTCGGGCCACGTTGCATCGGTTTCTCGCGTCCTGCCTGCGTCACATCGGTCGACTTGGGGACCAATCTCGGGACCAATCGACACGACACGCACCGCCGAGGGCGGGCGTGCGGTGACGGCGGTCGGCGAACGTCGCGACGACGCCCCGGAGCCTCTGGATCCGGGGCGCCTGACCGCAACCTGGTGGGTGGGTCAGCTCGCCAGTGCCGGGGAGCCGGCGGGCTTGCCGGACACCGTCTCCTCCTGCTTGCGGCCTTCGGGGCGCAGGAGGTTGAGGGCGACGACGAGGAACCCGATGCCGGTCAGCAGCAGGGCCACGCCCATGACCACGGAGAACAGGGCGACGTTCTCGGCGAAGTAGCTCGTGTTCAGCGCCGTGCTGAGGGCCGTCTCGTTGACCCAGACGTTGCGTGCGGCGTTCGGCACGGGGGTCTTGGTGGCGGGGTCGATCGCCGCGGCTGTCTTGTCGCTCGTCGGCTTGCCCGCGGCGTCGAGGTACTGGCCCATCTCGGCGTAGACCTGGCCGCCGGTCGCCTCCAGCGCATGGATGCGCATGTACTGGGCGAAGCAGCGGGCGTT
Organism: Solirubrobacterales bacterium; assembly: GCA_025963905.1. Lineage (GTDB taxonomy): Bacteria > Actinomycetota > Thermoleophilia > Solirubrobacterales > Solirubrobacteraceae > JAOPZW01. The sequence continues at coordinate 4,266 of JAOPZW010000123.1, read as the reverse complement.
GGTGCCGTTGTTGACGGCCTTGCCGGCCACCGAGCAGGTCGGCAGGTCGACGTTCTTCAGCCCCGCGGCCGTGGCCTCGGCCTTGATCGCCTTGGGCGTCATGTCGGGCGAGCCGACGATCTGCTCGGCAGCGAGGTTGTTGCGCACGGTATTACGGCCCGAGGCGCCGATGACGATGGAAGCAATGCCGAAGACGATGAGGACCGCGCTTGCGGCGATCCCGGCGTAGCGAAGGTACCTGCTCATGGATTCGTTCCTCTCTGAACGGGGTTGGTGCGGCCACCTGCATTCGACCGGACTCGGGAGCCGTGGCCATCCGGGCGAACCGCGGGAGTGCCACCGGACGTTCCGTGCCTGGCCTGCGGGAAACCCGCGGGCGATCACGCTCCCGTGCGGATCGCTCGCCCGGCGCCGCGCCAAAGGACGTAGGCTCGGGGGCCAGCTCCCGCATGCTCGAATCCGGCACCGACGACCAGCGCCTGTCGCGGCTCATTGACGTGGGCCGCGGTCTGCTGGCCGAGCTCGACCCCGATGTCGTGCTCGATCGCCTGCTGGAGACCGCGCGCGAGCTCACCGGCGCGCGCTACGCGGCGGTCGGGATCCTCGACGAGCAGCGGACCGGGCTCGCCCGCTTCGTCACGCGCGGCGTGGACGACACGACCCATCGCGCGATCGGCGACCTGCCCCGCGGCAACGGCATCCTCGGGGTGCTGATCGATGATGCCCGCCCGCTGCGCCTGCACGACGTCGGCGAGCACCCGCAGTCCTACGGCTTTCCGTCCGGTCACCCGCCGATGCACGCGTTCCTCGGTGTACCCGTCGTCATCCGGGGCGAGGCGTGGGGCAACCTGTACCTGACCGAGAAGGAGGGCGGCGGGGACTTCACGGCCGAGGACGAGGAGGCGGTCGTGGTCCTGGCCGATTGGGCGGCGATCGCCATCGAGAACGCGCGCCTGTACGGCGACGCCGCCAGGCGCCGGGACGAGCTGCAGCGTGCGGCCCGTGCCTTGGAGGCGACATCCGCGATCGCCCGCGCGGTCGGCGGCGAGACGAGCCTGGAGCGCGTGCTCGAGCTCGTCGTCAAGCGCGGTCGTGCGCTGGTCGAGGCGCGCGTCGTGCTCATCCTGCTGCGCGAGGGCGACGAGCTGGTCGTTTCCGCCGTCGCCGGGATGCCGGCCGCCCGCGAGCCCGTCCGCTTCCCGCTCGCCGAGGCGACCGCCGGCGAGGTCCTCACGGAGGGCCGCGCCCGCCGCGTCGCCGACGTCGGGCGCCAGCTGCGCTGGCCCGCCGCCCGCCTCGGGGTGCCGGACGCCGAGAGCGCGCTGCTGGTCCCGCTGGTCTTCCGCGGCAGTGCCCTGGGGGTGCTCGTGGCGTTCGACCACCTGCACGGCGAGCCCCGCTTCAGCCGTGACGACGAGGAGCTCCTGGAGGCCTTCGCCGCGCAGGCCGCTACTGCGGTCGCGACCGCGCGGACCGTCGAGGCCGAGCGCCTGCGGCGCAGCATCGAGGGCGCGGAGTCCGAGCGCAGGCGCTGGGCGCGTGAGCTCCACGACGAGACCCTGCAGGCCCTCGGCGGGCTCAAGCTGCTGCTCGGAGCGGCGAGCCGGCTCGACGACCCCCAAGCCATGCGCGAGGCGCTGGCCCAGGCGGCCGAGCACGTCGGCCGCGAGATCGAGGGCCTGCGCGCGCTGATCGCCGAGCTGCGGCCCGCGGCACTCGACGACCTCGGTCTGGGCCCTGCGCTGAGGTCGCTGCTACAGCGCACGGCCGGCGCTCAAGGGCTGGAGGTCGAGCAGGTCATCGAGCTCGGAGACGCCGAACGCCGCTTCGCGCCTGAGCTGGAGACCGCCGTCTACCGGCTGGTCCAGGAATCGCTCACCAACGTCGTCAAGCACGCTGGCGCGCGGCGCGTGCGGGTTGTCGTGCGCGAGGAGGGCGGTGCGCTGGAGCTCGAGGTCGCCGACGACGGCGTGGGGCTGGACGCTGAGACGACCGCCGGCGCGGGTGGCTTCGGGCTCGTGGGCATGCGTGAGCGCGTTGAGTTGGCCGGTGGCAAGCTGGAAATCGCTGCCCGGCCGCAGCGTGGGACCGTGGTTCGCGCCCGCCTGCCGCTGTAAATGAGTTCGGTCTCGCGGACGCCAGACGCCACGCGGCCGCGGAACAACTCATTCAGGAGGCGACGGTCAGGCGGGCGGGTCGTCGAGCAGCGCGTGGTCGAGCGCGTAGCGTACGAGCTCCGCGCGGGTGGAGCGCCCGAGCTTCTGCTGGATGCGCGCGCGATGGGTCTCGACCGTGCGCACCGAGAGGAACAGCTGCCCGCCGACCTCCACGTTGGTGTGGCCCAGCGCGATGAGGCGCAGGACCTCGAGCTCGCGGGGGGTGAGGTCGTCCGGCGGCCCGGTCGTCTCAGGCGCGGCGGCCGCCAGCGCGGCACCCACGCGCGGCGCCAGGTACGTCTCACCCGCCGCGGCGCGGCGCACGGCCTCGACGAGCTCTTCGTCGGCGGACTCCTTCAGCACGTAGCCGCTCGCGCCTGCGCGAAGGGCGCGCCGGGCGAACTCCGGGTCCTCTTGCATGGTGAGGACCACGATCCGGGTCGTGGGTGAGACCTCGTGGACGCGCGGGATCGCGTCCAGCGACGTCAGATCGCCCGGCATGTTGAGGTCGAGCACGAGGACGCTGGGCTTGTGACCCAGCACCGTGCGGACGGCCGCCTCGGCATCGGCGGCCTCCGACACCACCTCGAAGCCGGCGGCACGCTCGAGCACCATGCGCAGGCCCGAGCGCACTACCGCGTGGTCGTCCGCCAGAACGATGCTGATCGGGTCCGGCTCGGTCGGCATGGCCGGAGACGATGCCATGGGAAGGGTCATGCTCGCGATACCGGGTGCCGCACGGGGGAGTACGGATCGAAAGCGAGTGTCCGGCGGCGCAGCTCGTACGGCGCCGGCAGCGGGACCTCGATGTCCACGTCGTCCACGTGGGGCGGCGCCGGCGCCGGCGTCGCGAGGCCCCTGGTACCGCCTGCGTCGAGGTGGTTCAGCCACAGCGACAGATAGCGGCCGCTCACCTTGGTCGCAGGGGACCACAGCTGGAAATCCGAGGCGCGGCTCTCGCCCGCCCCGCCGTGCAGCGGGTTGCGCAGGTACTGCGCACCGTGCCCGGTCAGGAGCTTCCCGCGCAGCACCGGGCGGAACGGCCTCGGCTCCAGGTCGGCCCCCGCGCGGGCGGCCAGGTGCTCGGCGACCGCGTCGGCCTGCTGGCAGCCGAGGCCGCCCTGCTTGATGGGGAAGTCGGCGCCGTCGCCGGCCGCGTAGACGTCGTCGAGCCCGCGGACGCGCCCGTGATCGTCGACCGGGATGAAGCCGTGCGGGTCGGCGGGGACGCCGGGCACCCGCGGGCCGTCGAGCAGGGGCAGGGCCACGACGCGGCGGGCCTCGACCTCGTGGCCGCCGGGCCTGACGGTGATGCGCCCCCGCGCGTCGACCTCGGCGTAGGCGCCGGGGCGGAACGCCACCCCTGCGTCGTCCAGCAGCTTCGCGACCGCGCTGCTCGCAGCCGGCCCGAAGATCGCCAGCGGCGCGCTCTCCGGGGTGATCAGCTCGAGCTGGACGTCGTCGATCCCCATCGACCAGACCTCGGCCGCCGTCATGAGCGCGAGCTCGTACAGCGGCAGGGACCACGACACACCGGGAGCGACGATGAACGCCACCGAGCGGCTGTAGTGCTCGTCGAGGTCGGCGAGCAGGCCGTTGAGGGCTTCGGTCCGCGGCGAGGCGCCGAAGGTCAGCGCGCGCTGGTACGCCGGGCGGGGACGGGCACCGACGGCCACGACGAGCGCGTCGTAGTGCAGCTCGCCCCCTTCGGCGAGGCGGACGACGTGGCGGTCGGGCTCGACCGCGGCGACCGCGTCCTGACGCAGCTCGACGGGCAGGTTGCGGGTGAGCTCGCGCAGCGGGTGGCGGCGCCTGTGGTCGGCGGCGAAGGGCACGGCGGTGCGCAGCGGCTTGAGCTCGAACTCGCTGTCGGGCGCCACGAGCGTCATCCGCACCGCGTCGCCGGCCAGGTCGCCGAGCGCCAGAACGGCCTCGACGCCGGCGATCCCGCCCCCGGCAACGACGACGTGGAGGGGGGCGTGCGAGGAAGCGCTCATCGCGTCATCACGCGCAGGAGGTCGTGCTCGGCGACGACGCCCTCGGGGATGCGATCGCTGTCGAGCGCCACGACGACGCGGGGCACGCGCTCGCGGCTCATGAGCGCGAGCGC
>JAOPZW010000121.1 GCA_025963905.1 Solirubrobacterales bacterium | reverse complement strand
CCAGCACGACGCGTGACGTGGAGGGCCGCTGGCCGGAGCCCGGCTCCACCCTGCATCACACGCAGATGCTCGTCATCCACGACACCACGACCGTGCTGGAGAGCGAGCCGATGCGCCGTCTCGTCCTCGAAGCCCGGGCGCGCCCGCTCGTCATCGCCCGCGTCGACATCCGGCTCGAGCCCGAGTCCGGCGGCACCTTCGTCGTGTTGGACGAGACGGCGATCGGGGGCCTGCTGGGCGCGCTGCCGCGGGCGTTGAGCGACGCGCCGATCCACCTGCGCAACCACGAGACCGTGCGCCGGCTGAAGCGGCTGGCGGAGCTCGGGTGGCGGCTCGGGCGTGCGGGTTGACCGCACGGTCCGGCCGCTCGAATGAACCGTGGATTAACGGAAACTCGTTCTCTGCACGGGCTGCAGAGCGCAGTGCACTGAAATTCCCCTGAGTCTGGACCGCCGGTCGATCGGTCACACCGATCGGTAGACACGTCTGCCAGGGTGCGATCGCTCCGCCTCCTATTACCTTCGCGGCGCCTTGACGCCGGCCGCGGGTCGCGATCGATCAATCGTCCAGCTCACCCGTAACAACGAGTCGTATTACGTCTCTCACACCAGTGACATGACCTTGACCCAATCACGCATGGCCGATCGCCGACCCACCGCCCTCGTGACCGGCTGCGCCGGCTTCCTCGGCTCTCATCTCGCCGAGGCGCTCCTGGGGCTCGGCTGGAACGTCGCCGGGGTGGACTCCTTCAGCGATTACTACCCCCGCTCGCTGAAGGAGCGCAACGTCGCGCGCCTCCGCGGAACGACGAGATTCGAGCTGCGCGAGCTCGACCTCGCCGAGCACGAGCTCGCCGGCCTGCTCGACGGGGTCGATTTCGTCTTCCACCTCGCTGCCCAGCCCGGTGTCCGGGGAAGCTTCGGCGCGGGGCTGGACACCTACCTGGCTCGGAACGTCCACGCCACGCAGCGGCTCCTCGCGCTGGCGACGCGCGCGGACCTCAAGGCGTTCGTCTACGCGTCCTCCTCCTCGATCTACGGCGATCAGCCGCGGTACCCGGTGACCGAGGACGCCGCCCCGGCGCCCGTCTCGCCGTACGGTGCGACGAAGGTCATGACCGAGCAGCTCGCCGGCGCGTACTGGCGAGCTCACGGCGTCCCGGTGGTCGGGTTGCGGTACTTCACGGTGTACGGGCCGAGGCAGCGCCCCGATATGGCCTTCTCGCGCTTCGTCGCGTGCGCCCTGGCACGCCGCCCGATCCCGGTGCTGGGCGACGGCCGGCAGGTTCGCGAGTTCACGTTTGTGCACGACGTCGTCGCGGCGACCATGGCCGCCGCCGAGCACGGCGAGCGCGGCGGCGTCTACAACATCGGCGGCGGCGAGCCGGTGAGCGTCCTCGAGTCGATCGCGCTGCTCGAGTCGATCGTCGGCCACCCGCTGCTCATCCAGTTCGGACCCGCCGGCCGCGGCGATCCTCGCCTCACGCACGCCGATGTGAGCCGTGCGCAGCGCGACCTCGGCTTCGAGGCGCGCACCGGGCTCCTCGACGGGCTCACCCGCCAGGTGCTCGCCGAGGACGACGAGATCGAGGAGGCCGTGGCATGAGGCCCGACCTCGTCGTGATCGTCAACGGGTTCCCGCGCCTGTCGGAGACGTTCGTGCTCCAGGAGCTGCTCGAGCTCGAGTCCCGCGGGCTGAACCTCATGGTCATGGCGCTCGCTCGGCCCCCGGAGATCGTCCAGCAGGACGCGCTCGCCCGCCTGCGCGCCCCCGTGGAGTATGTCCCCGCCCTCACGGCCGCCCGCCGGCGGCTCGCCGCCCGCGCGAGCCATGCCGCGCTGCTCCTCCAGGGCCGCCAGCGCTACCTCGCCGCGTTGTCCGACATCGTCACCTCGCCCGATTACAACCGCATGCGCCTGGACCAGGCGGCGCTCGTGGCGCACCGGCTGGTGCGCCTCGGCCGGCCCCCGCTCTACATCCACTTCGCGCACAAGCCCGGCACGATCGGACGCTTCGCGGCCCGCCTCGCCGATGTCCCCTACGCGTTGTCGTGCCACGCCAAGGACATCTGGCTCACGCCGGCCGACGAGCTCCGCCGCAAGCTCGAGGACGCCAGCGTCGTGCTGACCTGCACGCGCGAGGGCGCCGCGGAGCTCGAGCGCCATGCAGCGGGCGCCACCCCGGTCCGGCTCGTGTACCACGGGACCGAGATCCCGGCGGGTCCCCCACGCCGCATGCCGGCGCCCGGCACGCCGCGCATCCTGACCGTCGGGCGTCTCGTCCCCAAGAAGGGGCACGACGTCCTCATCGCGGCCGCCGCGGCGCTGCGCGAGCAGGACACCGCGTTTCAGCTGCGCATCGCGGGCGACGGGCCCGAGTGGCCGCGGCTCCAGCGCCTTGTGCACGAGCTCGAGCTCGGCGACCGGGTGATCTTCCTCGGCCCGCTCACCCCGGCCGAGGTCCGCGAGGAGCTGGCGACGGCCACCGTCTTCGCCCTCGCCTGCCGCCGCACGCCCGACGGCGATCGCGACGGGCTGCCGAACGTCGTGCTCGAGGCGATGGCCGGAGAGCTGCCGGTGGTGAGCACGACACTCGCCGGCGTGGCGGAGGCGATCCAGGACGGCGCCAGCGGACTGCTCGTGGCCCCGGAGGATCCGGCGGCGCTGGCGGCGGCGCTCCAGCACGTTCTCGGCGATCCCGACCTCGCCGCGCGGCTCGGGCGCGGCGCCGGCGAGCGGGTCCGGGCGAGCTTCGACCGCAGGCACACCCTGCCGCACGTCTTCGCGACGCTGGCGCAGGCCGGGCTCGTGCGGCCCGATCGGCCGATCGCGGTCGAGGACGCCGGCCCCGCCGGCCGGCGGGCGGCGTGATGCGCGTCCTGTTCCTCAGCGCCGACCCCGGCGTGCCGGTGCTCGGGCACAAGGGCGCTTCGGTGCATGTCCGCGAGCTCATCGGCGCGCTGCACCGGGCCGGCGCGGAGGTCCACGTCGCCTCGCCGCGCGTCGCACCCGAGGGCGACCGCCTCGAGGCGCCGGTCGCCCTCCACGCGATCCAGCCCGTGCTGCCGAAGGCCCACTCCGACGCCGCGGCGCTCGGCGCGACGGTCGACCGGCAGGCCGAGGAGGTCTTCGAGCTGGCGCAGGCCCTGCGGGTCGACGCCGTGTACGAGCGCTTCTCCCTCTACAGCGCCGCCGGTGCTCGGGCGGCCGCGGCGCTGGGCGTTCCCCACGTCGTCGAGGTCAACGCGCCGCTGCGCGAGGAGGCCGCGCGCTTCCGCGTGCTGCCCCACGCGGAGGCCGCCGTCCGGCTCGAGCGCGAGGCGCTCCGGGATGCCGAGCGCGTCCTGGCCGTCTCGGACCCGCTCGCGCGCCGGTTGGTCGCCGACGGAGTGGCCGTGGACGTCGTCGAGGTCTTGCCGAACGCCGTCGACTGCGAGCGCTTCGCGCCGCCCACGCGCGACCCGGAGCGCTTCATCGTCGGCTTCGCCGGCAGCCTCAAGCCCTGGCACGGGATCGAGGTACTGGTGCAGGCCCTCGCCGCGGTCCCCGAGGCGCACCTCGAGGTCGTGGGGCACGGCCCGTGCCTCGACGCACTCGACGACCTTCCGCCGGAGCGCCTCACACGCCTCGGCACGCTGCGCCACGACGACGCGACCGCGGCGATGAGCCGCTGGGACGCCGGTCTGGCGCCCTACCTCCCGCTCGAGGGCTTCTGGTTCTCGCCGCTCAAGGTGCTCGAGTACATGGCGGCCGGCTGCTGCCCCGTCGTCTCCGACCTCGGCGACGCACGCGACGTGCTCGGCGATGGGCACCGTGGCGTCCTCGTCGCGCCGGGCGATGCCGCCGCCCTGGCGGAGGCGGTGCGCGCGCTGGCCCGGGATCGCGCCCGTGCCCGCCGTCTGGGGAGCGCGGCGCGCGCCTGGGTCGCCGAGGAGCGCACATGGGCGGCGGTGGCCGAGCGCGTGCTCGATGCCCTGCACGGGCGGGCACTGGACCGGGCGGCATGACCACGGTCCCGGCCGTCGAGCGGCTCGTGCGCGCGCGCACCGTCATGCGGGCGTTCCGGCGCGACGTGCGCAAGCGCCGCGGCAAGCTGCTGGGCGGCACCGGGTTCGCGGTCATCTACGCACTCACGCGCGTCCTCGAGCCCTGGCCGCTGAAGGTCGTCTTCGACCAGGTCCTCTTCCACAAGCCCGCGCACGGTGCCCTCACGCAGCCTTTCCTCGTCTTCGGGCACTCGGCGCACAACCTGCTTGCCGCCGCCGCCATCATCCTCGCCGTCACGGGGCTGATCCGGGGCATCAGTTACTACTACGAGGACTACCTGCTCTCCAGCGCGGCCCAGGAGATCGTCTACGGGATCCGCGCCCGGCTGTACCGCCACCTGCACGCGCTGCCGCTGAGCTTCCATCAGCGCCGGCGCACGGGCGACCTGCTCGTGCGCCTCAGCGCGGACATCATCCTCCTGCGCGACGTCCTCATCGACTTCATCGTGAACCTCGGCTCGGGCGTCGTACTGATCGTCCTGATGCTCGCGGTCATGGTCGTCGTCGATCCGGTGCTCACCCTCGTGTCGCTGGCGGTCATGCCGCTCATCGTCGGGCTCTCCTGGCTCTACGGCCGGCGGATCCGCCGCAACGCCCAGCGGCAGCGCAAGCGCGAGGGCGAGGTCGCGACCGTCATGCACGAGTCGCTCTCCGCGATGTCGGTGGTGCAGCTCCACGGGGCGGAGGGCCGGGAGCAGGATCGCTTCCACGACATCAACCGCCGCAGCCTGAAGCAGGGCGTCAAGGGCGCCCGCCTGGAGGCGAAGATGAACCGCGGCGTCGAGCTCGCGCTCGCCGGCGGCACCGTCATCGTCCTCTGGGTCGGAACGCTGCGCGCGATGCACGGCGCGATCACTCCCGGCGAGCTGATCGTGTTCGTCTCCTACCTGCGGGCCGCCTACCGGCCGCTGCGCCGCGCGTCGAAGTCCGTCCAGCGCTCGGCGAAGGCGCTCTCCGCGGCGGAGCGCATCCTCGAGATCCTCGACACCAAGCCCGACCTGTCCGATGCGCCCGACGCCGTCGAGGCGCCGCCGCTGCGCGGCGAGGTGGCCTTCGAGCATGTCGACTTCGCCTACCGCCCCGGCCGGCCAGTGCTGCGCGATGTCACCTTCACGGCCGGGCCGGGCAGGCGCGTCGCCGTCGTCGGTGCCACCGGCAGCGGCAAGTCGACGCTGCTGAGCCTCATCCCGCGGCTGTTCGACGTCGGTGGCGGACGGGTGCTGATCGACGGGCGCGACGTGCGCGAGTACACGTTCGAGTCGCTGCGTGCCCAGATCTCGGTGGTCCAGCAGGAGGCCCTCCTCTTCGGCCTCAGCGTGGCCGAGAACATCCGCTACGGCTGCCCGGACGCCAGCGACGAGGAGGTCCGAGCGGCGGCCGGCGCCGCGGGCATGGACGAGTTCGTCGAGCAGCTGCCCGACGGCTACGACACGGTGCTCGCCGAGCGGGGCGCCTCGCTGTCCGGGGGCCAGCGCCAGCGCGTGGCGATCGCCCGTGCGCTCGTGCGCCAGAGCCCGATCCTGGTCCTCGACGAGCCGACCACGGGCCTGGACTCCGGCACCCAACAGGGCATCCTCGACGCGCTCCGCGTGCTCATGGACCGCACGACGACCCTGCTCGTCACGCACGACATGGCGCTCGTGCGCGAGGCGGACGAGATCATCGTCCTCCAGCACGGCCGCGTGGTCGACCACGGGCGCTACGACGAGCTGCTCGAGCGCTCGCCCGTCTTCGCCCGCCTTGCCCGGCGGCCGGCGCTGACGGCACGCGCGGGCGCGCGCGTCGCGCGTTCCGGGGCGCGAGCCGGCGAGGGGCCGCGCGCGCTCTTCTACTCGCACAACGGCGTCGGCGTCGGGCACCTGCAGCGCCAGCTCGATCTCGCCTCGGCGTTCCGGGCCCGGCACCCGGACGCGGCGGTGCTCGTGGCCACCGGGTCGCACGCTGCCGGGATGTTCGCCATCCCGCCCGGCGTGGATTACCTGAAGCTGCCGTCGATCGCGATGGTCGATCGCTACGAGAACTGGGAGCCGCGCGAGCTTCCCGTTCCGCGCGACGAGGTCGTCGGCCTCCGCGCCGAGCTGCTCGAGCGCACCGTGAGCCGCTTCGCGCCCGACCTCCTGGTCGCCGACTTCCTGCCGGCCGGCCCTTATGGCGAACTGCTTCCCGCGCTCGACGCGCTCGCCGCCCGCGGAGGGGCCGCGGTCGCCGGATTCCGCGACGTCATCGACCAGCCGGAGTTCGTCCGGGACCTGTGGCGGCGCACGGGCGTCTACGACGTGCTGCGCGAGCGCTACGCCGCGATCTGCGTCTACGGCGACCGCGGGATGGTCGACTTCGGGCGCGACTACGGCCTGGACGCCGAGCTGACCTCGCGCCTGACCTACTGCGGCTACCTCGGCCGCTCCGCGCCGCAGGCGATCGACACGCCGCTCTACGAGCGCCCGCTCATCCTGGGCGGCGCGGGCGGCGGCGTCGACGGGACCGGGCTGCTGCAAGCCTTCGTCGGCGCCGCCGAGCGGCTGCGTGGCACGCGGAGCGCCACCTACCTGATGGTCACCGGACCGCTTATGGACGCCGCCGAGCACACGCGCCTCGCGCTGCTCGGCGAGGCCGCCGGGGTCCAGGTGCGACGCGCCCTGCCAGACCTGCGGGCGCACGTCGCGCTTGCCGACTGCGTCGTCGGCATGGCGGGATACAACACCTGCTGCGACATCCTGAGCTTCGGTCGGCGCAGCGTCCTCGTGCCACGCGACGGACGCAGCCACGAGCAGAGGATCCGGGCACAGCGCCTCGCCGCCTGGGGCAGCGCGCAGGTCCTGAGCGCCGCTGACCTGGACTCGCGGAGCATGGCCGCCGCGATCGAGCTCGCGCTCGACGGACCCCCGCCCACCGCCCCACCCGTATCGCTCGACGGCCTTGATGCCGCGCTCGACGTCTTCGACGCGGTGCTCGCGGCCCGCCGGCCCCCCGAGCCGGCACGCAACCTCCAAGAAAGGCCCACCCGATGAGACTGTCCCATCGCATCCCGGCGCTGGCCGGCCTTGCCGCGCTGCTGCTCGCAGCCGCGCCGGCCCAGGCCGGCGGCGGCGGCGTCACTCTGAACCTGAAGGGCGGCAGCGGCAACCGCTCCCTGCGCGCGTGCGGCATCCGGCATCACTACACCCTGTACCGCCGCGGTGTGCACATCGGCCTCGACGGCACGGTCGCCGGGGCGCCCGGCGCCTTCACGGTGAAGGTCAAGGTCAAGCAGTGCATCCGCGGCCAGTTCGTCGCCCGCCTCCAGCAGCGCGTGGGCGGGAGCGCGGGCCGTTATCGGGGCTCCTTCGCATCCGGCGCTCGCGGCTACTACTTCGCGCGGACCTACTACAGCTCCGGCACGGTCCTGAAGAGCGCCAAGCAGTACTTCAAGGTGGGTTGACCGTGCGCCTGCGAACGACGTACGCGAACGTCACCTCGACGGTCGCCCTCGTGCTCGCCCTCGGCGGCACGGCATACGCGGGCGTGACGCTCGGACGCGGGGCGGTCAAGGGCGTGAACCTGGCGCCCAACTCCGTCACCTCGCCGAAGGTCAAGGACCACTCGCTCCTGGCACGGGACTTCGCGCCCGGCCAGCTCGCCGGCGGCCTGCGTGGCCCGGCCGGCTCGCTGGGTCCCCAGGGGTCCCAGGGCCCTGCGGGGCCCCAGGGCGCGACGGGCACCGCGCGGGCCTACGCGACCGTCACGAGCACCGGCGCCCTCGTCGCCGCGCGCAGCCGCGGCGTCGCCGGCGTGAGCAAGCCCGCCGGCGCAGCCGTCGGCAGCTACTGCATCAGCCTCGCCGCCGGCATCGATGCCTCGAGCGTGTCGCCGGTGGCGAATGCCGATCTCGCCGATCCGGCCTCGTCGAGCAAGGACTACGCGCAGGTCGACACCTCGGGCGCCGACTGCGGCGGCAAGCTCGAAGTGATCACACGGCACCTCTCGATCGACTCGACGACGACGCCGGTCAGCATCGCCGCGCACCGCTCCGACGAGGGATTCACCCTCGTCGTGCCCTGAGCGTGGCGCAGTGCGCCGTCGCGCGAAGGGATCGCGCGACGGCGTCCGGCGTGCTTGGATGACGGCATGGACCTGGGCATCGCCGGACGTGTCGCGCTCGTCGCCGGGGCGTCGAAGGGGATCGGGCGGGCGATCGCCGCCGAGCTCGCGGCGGAGGGCGCACGCGTGGCCGTCAGCTCGCGGTCGCGGGAGCGGATCGACGCGACCGCCGGCGAGATCGGGGCGACCGGCTTCGTGTTCGACAGCGCCGACGTCGAGGGCGCCGGCCGGCTGGTCGACGAGGTCGCCCAGGCGCTGGGCCCGCTCGACATCCTCGTGTGCAACACCGGCGGCCCGCCGCGTGGAGCCGACCCGCTGGGGTTCTCGCAGGACGAGTGGGAGGAGGCCTACCGCACGCTCGTGCTGACGCCGATGGCGCTGATGCAGCGCGCGGTCCCCGGAATGCGCGAGCGCGGCTGGGGGCGCGTGCTCAACGTCGTCAGCACGGCGGTGCGCGAGCCGATCGCCTCGCTCATGCTCTCCAACACCCACCGCGCGGCGATGATCACCGCGTTCAAGACGCTGTCCCGCGAAGTCGCCGCCGACGGCGTGACGCTGAACAGCGTGCTGCCGGGGCGCATCGCGACCGACCGGATCTTCGAGGTCTACGGCTCACGCGAGGCGGCCGAGCGCGAGGGCGCGGCCGGAGTGCCCGCCGGGCGCCTGGGCACCGTGGAGGAGCTCGCCGCGGCCGCGGCGTTCCTGTGCTCGGCGCGCGCGAGCTACGTGACGGGCGAGAAGCTGACCGTGGACGGCGGACTGACGCGGTCGATCTAGATGGTCGATAGGCGGAAGTTCGGGCCCGCGAACTTGCGACTCGCGACACTAGACTGATCGCACGCGCCCCCATGGTGTAGCGGTCAGCACGCATGCCTTTCACGCATGTAGCACGGGTTCGATTCCCGTTGGGGGTACTGAGTGGCCCCGGGGAGCGCGATGCTCAGCGGGCGATCGCATAACCTCCTCAAGGGGGCCGCTAGCTCAATTGGTCTAGAGCGCACGCCTTTTAAGCGTTGAGGTTCTCGGTTCGAGTCCGAGGCGGCCCACTCCGGCCGCGCCGCGCCGGGCCCCCAGCGCGGGTAGCGTCCGGCGATGCCCAGCGACGCGTTCCGGCGCCACACCGACCGGCTGCGCGCCGCGGGCGCGCCGGGGAGCGATGGCGCGATCGACCAGCTGCTGGACCAGATGCGCCCCGGCGACGCCCGGCCGGCCCACGGCGCCGCCGCCCCGGACGGCGTCGCCTCCGAGGCGGTCGAGGTGGCGGGACGCCCCGCCGAGTGGCTCGTCCCCGACGGCGCCGAAGACCACGCGGCGATCCTGCATCTGCACGGCGGCGCGTACAGCGTCGGCTCGCTCGCCGCCCATCAGGCGCTCGCCGCGCACCTCGCGCGCGCGGCCGGCCGGCGGGTGCTGTTCATCGACTACCGCCTGGCTCCCGAGCATCCCTTCCCCGCGGCGCTCGAGGACGCGGCGGGCGCCTACGAGTGGCTGCAGGCCGAGGGCCCGTTCCCGGACGGCGTCGCGCTGGCGGGCGAGTCGGCCGGCGGCGGCCTGGCGGCGGCGCTGCTGCTGGCACTGCGCGGGCGCGG
>JAOPZW010000022.1 GCA_025963905.1 Solirubrobacterales bacterium | reverse complement strand
GACGGGGGTGGCCGGGCTTTCGATCGAGGACACCGGCGAGGGACGAGACTCGCCGCTGTTCGAGCTTGCCGAGGCGGTCGAGCGCGTCCGCGCCGCGCGCGCGGCGATCGACGGCTCAGGCGCCGACGTGCTCCTGACCGCGCGAGCGGAGTGCTTTCTCGTCGGCCACCCGGATCCGCTGCAAGAGTCGATCCGTCGCCTGGAGGCATATGCCGAAGCAGGCGCCGACGTGTTGTACGCACCTGGCGTGCGAGACCGCGACGACATCCGCGCGATCGTCGAAGCCGTCCACCCAAAGCCCGTCAACGTCCTGATGAGCGGGAACGTCGGGCTGCGCGTCGCCGACCTCGCCGAGCTGGGCGTCCGACGTGTCAGCGTCGGCTCCGCTCTTGCCCGTGCGGCGTGGGGAGGCTTCCTGGGAGCGGCCGGCGAGATCGCTCAAGAGGGCAGCTTCACGAGCTTCGACACCGCCGCGTCGTCCGCGGAGCTCGATGCCTTGTTCGAGGAGCCGTGATCACGGCCGGCGAGCCACATGAGTGTCGGCGATCGGCAGGCCGTTCGGGCGGAACTCCGCGGGCTCCCTCTGGTGGGTCGGATACGGGCCGCCGGAGTATTTCAGGGGCCGATACCAGCGACCGAGGCGCGGGCGACGTGGCGCAGTGCGCGTCGCTTCGCGCCGAGCCCGCGGTAGCGGGTGACCTCGCGGCCGCCGGTCACGTAGACCGCCCAGCCGTCGGCGGTCGGTCCGATCATCAGGGCCAGCGCTCTCATGGCAGACATCCTTCGAGGGCGGGGTTCGATGTGTGGGTGACGGGCGGGTCGTGGGTGACGGGCGGGTCGCCGACCCCGGGCGCGAGTCGCGGGCGCAGGCGGACGTAGGCGAGCAGGCCACCGGCGGCCGGCAGCCACAGCGCGATCGCGTGGTAGACGAGCACCGCCGCGGCGGCATCGGCCGGCTGGGCGCCGTAGAGCACCAGCGCGGCGGCGAGACCGGCGTCGAGCACCCCGATGCCGCCTGGGACCGGAAGCGCGTTGGCGACATAGCCGATCGTGTAGCCCAGCATCAGCGCGGCGACCGGCGGGGCGTGCCCGATGGCCGAGAACGTCGCCCACAGCACCGCGATGTCGAAGCCGAGATAGCCGAGCGCTCCGAGCAGCCGCCAGCTCGGATGCCGCCCGGCCCGCTCGGCATCGCGGATGCCCTCGACGATCCCCGCGACCCAGGGGGAGCCGGCGCGACCGCCCAGCCGCGGCTGGGCCCAGGGCGCGGCGACGATGAGCAGCGTGATCAGCGCGGCGGCGAGCAGCGGCAGGCCGGCGCGCGCGAAATCGTGGGGCCCCGACGAGCCGCCCAGGAGCAGCATCCCCGCGCCGATGATGGCGGCGCCGTTGACCGCGCTGGTCAGGAAGAAGATCCCGCTCGAGCGCCGGACGATCCAGCGGACCGGGGCGCCGGTGAGGTGCATGAGCCACCCGCCGATCGCCAGCGCGCCGACGCCGCCGCCGGGCAACAGGACCCCCGACGCCATCGAGGTCCACGCGAGTGCGCGGGCGTCCGGCGCGGCGACGCGGTCGAAGAACAGCCGGAAGAGCACGACGTAGCTGACGCACGACGCCAGCTCGAGCGCGACCCCGCCGCCGACCCACCACGGGTTCATGTCCCGGATCTCCCGGACGACCGGTTGCAGCGCCGGCACGCCGAGCATCAACGACACCACCAGGACGCCCAGCAGGCCGGCGGTGGCGGCGCGGCGCCCGACGCCGTGCCGGGCGACGGCCATCGGGGGCGAGTGCGGCGCCGCGACGGACATCAGGCCACCCCCGCGGCCGGCGATGGCCGGGCGGACGCCAGCGCGGCGACGATGGTCGCGATGCGGTCCGCGATCTCAGACGCCCGGCGGCCGAGCACGGCGCCGATCTCGACAGCCGACTCGCCGGCGAGACGCATCGCGAGGATCGCGTGGTCGGCGGGATCGAGCGTCGCCGCCGCGCCCACCCGCATCTGCCGGGAGATCCGCGGCAGCTCGCGCGGCGCCCGGGCGACCGCGCGGATCGCTTCGAGCAGCGCCCGGGCCGAGCTGGACTTGCCGACCACCGCGTCGGCCCCCGCGACGACACCCGCGACGACGAGCGCGTCAGGCGTCGTTGCCGCATAGAGCACGACGGCCGGCGCATGGAGCATGCGCTTGATGTCCTGGATCAGCGCGAGGCCGTCGCGTCCCGGGTGGTGGAAGTCGAGGACGACGACGTCAGGCCGGGTGCGGCGGAGCAGCGGCCAGACCTGCTCCTCGTTGGCGGCGGATCCGACGGCGATCAGGTCGGGCTCCTGCGCCAGGATCGCCTCCAGGCCGGCGCGGACCGCCGGGTGATCGTCGAGGACGGCGACGCGGATCATCGTGCTCATGACGCGATCGGCTCGGCGACCTGGGCCGCGAGGGCCGTCCGCGCGGCCGCTAGCCCGGCGCCGATCAGGGTGCCGGCGTGGTCGAAGTCGGTGGGCTGGATGCGCTCGGGGTTGGCGGCGGGCAGCACGATCAGGTCCGCCGCGTCGGCGTACCGGGCCACGTCGGCCGCCAGCCGGGCGCCGATGAGCAAGGTGAACGCGTGGACGACGGCGTCGAGGGCACCGCGAGGCGCGACGGGCAGCGCGGGCGCCAGCGGGCCTTCGGTGGGCAGGACGTAGATGCGCTCGGCGCCGAGCTCGACGGCGTGCGAGATCGGGGTGTTGTTCACGACACCGCCGTCGACGAGCAGCCGATCGCCACGGCGGACCGCCGGCAGCACCCCCGGGATCGCCGCGGCGGCCAGCACCGCCTCAAGCGCGGGGCCGTCGGAGAGGCACACCTCGTGTCCGGTCAGCAGGTCGAAGGCGACGAGGTGCAGCGGGACGCCCGCATCCTCGAGGCGCTCGAGCCGGAGATGGCGGGCGGCGAGCCGGCGCAGCCCGGTGTCGGGGATCAGATGGCTGCGCTGGTTCGTCAGGCCGCCGATCAGCGTCCGAGGGTTGATCGGGAAGATGTCGTCCCGGCGCAGGCTGCGCCACACGCGCGCGAGCTCGTCGGCGGTGGCGACCGTCTGCGGCCGCGAGGCCACGAACGCCGCGTTCAGGGCCCCGGCCGAGGTCCCTACGAGCAGGTCGGGCGCGATCCCGTGCTCGTAGAGGGCTCGCAGCATGCCCACCTGCATCGCCCCCAGGCTTGCGCCGCCGGCGAGGACGAAGGCGGTGCGGGGAGCTCCCGATGGCCCACGGCCGATCGGTCGTCCGGCGCGCGGGGGCATCGTGACGGTGCTGAGGGCGACGGCGGCGGCGGGGTCTGGGGAGGTCACGTTCTGTCCTGTCCTCGCTGGGAAACGGAGGGAGCCTCGAATCGGAGGTGACATCTCAAGTTACGTCTCGAAGACTACCACGAACCGGAGCTCGGCTCTCCGTTTTCGCGGTAGACTCGCCCTATGAGCTCTCCCGACGTCACCTGGGGCTGCGGCGGCGAGCGGCCGCTGCGCCGTGACGCCGAGCGCAACCGCCGGCGCATCCTCGAGGCGGCTCGGGAGGTGTTCGCGGAGCGTGGCCTCGGCGTGACGATGGACGACATCGCCGACCACGCCGACGTCGGCGTCGGCACCGTCTATCGCCGGTTCCCCGAGAAGGAGGCGCTCATCGAGGCCCTCTTCGAGGAGCGCGTCGAGGAGCTCGTCTCGCTGGCGCAGGAGGCGATGGCCGAGGACGACCCGTGGGACGCCCTCGTCGGCTTCCTCGAGCGCGGGCAGGCGCTGCAGGCGTCCAATCGCGGCCTCAAGGAGCTCGTGCTCAGCACCGGATACGGCCGCGAGCGCGTCGCCTGCATGCGCGACCGCATGGCGCCGCTCGTCCACGGACTGGTCGAGCGCGCCCAGGCCTCCGGCCAGCTACGCCCGGACATCGTGGGCACCGACCTCCCGCTCATCCAGGTCATGCTCGGCGGGATCGTCGACTTCACACGCGATGTCGACCCCGACACATGGCGCCGGATGCTCGCGATCATCGTCGACGGCCTGCGCGCACGCGAACCGCTCACCCCCCTCGAGGCCCCCGCGCTCGACCCCAGCCAGGTCGAACAGGCCATGCACGGCTGGAAGCCCCTGCGCTGCTGAGGGCGGAGCGGCGGCCGGCCGGCGCGAGCGCGAGCCCATCGCGCTCATCCGCGTAGCGCCTCCAGCAACGTGGCCGCGTCGTAGCCGCCGCGGTGCACGACGCCGTCGATGAACAGGGTGGGCGTGCCCTGGACCTCGCCCGACGCCATCCCGCTCTCCATGTCCCGCCGGACTCGCCCGAGCGCGGCCGCGCCGGTCCGGTCGCTGTCGAACCGCGCCATGTCGAGCTCGAGCTCGGCGGCATACCGGCGCAGGTCGTCGTCCTCGAGAGCCGCCTGGCGACGGAAGAGCAGCTCGTGCATGTCCCAGAACCGGTCCTGGAGCGTGGCCGCCTCGGCCGCCGTCGCTGCGGCGAGCGCGTGCGGGTGGATCTCGGTCAGCGGGAAGTGCCGGAACGCGAAGCGGACGCCGTCGCCCAGTCGTCGCTCGACGTGTCCGATCTCCCGGAACGCCCGGCGCGAGTACGGGCACTCGTAGTCGCCGTACTCGACGATGAGGCGCCCTGCCGGCCCGCCGCGGACGTGATCGACCGCGTCGTCGAGCGGCTCCATCCTCATGCGCGTGCACGCGCCGTCGCGACGCGGTCGCGGACCCGTGGGGCGACGTCCTCGATGAACGTGCGCAGCATCTGGGGATCCGGCCGGCCCATGAGGACGAAGGTGCCGAACCCGAAGTCCAGCGCGAGGCGGGCCAGCACCTCGGCCCAGTGATCGGGAGGCCCGACGATCGCGTCGTCGGTGTCGCTCGCGGGCCCCGGGGCCGTCGCGGCGAAGGCCCCCGGCACGTTGTAGATGCGCCGGATCTCGGAGGGGTCGCGGCCGGCCTCGCGCGCGGCGCGATCGATGGCGGCCTGGGCCTCGGCGGCGGCGGCCGGAGGCAGGTAGTTCATCAGCGGCGCCGCCCAGCCGTCGGCCACGCGCCCGGTGAGCGCAAGCGCACGGGGCTTCATCGCACCCAGCCAGATGCCGATCTCGTGCGCGGGCACCGGGCCCGGACGCGCGCCGTCGAGCCGGTAGTGGCGCCCGTCGAATTCCAGCGCCGGAGCTCCGCTCCAGCTCGCCCTCAGGATCGCGACGGCCTCCTCGAGGGCCTCGAGGCTCTCGCCGGCGGTGACGGGCGGCGCCCCCATCGCCTGGGCGGCGCCCAGGAAGCCTCCTCCGCCAAGGCCGGCCTCGAAGCGCCCGCCGCTGAGCACGTCCAGCGTGGCCGCGGCCTTCGCGAACATGGCCGGCGGGCGCAGCGGCAGGTTGCCCACATCCTGGAAGACGCGGATCTGCGCGGTCTGGCCGAGGATCACGCCCAGCAGAGCGAGCGTGTCGAGCTGCGCGGGCTGGTAGGGATGGTCCTGGACGGCGAGCAGGTCATAGCCGAGCCGGTCGGCCAGCCGCGCCGTCTCGAGCACCCCGACCGGGTCAGCCGCCTCCGGGATCAGGAAGTACCCGAACTCCAGCGAATGGCCGTAATCCATGGCTCGAAAGGATGTCCCCGCCGCGGCGCTCCTCGCATCCGCCGGTGGCCAGTCGTCGCGGCCTGTCAGCCGGCCTGGACCGATGATGCGAGGAGCTCGCGGACGCGCGGGACGACCTGCGTGCCGTAGAGCTCGATGTTGGTCATGAGCGCCTGATGGGAGAGGCCGCCCATGCCGTACTTCAGATCGAAGCGGGTCGCGCCGAGAGCGGTGAGATTGCCCGCGATCTTCTGCGCGACGGTCTCGGGCGACCCGACGTAGAGCGCTCCCCG
>JAOPZW010000016.1 GCA_025963905.1 Solirubrobacterales bacterium | reverse complement strand
TTGCCTCGCGGATCTCCGCGCCGCGCTGTCGTACGACGCCTTCGGCTACGCCTATCCGTTCGCCTGGCGATTTAGCTAGGCGCTCGGCCGGCTGAGAGCAGCCGCCGCACGACGGGCCTTCGGGCCGAGCGCCGTCCTCCGGGCTTCACGCCCCTTCCGGGCCTCGTGTCCCCGGCCCACCGGCCACCCGTACAGTTCCCAGGCGCTTTCGAAAGGCAGAACCAGATGATGATCGTGATGAAGCAGACGGCCTCGGAGGACGACGTCCGCGCCGTGATCGAGCGGATCGAGTCCGTGGGTGCGCGGGCGCATCCCAGCCGCGGCGACGAGGTCACCGTGATCGGGGCCGTCGGCGACCTCGAGCACATCGCCCGGCTGGAGCTCGACGGCTCACCGGGCGTCGACCGCGTCGTGCCGATCCTCAAGCCCTACAAGCTCGCCTCGGCGCAGCTGCGCCACGGCGAGCGCTCCGTGCTGGAGATCGGGGGCCAGAAGGTGGGCGGCGAGCACTTCGCGCTGATCGCCGGCCCGTGCACGGTGGAGTCGCGCGACCAGACGCTGTCGACCGCCCACGTCGTCAAGGCGGCCGGCGCCGCGATGTTCCGAGGCGGCGCCTACAAGCCGCGGACCTCGCCCTACGCCTTCCAGGGCCTGGGGCAGGAGGGCCTGGCGCTGCTGGCGGAGGCCAAGGAGCAGACCGGCCTGCCCGTGGTCACCGAGCTCATGGACGCCCGCGACCTCGAGGCGGTCGCGGAGGTGGCAGACGTCATCCAGGTCGGCGCGCGCAACATGCAGAACTACGCGCTGCTCACGGAGATCGGGCGCTCCGGCGTCCCGGTGCTCATCAAGCGCGGGCTGTCGGCGACGCTCGAGGAGCTGCTGATGGCCGCCGAGTACGTGCTCAAGGAGGGCAACGAGAACGTGATGCTCTGCGAGCGCGGGATCCGCACGTTCGAGACCGCCTACCGCTTCACGCTGGACCTCACCGCGGTGCCGGTGCTCCAAGAGCTCAGCCATCTCCCGGTGATCGTCGACCCCAGCCACGCCGCAGGCCGGCGCGACCTCGTGCAGCCGCTGTCGCTCGCCGCCGCCGCCGCGGGCGCGGACGGGATCATCGTCGAGGTCCACCCCGACCCCGAACAGGCGATCTGCGACGGGCCCCAGCAGCTGCGCACCGAGGACTTCGCGGCCTACGCGGCATGCGTCGAGGCCGCGGCGGCCGTGGCGGGCAAGACGTCCTTCAGCAGCGCGGCGACCGTGTGAACATCGCGGTCGTCGGCGTCGGGCTCATCGGCGGGTCGATCGGCCTGGCCGCCCGCGGGCGCCTCGGCGCCCACGTCCGCGGCGTGGGGCCCGAGGCGCCCCGCGCGGTCGAGCGCGGGGCGCTGGACGAGGCGGCACCGGACCTGGCGTCGGCGCTGGACGGCGCCGACGCGGCGTTCGTGGCGGTCCCGGTCGGCGCGATCCCCGACGTGGTCGACGCCGTGCTCGCCGCGGCGCCGCCCGGCTGTGTCGTCACCGACGTCGGCTCGACCAAGCGCGCCGTCGCCGCGGCGCACGCCGACGAGCGCTTCGTGGGCGGGCATCCGCTCGCGGGCGCCGAGGCGGCGGGCGTCGACCACGCCCGCGAGGACCTGTTCGGCGGGGCGACGTGGTACCTCACGCCCTCGCGGACGACCTCGGGGGTGCTGCTCGAGCGCCTGCACCGCCTCGTCACCGGCCTGGGCGCCCATCCGGTGGCGATCGACGCCGAGACCCACGACCGGATGATGGCCGCCGTCTCCCACCTGCCCCACGTCCTGGCCAACGTCCTCGTCGCCCAGGCGACCGGTGCGCTGGACGGCGAGCGCCTGCCCCCGACGGGGCCGAGCTTCCGCGACGCCACCCGCGTGGCCGGCGCCAACCCGGCCATCTGGCCGGACATCTACCTGGCCAACCGCGACGCGCTCGTTGTCGCGCTGGACGAGACCGTCCGGCGCCTGGGGGAGGCGCGCGCGGTGCTCGTCGACGGCGACGCGGAGAGGATCGCGGCCTGGCAGCGCGAGGCGGACGCTGAGCGGCGGGCGCTGCTCGAGGCGGGCCTCGTGGGCGGACCTGTCCACGAGCTGCGCGCCGCGGTCCCCAACCGGCCGGGTGTGATCGCGGACATCGCGCTGACGCTCGGCGAGGCAGGCATCAACATCTCCGACATGGCCCTGTCCCCGTCCCCCGACAACACGCAGGGCGAGATCGCCCTCTGGGTCGCAGAGCCCCAGGCGGCCGCCGCGGCCGGGCTGGTCGCCGGGCTGGGCTTCGCGGTCGTCTCGTGAACGTCCGCTTCGATCCCGCGGCACGCCTGCGCGGCGAGATCGTGCCGCCGCCGGACAAGTCGATCTCCCATCGCGCGGCGATCGTCGGGGCGATGTGCTCGGAGCCGGTGCGCATCCACAACTACCTCGACGCGGCCGACACGAACTCGACCCTCGACGCCGTGCGCGCACTCGGCGCGCTCGTCGAGGCGCGCCCCGACGAGCTGGTCATCCGAGGCACCGGGCTGCGCGAGGCGCGGACCCCGGAAGCTCCGATCGACGTCGGCAACGCGGGGACGCTCATGCGGCTGCTGCCCGGCTGGCTGGCGGCCCAGGCGGGGCACAGCTTCACGCTGGACGGCGACGAGTCCATCCGCCGGCGCCCGGTGGACCGCGTCGCCGAGCCGCTGGAGCGCATGGGCGCCCGCGTGCAGGCCACCAACGGGCGCTATCCGCCGTTCACGGTGACCGGCGGGCGCCTGCGCGCGATCGCCTACGAGCTCCCGGTCGCCAGCGCCCAGGTCAAGTCCTGCGTGCTCCTCGCGGGCCTGGCCGCCGAGGGGGCCACCACGGTCGGCGAGCCGTCGATCAGCCGCGACCACACCGAGCGGATGCTCGCGGCGGCCGGCGCGACCGTGCACCGCAACGGGCGCCACGTGACGGTCGTCAACACCGACGAGCTCGTGCTCGAGCGACTCACGGTCCCCGGTGACCCGTCCTCGGCGGCGTTCGCCCTCGCGGCGGGCGTCCTCGTCCCGGGCGCGCGCCTGCTCGTGCGCGGCTGCGGCGTCAACTGGACGCGCACCGGCTTCGTGCGGATCCTGCAGCGCATGGGCGGCATCGTGATCGGCGACCTCGAGGAGGAGCCGGGCGACGAGGTGACCCCGCACGAGCCCGTGACCGACCTCGACGTCGCCGCGGGCCCGCTCGTCGGCACCGTCGTCGAGGCGGACGAGGTCCCGCTGGCCATCGACGAGCTCCCGCTGGTGGCCCTGCTCGGCTGTTTCGCCGAAGGGGAGACGATCGTCCGCGGCGCGGGCGAGCTGCGCCTCAAGGAGTCCGATCGCATCGCCACGGTCGTCGAGGGGCTGCGCGGCCTGGGAGCGCGGATCGAGGCCACCGAGGACGGCTTCGCGGTCACCGGCAACGGAGGCCTGCGCGGCGGCGTCATGCTCTCCCACGGCGACCACCGCCTGGCGATGCTGGGCGCGATCGCGGGGCTCGCGTCGCGCGAGGGCGTCGAGGTGATCGGGATGGACGCCGCGGGAGTGTCCTACCCTCGGTTCATGGACGACTTCGCGCGACTGGTGTAGGAGTACCGCCATGGCCGACACCAGCCCCGCCCCTCCCGAGCGCCGCCGCGACCGCCCCGAGCGCCCGCAGGGGCCCGAGGCGCCCGGCCGCGGCCCCTCGTGGCGGGTCGAGCCCGCCCCGGACGGCCGCGGCGCCCCGCCCAAGCCCAAGCCGCCGATCATGCCCAAGCGCCGGCGCGGCACGTTCCTGGCCTTCATCGTCGGCCTGCTCGCGATCAACCTGGTCCTCGCGCTCATCACCGGCGGCCCCGCGAAGAGCACGCGCGTGCCCTACACGCCGTTCTTCCTCAACGAGGTCAAGGCCGGCAACGTCAAGGAGATCTCCTCCGAGCAGCAGACGATCCAGGGCCAGCTGAAGCAGCCCGCGGTCTTCCAGGACTCCACCGGCAAGGGCGTCTCGGTCACGAAGTTCAACACGCAGGTCCCGGCGTTCGTGAACACCGACGACCTCACGAAGCAGCTCGTGGCCAAGGGCGTCGTGGTCAATGCCACGGTCGCCGACTCCGGCCGCGGGTTCTTCGCGACCCTGATCCTGGGCTTCGGGCCGACCATCCTGCTCGTCGGCCTGTTCGTCTACTTCGCGCGGCGCATGTCGGCCGGCGGCGCGCTGGGAAGCTTCGGCCGCGCCGGCACCGCCAGGCGCATCAAGCCCGACGACCAGAACCGCGTGACCTTCGCCGACGTCGCCGGCATCGACGAGGCCGAGAACGAGCTGGTGGAGATCGTCGACTTCCTGCGCAACCCCGAGCGCTATCAGAAGCTCGGGGCCCGCATCCCGCGCGGGGTCCTGCTCAGCGGGCCGCCCGGCACCGGCAAGACGCTGCTGGCGCGGGCCGTCGCGGGGGAGGCCGAGGCGCCGTTCTTCTCGATGGCCGCCTCGGAGTTCGTCGAGGCGATCGTCGGCGTCGGCGCGTCGCGCGTGCGCGACCTGTTCAAGCAGGCCAAGGAGGCCGCGCCGGCGATCATCTTCATCGACGAGCTCGACGCGATCGGGCGCTCGCGGTCGGGTGGAGGCGGCTTCGGCGGGGGCAGCGACGAGCGCGAGCAGACCCTCAACCAGATCCTCACCGAGATGGACGGCTTCAGCCCCGACACGCGCGTCATCGTGCTGGGGGCCACGAACCGTCCTGAGATCCTGGACGCGGCGCTGCTGCGCCCCGGGCGCTTCGACCGCCGGGTGTTCGTGCAGACGCCCGACCGCACCGGCCGCCGCGAGATCCTGCGCATCCACACGCGCTCGGTCCCGCTGGGGGAGAGCACCGACCTCGACGCCGTCGCGGCCAGCACGCCGGGCATGTCCGGCGCCGACCTCGCCCTGCTGGTCAACGAGGCCGCGCTGTTCGCCGCGCGCCGCGACCACGTCGCGGTGGAGATGAACGACTTCACCGACGCGATCGAGAAGATCATCCTCGGCACCGAGCGCGCGGTCGTGATGAGCGACTCCGACCGCGAGCGGACCGCCTACCACGAGTCCGGCCACGCGCTCGTCGGGATGCTGACGCCCGGAGCCGACCCGGTGCGCAAGGTTTCGATCATCCCCCGCGGGCAGGCGCTGGGCGTGACGCTCTCCACGCCGGAGGCCGACCGGTACGGCTACGAGAAGGACGAGCTGCTGGGCCGCATCCGGGTGATGCTGGGCGGCCGCGCCGCCGAGCGCATCGTGTACGGCGAGATCACCACGGGTGCCGAGTCCGACATCCAGCAGCTCACCCAGATCGCGCGCGGCATGGTCGGGCGCTGGGGGATGAGCGACGCGATCGGCCCGGTGGCGGTGGCGCAGTCCGGGGCCTCGAGCCCGCTGCTCCCCGGCGTGCAGGAGACCTCGGAGTCCACCCAGCAACTCATGGACGATGAGGTGCGGCGCATCGTCGAGGAGGCCGAGCACGACACCATGCTCCTGCTCGAGCGCGAGCGCGACCGCCTCGAGCGCCTGGCGCGCGCCCTCCTGGAGAAGGAGACCCTCGACCAGATCGAGGCCTACGAGATCGCCGGCGTGCCGATGGTCGAGGACGCCGGCGGGTCCGCGGCCGCCGCGGCCCGCGCACAGGCGCCCACGGAGGAGCCGGTCTAGGGCGAGCGGCCTCGGCTCACACGGTCGCGGCGATCGCCTCGGCCGGGGCGACCGGCAGCGGCGGGTGGCGCTGCTCGTCGGCGCGGAGGCGGGCCAGGAAGAAGAGCGCGGCGGTCAGCACGGCCGGCACCGCGCCGGCCGCGATGAGCGTCGCGTCGACGCCGATGGCCTTCGACACCGGTCCGGTGAGCGCGAACGACACCGGCGTCAGCCCGATCGAGACGAACCAGTCCAGGCTGTGCACTCGGCCGCGCAGGCCGGGCGGCACCCGCGTCTGCATGAGCGTCGCCCACACCAGGTTCCCGGCCGACATGCACGCGCCGTAGAAGACCGCCAGCGCCATGAGCTGCCAGACGGCGTTGCCCAGCGCGTAGCCGACCAGCGGCAGCGTTCCCACGCACCACGTCGCGTACATGAACGTCAGGTAGCGCCGCGGCAGGCCGCGCTGGCTGAGCACCAGCGAGGTCACCACCGACCCCGCCCCGGCGGCGGCCAGGATGGCCCCGAACGAGCCGGCTCCGGCGTGGAGGTCGTTGCGGACCACGAAGGGCAGCAGCACCTCCAGCGGGCCGAGGAACATGAGCAGGCTCACCGCGGCGGCGATGAGGGTCGCCCACAGCCACGGCTGCGAGCGCACGAACACCACGCCCTCGCGCAGCTCGGCCCGCGCCGAGCGCTCGGCGCCGTCCGTCTGCGGCAGCGAGCGCACGCGTAGCGCGGCGATGCACGCGGCCGACACCGCGAACGTCGCGGCGTCGAGAAGGAAGGCGCTGCCGGCGCCGAGCGCCGCGACGACGAAGCCGCCCAGCGCCGGGCCGATGAGCCGGCCCGCGGACTGGCGCACGAGCTGGTCCAGCGCGTTGGCCTGGACGAGCTGCTCGCCCGGGACGAGGTCGGGCAGGATCGCCCCGAACGCCGGTCCGAAGAACGCCTCGCCGGCGCCGAACAGCACGACGAGGGCGACGAGGTGCCAGACCTCCAGCACGCCGGAGACCGACAGGATCCCGATCACGACGAGCACCGCGGCGCGCACGAGGTCGGCACCGATCATGACCCGGCGGCGCTCGACGCGGTCGCTCACCACACCGCCCGTCAGCAGGAACGCCACCATGCCGATCGTCCACGACAGGCCGACGAGCGAGAGCGCCGTCGGGTCGTTCGAGAGGTCGTAGACCTGCCACGCCACTGCGACGAGGTAGATCCCGTCGCCGAGCAGCGACACGGTCATCCCCGCCCAGAGCAGCGCGAAGTCGCGCTCACGTAGCGGACCGAGGAGCTTCACGCGCTCTATGGTGGCACCCGGATGCTGATCGCCATCGACGGCCCCGCGGGGGCCGGCAAATCCACCGTTGCCCGCGCCGTCGCCGACGCGCTGGGCTTCACCTACCTCGATTCGGGGGCGCTGTACCGTGCCGTCGCGCTGGCCGGGGCGCGCGATCCGGCGACCCTCGACATCGCCTTCGAGGGGGATCGCGTGCTGCTCGACGGCGCTGACGTC
The DNA here is from genome assembly GCA_025963905.1 of Solirubrobacterales bacterium. Lineage (GTDB taxonomy): Bacteria > Actinomycetota > Thermoleophilia > Solirubrobacterales > Solirubrobacteraceae > JAOPZW01. Next base: position 13,090 of record JAOPZW010000016.1, on the reverse strand, counting down.
AGCGAGGCGATCCGCACCCCGGAGATCTCCCAGGAGGCTTCGCGGCGCGCCACCGACCCCGCCGTGCGCAAGGCGCTCGTGGCCAAGCAGCGCGCGCTCCTGGCCCACGGCGACTGGGTGGCCGAGGGGCGGGACATCGGCACCGTCGTGGCGCCCGGCGCCGATCTCAAGGTGTGGCTGACGGCGAGCCTGCCCGAGCGCGCGCGCCGGCGGGGCGTGCCGCCGGACGAGGTGCGCGAGCGCGACCAGCGCGACGCCGGCCGCGAGCACGCGCCGATGGTCGCCGCCCCCGACGCCGTCGAGGTCGACACCACGGGGCTGAGCATCGACAACGTCGTCCGGCGCATCGTCGGACTCGTCCGGGAGCGCGTGTCGTGAAGGTCGCGGTGGTCGGCTACCCCAACGTCGGCAAGAGCTCGCTCGTCAACCGCCTCAGCGGCTCGCGCCGTGCCGTCGTCCACGAGACGTCGGGCATCACGCGCGATCGCAACGAGATCCCGGCCGAGTGGAACGGCCGGACGTTCACGCTGATCGACACCGGCGGGATGGACTTCCTGGACCCGGATCCGATCTCGGGCTCGATCCGCGAGCAGGCCCAGGCCGCGCTGGACGACGCGCGCGTCGCCGTGCTCGTCGTCGACGCCCGCGCCGGAGTGCGCCCCGGCGACGAGGAGATGGCCGACCTCCTGCGCCGCTCCAAGCTGCCCGTCGTCGTGGCCGCCAACAAGGTCGACACCGGCGCCGACGTGCCGAGTGCCGCCGACTTCTACGGCCTGGGGCTCGGGGATCCGATCGCGGTGTCCGCCGCGCAGGGGCTCGGGACCGGCGACCTGCTGGACCGTGTCGTCGAGCTGCTGCCGCCCGAGGAGGAGGAGCCCGAGGAGGAGGACGTCATCCGCCTGGCGGTCATCGGGCGCCCCAACGTCGGCAAGTCCACGCTCGTCAACCGCTTCGCCGGGGTCGAGCGCGTGATCGTCAGCGAGGTCGCGGGGACCACGCGCGACGCGATCGACCTGCCGCTGGAGGTCGACGGGCGCAAGCTCGTCGTGGTCGACACCGCCGGCCTGCGCCGCCAGTCCAAGGTCCAGGAGTCCGTCGAGTACTACACCTCGCTGCGCTCCCAGCGGGCCGTCGAGCGCGCCGACGTCGCGCTCGTGGTCTGCGACGCGGCCGACGGCATCACCAGCCAGGACCTGCGGATCGCCGAGCTGGCGATGAAGGAGGGCTGCGCGACGGCGCTCGTGCTCAACAAGTGGGATGTGGCCGCGATGGACGAGGCCGACCTCGACCACGAGCGCGCCCGCGCGACGAGCAAGCTGCGCCTGCGCCCCAAGGTCCTCACCGCCAGCGCCCTGACCGGCCGCAGCGTCCAGCGGATCCTCAACGAGGCGATCGTCCTAGGCGACCGCATGCGCAACCGCATCCCGACCCCCGAGCTCAACCGCTTCCTGTCCGAGGCGACGCAGGCGCGCCAGCCGCCGGCCAAGCAGAACCACCGCCTCAAGCTCATCTACATGGCGCAGATCGGCACGTCCCCGCCGCGCTTCGCCATCCAGGTCAACAACCGCAACCGCGTGACCCGCGACTACGCCTATTTCCTCGAGAATCGCCTGCGGGCGCGCTACGGGATGGACGGCGTGCCGGTGATCATCGACTTCAACGAGCGCAAGCAACGCCGCAGCGAGGTCCGGCGGTGAGCGGCGTGGGCTTCGGCGGGCTGCTCGCCTACCGCACCTTGGACGAGCACTAGAGGCATGCTCCTCAGCGATCCGCTGGCCTACGCGGGGCTGGGTCTCCTCGTTGCGGGGCAGGCGGCCGGGGCGCCGCTGCCGGCGGAGACCGCGTTGATCGCCGCGGCGATCGTGGCGTCCCGCGGCCACCTCGACATCGTGTCCGTGGTGCTCGTGAGCCAGATCGCCGCGATCGGCGGCGGCTTCGCCGGCTACTTCGCGGGCTCGCTGCTCGGCCGGCCGGTCGCCGGAACTCTCAAGGGCCGCGGCGCCCGGCTTGCGGTGCTGGTCGACGCGGGCGAGCGCTTCTTCGCGCGCCACGGGGCCAAGGCGGTGTTCCTGGCGCGCTGGGTCAGCGGGGTCAGGATCGTGGCGTCGCCGCTCGCCGGGGCGCATGCGATGCCAGGGCGGACCTTCGCGTGGTGGAACGTCGCCGGCGGCCTGTTGTGGCCGGCGAGCATCGGCGCGGTGGCCTACGTGCTCGGGCAGCGCATCGCCGTGCTGGTCGGCGTCGGGATCGTGGTCGTGACCCTGATGCTCATCCTGGCACGACGGCGGCGCGGCGCTCCGCCAGAGCCGCCATCGTGACCTCGCACACCCGCTCGACGTCGGCGCGCGTCATCCCGACCCAGATCGGGAGCCGGACGAGCCGGGCGGCCGCGTCCGTCGTGAACGCCAAGTCGCCGGCGACCCGCCCGTAGCGCAGCCCGGCGGGAGACGAGTGAAGCGGGACGTAGTGGAACTGGGCGCGCACGCCGTGCTCGCCGAGCCGCACGATGACGTGGTCGCGTGCCTCGCGGTCCGGCGCCAGGAGCCAGTAGATGTGGCCGTTGTGCCGGACCTCCGGCGGGATCGCCGGGCGCACGACGGCGCCGGCGGCCTCGAGCGGGGCGAACGCCTCGTGGTAGGCGTCCCAGATCGCTCGGTGGGCGGCGGTGATCTCGGATCCCGCCTCGAGCTGGGTGCCGAGGATCGCGGCCGTGATGTCGCTCATCAGAAACGACGAGCCCACGTCGACCCACGTGTAGGCGCGCACCTCGCCGCGGACGAAGCGCATCCGGTTCGTGCCCTTCTCCTGCAGCACCTCCGCGCGCTGGACAAGGGCCGGATCGTTGACCAGCAGGGCGCCGCCCTCGCCGCAGCTGAGGTTCTTCGTCTCGTGAAAGCTCAGCGCGCCGAGCTGGCCGATCGCGCCCGGCGCGCGGCCGCGGTAGGTGGCGAACAGGCTCTGGGCGGCATCCTCGATCACGACCGCATTCGCCGCGGCGGCGATCGCCATGACGGCGTCCATGTCGGCGCAGCCGCCGCCGTACTGGACGGGGACGATCGCGCGGGTCCGGGGACTGAGCGCCTGTTCGACGGCCGCGGGGTCGATGGTGAGGTCCTGCGGGCGCACGTCGACGAACACCGGGGTGGCACCACGCAGGACGAAGGCGTTGGCCGTGGAGACGAAGGTGAAGGAGGGCATGATCACCTCGTCCCCCGGGCCGATCCCGGCGAGGAGCGCAGCCAGCTCGAGCGCGCCGGTGCACGAGTGGGTCAGCAGCACCTTCTGAGATCCCGTGAGCTCGCTCAGCTGCCGTTCGCACGCGGTGGCGTACGGCCCGTTGCCGCCGGTGTGGCCGTTGCGCAGCGCGCCCTGCACCGCCGATCCCTCGTCACCCACGACGAACGGGCGGTGGAACGGCACCTCGTCATGCGGCGGACCGGGAGGAAGCCCGGCGGGCGCGGCGCTCACGACTCCGCCTCGCTGGCGCCTGCAGGGACCGCCGCCGCGGCCGCATCGAGGACGAAGACCTTGTCGCGGCCGCCGGGGATCGCGAACTCCCGCTCGACCAGGCGGGCGTAGCGGCGCATGAACGCGTCCAGCGACGCCTCGTCGAAGCGCCGGTCGCCCGCGCCGCTGCCCGGGTCGGCGCTGCGACTCGCGAGCGCGGCGACGAGCCCGATGCCGCTCGAGCTGAGGTTGCGGACGGGCTCGCTGACGATCACGCGCCGGCCCGCAGCCGCCAGCATGCGGTGCACGACGCCCTCGGGCGCGGGCAGGAAGTGGTAGAGCGAAGCCTGGATGACGACGATGTCCGCCGATGGGAGCGGAGCGTCGTCGCCGACGTCGCGCACCGCGGCGCGAGCCCCGGTCCGGCGCGCGGCTTCGACGAACCCCGGGTTGAGATCGAGCCCCAGGTAGTCGACACCGCGGCCGCGCAGGTGGTCGCGGTAGAGCCGTCCGGGACCGCAGCACAGCTCCACCACGCTCGCGCCGCGCGGTATGAGCTCGGCGACAGCGGCCAGCCGGGCCCGGGCGTGGCGGCCGTAGAGGACGTGCATCACCGCGCCGTAGATCGCGGGACTGCGGTAGATCAGGCTCTCGTTCATGGTGATCCTGCGCAGCGATCGTAAACGGCGACAAGCCGACTCCACGGATCCCAACGCGATTCCAAACACGGAACAGCACTGGCCTAATAGTGGCCCCGTACGGTTGCCGCGATCAGGCCGGTGCGGGGATGATGTCGTACGCCCGTGACCGGCCGGAGCCACCGATGCCAGAGCTCAGCGTCGTCATCCCCGTCTACGGTTGCGTCGAGTGCCTGGTGACGCTCGTCGCCAGGCTGCGCGCGAGCATCGAGCCGCTGACCGAGGACTTCGAGCTCATTCTCGTCGACGACCGCAGCCGCGACGGCGCGTGGGACGTGCTGCGCCGCCTCGCGCACGACGAGCCCCGGCTGCGGGCGTTCCGGCTGAGCCGCAACTTCGGGCAGCACGCGGCCATCACCGCTGGTCTCGCCCGGGCTCGCGGCCGCTGGATAGTGGTCATGGACTGCGACCTGCAGGAGCCGCCTGAGCTGATCCCGCGCCTCTACGCGAAGGCTCAGGAGGGCTACGAGATCGTCCGCACCTCGCGCCGCGGCCGCCGGCACTCGCCGTTGCGGCGGTGGGGCAGCCGGGCGTACCGCCAGGTGTTCCTCGAATCCGGCGGCGACGCCGAATACAGCACGCTGAGCATCATCTCCCGCAAGGTCGCCGACGCCTTCCTGACGCTCGGCGACCGCGACCGCGAGTACCTGCTGATGCTCGACTGGCTGGGGTTCTCGTCGGCGACCGTCGAGTTCCAGCACGCCGACCGCCACGCGGGCGCGAGCACGTACACCGTGCGCCGGCTCCTGCGGGTGGTGTTCGACGGGATGTTCTTCCGCACGACCGTCCTGCTGCGCCTGATCGTCGGCGCGGGGGTGCTGGTCGCGGTCGCCGGGATCGCCCTGGGCGCGTTCTACACCTATGACAAGCTCGTGTCCGACAGCTCCCCGCCGGGCTACACGAGCCTCGCGGTGCTCATCCTGCTGCTGTCCGCCGTGATCATCATCAGCCTCGGGGTGGTCGGGCTGTACGTCGGGCGCATCTTCGAGCAGGTCAAGAACCGCCCGATGTTCGTCGTCGCCGAGGAGATCGATCCCGCGATGCCCGCGCACCCGGCGGTCGACGCCACGGTGACCGGGTCGCCCCCGCAGACGAGCTCCCGGCCCTGATGTCCTCGACGGGGGTTCGCCGGCCGATCTTGTCGACGGGGGTTCGCCGTCCCCAGGCGTGGCTCATCGCCATCGGGGCGGCGACGGTCGTCGCGCTGGTCCTGCGGCTGTGGGGCATCAGCCATCAGAGCTTCTGGTACGACGAGTCGCTGACCGTCGACGAGATGCACATGCGCTTCACGCGCATGCTCACCGAGGTCCGCCTGCACGAGGTGACGCCGCCGCTGTACTTCGCATCGGCCTGGTTCTGGACGAAGCTGTTCGGGACCAGCGAGGCGGGCCTGCGCTCGCTCTCGGTCATCGCCGGCGTGCTGACCGTGCCCGCCGCGGCCGCCTGCGCAGCGACGCTCGCCGGGCGCCGCGCGGCCGTGATCACCGCCGCGCTCGTGGCCGTGCACCCGCTGCTGATCTGGTACTCCCAGGAGGCGCGCTCGTATGCGCTGCTTACCCTGCTGTGCACGCTGTCGTGGCTGTTCTTCCTGCGGGCCGCCCGCGACGGCGGCTCGCGCGATCTCGCGCTGTGGGCGGTCGCGTCGGCGCTCGCGCTCGCCACCCACTACTTCGCCCTGTTCCTCGTCGCGCCCGAGCTCGCGTGGCTCGTCGCCCGCGGGCTGCGCCGGCGGCCGGTGTGGTTCGCAGCGCTCGGTGTCGTCGCCGTAGGGCTCGTGCTGCTGCCGTTCGCCATCGCACGCCGGTCGAGCGGAACGGGCTGGATCCACGGGATCGCGCTCGACCTGCGTCTCCGCCAGATCGCCGAGCAGTTCGCCGCGGGCTTCGGCAGGACCCCGGCGATCCTCGTCGCCTCGGCGGCGCTGGTGGCGCTCGCCGTCGCCGCGCTGCTGGCGGGCGGCGAGCGGCCGATGCGACGCGCGGCGTGGATGGCGCTCGCGACCGCGGGGGCCGCCCTGCTGCCGGCACTCGCGCTCGTGGGGCTCGGCCTCGACTACCTCATCACCCGCAATGTCATCTTCGCCTTGGTGCCGCTCGTGGTGTGCGTCGCCATCGGGCTCGCCGCGCTCCGGGCGCGCTGGGCGGCGGCGGCGGCCGCGGTCGCGCTGGCCGCGCTCGGCGTCGCCGCCACCGTGCGCGTCGACACCTCGGCGGCACTGCAGCGCCCCGATTGGCGTGTCGTGGCCCGCGCGCTCGGTCCTGACGTGCACGCCCGCGCGATCGTCGTCGCGGGCTCGTATCGCGGGCGTCCCGTGAAGACCTACCTCCCGCACACGGGCTTCATGACCCAGCCGGCGCCGGCGGTGCGGGAGATCGACATCATCGGCATGCGCGGGCCCAGGGAGGCCGGCTGCTGGTGGGGAGCCGAATGCAACCTGCCCGACGCCACGCCCGACACGCGTCCGCCCGCGCGCGGCTTCCACCTCCTGTCGCGCCAACGCGCCGGGAACTTCACGATCGCGCGGTTCGGGTCCGCGACGCCCGTCGCGTTCGACACCTGCTCGGCCACCTTCCGCTCGGGAGCCCGCTTTCGCGGGACGCGAGCGGTGTCCGTGATCGTCCTCGTGCAGCGCCTCCCACAGGCGCGCCGCCGGCACGCGCCGCACGCCCGGCACGGTCACGTGCGGCCCGGTCACGTGCGGCCCGCGCGGACTCCGCCGGCACGAGGGTCGGCGCATCGCTCGCGGTTCGGCTGTGTTACGGCCAACCGTGGCCCCCAGCAGATCGGGAAGTGACGAAACCGCATGCGACGCGGAGCCTTGCGAGGATGCCGTCCCGATGTCCCGACCTCGCCTCTTTCCGCCAGGGGCGAGCCGCGTCCTCCTGCGCGCGCTCGCCGCGGCCCTCCTGACCATGACGGTGGCCTACACCGGGTCGGCGGTCCTCGTGCCGGGCGTCCTGGCCAGCTCTGAGCCGGTCCACGCCCATCTCACGACGCATCGCGCGGTCCTCGATCGCAACGGGCGCATCCTGTCCTGGTACGCGCCGCGGCAGACGCGCGGCTATGACCACGTCATCCGGCTCGCGTGGAACTTCATCGAGAGCAAGGTGCCCCTCGACAGCCGGTGGGGCACCGGCCTCCCCGTGCACCTGGTCAGCTCGGTGTACGACGGCACCACCAAGCAGGGCAGCTACTGGCAGCACAACCCCGCGTCGCTCTACGCGCAGTTCGTCGATTCGCTCGTGACCTGGCACGGGTATTCCGGGGACACGAAGGCCGTCGCGGCGGTCAAGCAGATGCTCGACTACCAGCTCGCACACGGGACGACGCCGGCCGGCTGGGAGTGGCCGAGCGTGCCCTTCGCGACCGCGTGCGCCGGCGACAAGGACTACGGGCGCTGCCTCGCCGGCATGCCGCGCTCGTTCTACGGCGGGATCGAGACGGACAAGGTGGGCGAGCTCGGCGTCGGCTACGCCCAGTTCTACGAGCTCACCGGCGATCGCCGCTACCTCGACGCCGCGGTCGCCGCCGCCGACGCGCTCGCGCGCCACGTCCGGCCCGGCGACGCCGACCACACGCCGTGGCCGTTCCGGGTCGACGCGCGCACCGGCAACGTCCTCGCCGGCAAGGAGTACGGCGGGATGATCATCGCGCCGGTGCGGCTCTTCGACGAGCTCATCCGCATCGGAGAGGGCGACGTCGGGAGCTACACCCGCGCCCGCGACGTCGCCTGGAGCTGGCTGCTGAACAACCCGCTGAACCCGCGCAGCCGCGCGTACCGGAAATGGAGCGGGTACTTCGAGGACGTCAACGGCGACACCCAGAACCTCAACCAGGCGTCGCCCACGATGACCGCCTATTACCTGTTGACCCAGTCGAATCCGGGTGCGGTCGATCCGCAGTGGCGCGCCCACACCAAGGACCTCCTGGAGTGGGTGCGCTCCTACTTCGGACGCGGGCCCTACATGGGCGCATGGGCGATCGACGAGCAGCACGCCCCGGGCCGCGGCGGCTGCTGCTCGGACGCCGGGCTGGGCAGCGACACGTCGCGCTGGGGCGCCGTCAACGCGCTCTACGCCGCGCGGACGGGTGACAAGGGGGCGCGCGAGCGCGCCTACCGCGCGCTCAACTACGCCACCTATTTCACCGACGACGACGGCCGCGTGGCCTGCTGCGGCGACGACTTCGACAACCCCTACTGGTTCGACGACGGGTACGCCGACTACGCGCGCAACTTCAGCTGGGCGATGGGCGCGCTTCCCGACCTCGCGCCGCGCGGCCAGGACCACCTCCTGGCCTCGACCTCCGTCGTCCAGCAGGTCGCCTACGCCAAGCGCGGGGTGACCTACCGCACGTTCCACGGCGACGGCACCGAGACGCTCCGGCTGACGTTCCGCCCGACCACGGTCACCGCCGACGGCCGGCCGCTGCAGCGCCGCGCCCGGCTCGATCAGGCCGGTTACACCGTCACGCCCCTGCGGGGCGGCGACGTCGTCGTGCGCGTGCGCCGTGACGCCGCGCGCGACGTCGCGATCAGCGGATCGTGAGCGCGGCGGCCTACCGCAGCTTGGAAGCGCGCTAGAAGGCTAGGCTCCGGGCCGCCGTGCCGGCCGCCAGCAAGCCAGCCCTGCGCGACCGTCTCGCGCGCCTCGACGCCCGCCTGCCCGGGAACCGCCGCCTGCACGCGCTGGAGGCCGGCGCCGTCGCGCTGGCGCTGTGCGTCCTCATCGCGGTGCTGGCGGCGGGCGGCGGGGGCGGTGACGCGCCGCCTGCCGACGCCGCCACGCGCCTGGTTCCGGAGAACGCGCTCGTGTACGTCCACCTGTCGACCGACGCCGGCCGCCAGGGGACGGACGCGGCGCGCGCGCTGGCCGAGCAGTTCCCGAGCTACACGGCCCTGCGCGATCGCCTGCTGCGCCAGCTCTCGGCGCCCAAGTGCCCCGTCGGCGCCCGGGACGTCCGCGGCAAGGAGGCGGCGCTCGCGCTGCTGGACAGCTCAGGCGGCGCCGCCGGCTCGCTCGTGCTGGTCGACACCGGCCGCGACCAGCGCGACCCCGCCCCGCGGCGCTGCGGTGCGGTCTCGGTGCGCCACATCGGGCGCTTCCTGGCCATCGGGCAGCCCGCCAGCCTGGCGCAGGCGAGCGCACTGGCTGCCGGGAAGGGGCGGTCCCTGGCCGACAATCCGGCCTATCGCCGCGCGACGGCCGGCCTGCCGGCCGGACGCGCCGCCGACGCGTGGGCCTCCCGCGACGGCGTGCGCCGCCTGCTCGCGCCCCAGGGCGGCCTGCTGGGGGCGGCCGGCGTCCTGCTCGACCGCCCCGGCCTGATCGGGACCGCCGCGGGCCTGACGGCGGGCGGCCACCGCGCCCGGCTGACGCTGAAGAGCATCATCGATCCCAAGGCGCAGGGCGGTTCCGGCTCCCAGGCGTTCACGCCCACGCTCTCCGGGGCCGTTCCGGACCAGGCGATGGCCTACGTCGGCGTCAAGGGCCTCGGCGGCGCCGCCGGGCGCCTGCTGAGCGCAGCCGGAGGCGCGGGGCTCGGCAACCTGCTCGGCGGGCTGGGCAAGCAGCTGAGCGGCTCGGCGGGCAAGCTCGACCCGCGCATCGTCGACCTCGTGCGCGAAGAGGTCGCCGTCGTCATCACGCCGGCGATCCCGGCGCCCACGCTGACGCTCATCGCCAAGGCCGCCGACGAGGCCGCCACCCAGCGCGCCCTGCGTGGGCTGGAAGCGCCGCTGTCGAAGCTCGTGGCTGCCGGCGGCGGCACCCAGGCCGTCTTCCGCCATCAGCAGGTGGCGGGGGTGCAAGCCGCCGTGATGCGGCTGGGAACCGGCGCCGAGCTCGCCTATGCGGTGTTCGGCCACAAGCTCGTCGTCTCCACCAAGATCGACGGCATCGCGCAGGTCAAGGCCGCCGGCCGGTCCGTCACCCAGACCCCCGCCTACCGGGCGACCGTGGGCGACACGTCCGGACCGGTGACCTCGGTAGTCTTTCTCGACTTCAGCCAGCTCCTGCGCCTCGGCGAGCAGACCGGCCTCAACGACAGCCGCGCCTACCAGGCGGTGAAGGACGACCTGCACAAGGTCCGAGCTGTCGGGGCCCGTGCCTCAGGCTCAGGAGACGAATCGACCGTGGAGCTCGTCCTCGAGATCTCATGACCCAGTTTGCTGACAACGAGTACCTGTTCACGTCGGAGTCGGTGACCGAGGGTCACCCCGACAAGGTCGCCGACCAGATCTCCGACGGCGTCCTGGACGCGGTCCTGCGCGACGACCCCTACGGCCGCGTCGCCTGCGAGACGCTCGTGAACACCGGCCTCGTCGTGGTCTCGGGCGAGATCTCGACCGACACCTACGTCGACATCCAGGAGATCGCCCGCGAGACGATCCGGCGCATCGGCTACACCGACGCCGACCTGGGCTTCTCGGCCGACTCGTGCGCCGTCCTCAACGCGATCGACAAGCAGTCGCCGGACATCGCCCAGGGCGTGGACCGGGCGTTCGAGACGCGCACCGATCCCGCCGACGACGACGCGCTCGACCTCGCGGGCGCGGGCGACCAGGGGATGATGTTCGGCTACGCGTCCAACGAGACCGACGAGCTGATGCCGCTGCCGATCTCGCTGGCGCACAAGCTCGCCAAGCGCCTGGCGGACATCCGCAAGGCCGAGGTCGTGCCCTATCTGCGCCCCGACGGCAAGACCCAGGTGTCCGTGCGCTACCTGGACGGCCGGCCGGTCGAGATCGAGAAGCTCCTGATCTCGACCCAGCACCGCGAGGGCGCCGAGTCGCTCATCCCCGACGACCTGTGGGAGCACGTCGTCGAGCCGATCCTGCCCAAGCACCTCTATGACGCCGGGAAGCTGCGCAAGAACTTCCTGGTGAACCCGACCGGGCGCTTCGTGATCGGTGGCCCCGTGGGCGACGCCGGCCTGACCGGGCGCAAGATCATCGTCGACACCTACGGCGGCATGGCCCGCCACGGCGGCGGCGCGTTCTCCGGCAAGGACCCGTCGAAGGTCGACCGCTCGGCCGCCTACGCGGCGCGCTACGTGGCCAAGAACGTGGTGGCCGCGGGCTTGGCCGACCGCTGCGAGGTCCAGGTGGCCTACGCGATCGGCGTCGCGCATCCGGTGTCGGTGCTCGTCGAGACGTTCGGGACCGAGAAGGTCGGGCGCGCCACGATCGCCCAGCTCGTCGACGAGCACTTCGACCTGCGTCCGGGCGCCTTCCGCGAGACCCTGAAGCTCCACCGCCCGATCTACCAGAAGACCGCCGCCTACGGGCACTTCGGCCGCGACGACCACGACTTCACGTGGGAGCGCACCGACAAGGCCGACGCGCTGCGCGCAGCGGCCGGACTCGGGACCGCCGGGGCCGCCGTCTAGGACGGCTCCGGCGCTCACCCGCCCGTGTCTCGGGCGGGGTCGTCTTGGCGCGTGAGGGGTGGTGTCGCCGGGGGACCGCGGGCCGATGATGCGCCGTGCCCGGGAGCCCTACCTCGCCGCCGCCTCGATCGGGGCGCGCGCGGGGCAGTCGGCGAGGTGGTCGTTGACCAGGCCGCAGGCCTGCATCAGGGCGTAGAGCGTCGTCGGCCCGACGAAGCGGAATCCCCGCCGCCGCAGCTCCTTGGCCAACGCCGCCGACTCGGGAGCGACCGGTCGGACGTCCTTCCAGCTGACCGGCGCCGGCGCGGGCGCGGGCCGGTGGCCCCAGACGAGCTCCGGGAGGGACGTCCCGGCCTGGCGCAGGCCGGCGGTCGCGCGCGCGTTGGCGATCGTCGCCTCGATCTTCGCGCGGTTGCGCACGATGCCCGCATCCGCGAGCAGGCGCTCGACGTCGCGCTCGCCGAACTCCGCCACCGCGTCCGGCTCGAAGCCCGCGAACGCCGCGCGGAACGCCTCGCGCTTGCGCAGGATCGTGATCCAGGCGAGGCCCGACTGGAACGCCTCCAGCGAGAGGCGCTCGAACAGGCCGCGCTCGTCGGTCACGGGCCGGCCCCACTCCTCGTCGTGGTAGCGCTCGTACAGCGCGTCGCCCTCGCCGAAGCAGCGCACGACTACTGGTGGTAGCGCAGCTCGCGCTGGGCGCGGTCGACCGCCGCGACGACCTCGTCGGGCCGGGAGACGCCCGAGAACACGAAGTCGCTGTCGTCGGTGCCCGCGGTGTCGAAGTCCACCGACCCTACGCGCAGCAGGCGTTCGAGGAGCGACTGGGAGGTGTTGACGTTCTGCACGCGCTCGATGCGCGTCTGCTGTACGTGGCGGGCCAGGATCCCGCGCTTGATGTGCAGTCGCTGGGTCGTGATGACGTAGCGGGTGCCGACGCGCTTCACCAGGCCGGCGAGCACGACGACGACGATCCCGGCGATCCACACCGCCACCGCGGTGCCGCTGCCCGTGAACAGCCCCACGACGACCGCGACGACGAGCGCGGCGAGGATCCCCATGACGTAGAAGCCGAGGATCGAGCGCCACACGGGGCCGCCCTCGTAGACGACCGTCTCGCCGGGATGCAGGTCCATCGCGGCGCGAGACTATCGTGGGTCCCGGTGTCCGGGATAGTGCAGGTCGAGCCCTTGACGACGGCCCGCGCGCTCCGCGGGCCGTTCGACTACCTGCGCCCTGACGGGGCCGGGGTCGGCTCGGTGCTCGTCGTGCCCTTCGGGCGCCGTGACGTCGTCGGCGTCGTCACGGGGCTCGCCGACCGGTCCGAGCACGACGCCGTCGCCCCCCGCCGCGTGCTGGACGCGCGACTGCCGCCCGAGCTCGTCGACCTCGCCCTGTGGATGGCCGCCGAGTATTGCTCGACCCCGGCGCGAGCGCTCTCGCTGCTGCTCCCGCCGAAGGGCACCCGCGCCAAGACCGCCCTGTGGGCCTCCCCGGCGGGCGACGCGGCCGGCGAGCGCCTCACCGACGCCCAGCGCGCCCTGCTGGGGGGGCTG
>JAOPZW010000493.1 GCA_025963905.1 Solirubrobacterales bacterium | reverse complement strand
TGCTCACTGTCTGATGCTTCCTCTCTAGAAGTTCCGGTGTGAACTACCCGAAGCCGACCGCCGGTTACAGCCCGGCGGCGGCCGTGGGCGGCGCGTTGAGCGCCTTGCGCACGTGCAGGATGCGCTGGAAGACGGTGACGATCCCGAGGCCCGCGAGCACGTAGACGGCGGGCGCCAGGAGATCGAGGCCGGCGAGCAGGATGCCGATCGACAGGATGACGACGCGCACCGGCCTGCTCGCGATGCCGACCTTGCACTCGACGCCCAGGGCCTCGGCGCGGGCGCGCGTGTAGCTGACCATGAGCGACGCGAGCACCGCCACGACGACCGCGCCGACCGCGAACTCCTTGTGCTGCTTGGCGAAGACGACGGCGACCGCGGTGAGCACGATGCCCTCCTCGATGCGGTCCAGCGTCGAGTCCAGGAACGCGCCGAACTGGGTGCCCTTCCCGGACATGCGCGAGTAGCGCCCGTCGAGCGTGTCCATGATCGAGCCAACCACGAACGCGACGCCGCCCAGGATGTACTGCTCCTGCCAGATGAGCACGGCGGCAACGAGGTTGAGGACGAACCCCGTGATCGAGATCGCGTTGGGCGTCAGGCGCGACTCGATGAGCCGGTCGCGCATCATCTCGCGCCGCGCGCCGGCCCCGATCGGGCCGCGCGGACGCGCGCCGCCGTCGGCGCGGCGCTGCGGCGCCGGCGAGCCGGCCATCAGACTGCCTGGGCCCCTGAGGCGAACGTCCACGCCGCCGGGCGGGCGCGGGCGAGCCACGCGGCTGCCCATGCGGCCAGGCCGGCCGTCAGCGCGCCGAGGAAGGCGTCGGTCAGGAAGTGATTGGCGGTGGCCACGATCACGAACGTCACGAGGAGCGGGTACAGCGACCAGAGCACGCGGGTCACCCGGTGCCGGGACAGCCGCGCCAGCGGCCCGCCGACCATCAGCGCGAAGCACACGTGCATCGACGGGACCGCGGCGTAGGGGTTGAACAGGGAGTCGATGACGACGCTGTCGTGGTGGACGCCGGTGAAGTCGGCGACGGCGTCGAAGAAGCCCCACTCCGGCATGAAGCGCGGCGGCGCGGTGGGGAACACGAAGTAGCCGACGAGCGCGATGCCCATCGCCACCATGAACATGTTCCGCACGAAGTAGAAGCTCGCGTTGTGGAACAGGTACAGGTACGCCAGTGCCCCGAGCGTCACCGAGGTCTGGGCGTTGATGTACATCCAGCTGGCGAAGTCGATGATCACCGGCTTGGTCGAAGCCCACGTCTGGATGCTGGGCTCGACGAAGATGTTGAGCGCCTGCTCGAGGTGGATGAGCTCGCGAGCGTGCTGGAAGGCGACGGCCGCTCCCGCGGGGTCATCGACCCAGCCCCGCACCGTGCGGTAGCCGTAGTAAGCCAGGGCGAAGAGCAGCACCTGCCACAGGACGTCAGCCACGCCGTGAGGTAGGAACCGCGCCTGGAGGGAACGGGCGCGTGCCAGCATCGAGAGCCAGATCCTACCGCCCCGGGCAGCGGGGGGCACAGGGTGCTGACCGTACCCCGGCGCGTCAGCGCGCGCAGCGCGGGCCGTGCTCCACGACGCGGGCGAGGGCGAACCGCGTCACCAGCCGCACGGCGCCGCCACGCGTCAGTCGCAGGCGCGTGCGGTCCCCCGGCGCACGGTCGACGCAGCCCGCCCCGGACGCCAGGCGCCAGTACGGGGTGAAGCGCACGGCGAGCGTCACGACGCCCGCCCGCGGCGCGCGCAGCGCGATGTCGTCGACCCCCAGGCGCGTCACCACGGCGCCCGCGCCCCGGGCGATGGGACGGGCGCGCGCGACCTCGAAGACGCGCCAGTGCCGCCCGCGCCACACGGGGCGAAGCCATGCCAGCGAGCCGCCCCTCACGAGGCGCGCCTCGGCCGTGGCGGAGTCGTCGAGGGTGGTGTCGGGCACCGCCACGAACCGGACCGCGTTCTCGTCCACCCACCGGCGATAGGTCGCCGGCGTCAGCGGCCCGGAGTAGAAGATCGTGTTGCGGCCGACGTCGAGCTGGCGCTCCCAGCCGCGCGCCAGCGCGAACCGCGGCGGGACCCAGCGCCCCTCCCAGTGATTGGCGGTGAACGGGATCTCGACGCGGAACACGCCGGCGCCCGTGCGCGAGCCGAGGAACCCCAGCAGCGGGGCGTAGTACGCGCGCTGCAGCGACGGGTCGCCGCTCGCGCGGAGCCAGTCGCGCACCGGCGCGTTCCACTGCCAGTACAGCAGCGCGACGGCGAGCAGCACCAGCGGTGCCGGGCTGCGGGGCCTGAGGCGAAGGACGCAGACCAGCAGCGGTCCCGCCGCCAGGGCCCCGAGGCGGGTGACGTTGCCGCCCATCGGCGTGTTGAGCACGAAGCTCGCGATCGTCGCGGCGGCGTAGAGCGCGCAGCCGATGCGCAGCGTGCGTTCGCGTTCGGGCAGCGCCACGAACACCGCCGCGATCGCCAGCAGCGTCAGCCAGAAGCTCGAGGCCACGAACGGCTCGATCCCGCCCTCCGGGAAGGCGATGGTCAGGACGACGGCCGGGACCAGGGCGGCCGCGCCGAGGATCACGGCGCGGGGGTTCCGGTCCGACAGCCACCAGGCCGCCGCGCCCATCGCGAGGAAGAGGCCGGCGATCGGGCTGGCGAGGGTGGCGAGGACGGCGAGCACGGCCGCCGTCGCGTCACGGCGGTGCAGCACCGCGAGCACGGCCGCGAGTCCCACCGCGACGCCCAGCGCGAACGTCAGGCGCCCGGTGATGAGGTTCATCGCGGTCGCCGCCGCGAACCACAGCGTCCCCACGCGCGCGCTGGCGCCGAACCGCTCTAGGGCGACGCGCTCGAACAGCCAGGCGGCGGCGACCGCGCACAGCGCGCCCGCCACCTGCGGTCCGAGCAGCGCGCCCAGCGGCGGGAACAGCATGCTGTAGCCGGGCATGTGGTGGCCGGCGTACCAGCCGTTGTCCCACAGCAGCCAGCCGTGGCCCGCGAACAGCTCCGAGCGGTACTGCTGGGCGGCGAGGTCCGCGCTCGGGGGATCGATGACGAGGTAGGCCGCCGCGAGCAGCGCAGCGAGCACCCACGCCGGGCAGCGGGCCACGCGCGGCATGGCGGATGACCCTACGCGAAGCCCGCCGGCAGCTCGCCGCCGGTGAAGAACGCGGTGACCGCGTCGATCACGTCGGGACGATCCAGCCACGGCCAATGCCCGGCGTCCGGCAGGCGCGCCACCCGCACGGGGCCTCCCAGCGCGGCGGCGTAGGCGTCGGCGAAGCGCGCCGGGATGAACGGGTCGCGCTCGCCCCAGACGACGAGGGCCGGGCAGGTCACCGCGCCGAGGCGCGCGCCGGCCGCCGCCAGGGCGGTCTCGGGGCTCGCGCGGTACAGCCGCAGCACGGCGCGCTGCGTGCCCTGGTCCCAGTGGGCCCACACGCGATCGAGGAAGTCGGCGCTCATCGGTCCGGGCGCCATGTTGAAGCGGCGCGAGGCCCGCCCGAGCGACCAGCGGGTCGTCATCCCCATCAGCAGCTCACCCATGATGCGGGTGCGCCACAGGCGGGCGATGGGATGCCAGCGGTAGCCCGGCAGCAGCGGCACGGCGTTCACCACGACGACGCGCTCGACGCGCTCGGGAAAGCGCTGCGCCCACAGCAGGCCGGCGCTGCCCCAGTCGTGGACGAGCAGCTGCACGCGCTCGGCTCCCACGTGCTCCAGGAACTCCTCGACGAAGCGGTCGTAGCCGCCCATCGTGTAGTCGCCGTCGCCGCGCTTGCCGCTGCGCCCGAAGCCGGGCAGATCGGGCGCGAGGCCGCCCGTGCGCGCAAGGAACCCGAGCCAGTCGTCGGAGCTCGTCGGGTTGCCGTGCAGGTACAGCACGGGCGCGGCCGCGCCGATCGACGGGGCGCTGCGCCAGAACACCGGCCGCCCGCCGATGTCGGCCGTGTGCTGCGCGATCGTCGCCATGCGCGGCCGGACGATACCGTCAGCCCTGTGAAGACCCTTTGCCTCGGCGAGGCCCTCGTGGACATGGTGTGCGAGCGCCCCGCCGCCTCGCTGCTGGAGGCCGACTGCTTCGTCCCGCACTTCGGCGGCGCCACGGCCAACGTCACCGTCGTGGCGGCGCGAGCCGGCGGCGAGGTCGCGCTGGCCGGCGGCGCCGGGGAGGACGCCTGGGGCGAGTGGCTGCGCGAGCGCCTGGCCGCCGAAGGCGTGGACCTCACGTGGTTCGCGTTGCGCCCGGGGGCGCCGACGCCGGTGGCGTTCGTCGCCATCAGCCAATCCGGCGAGCCGTCCTTCCTCATCTACGGCGATGCCATCTCGTCGGCGGTCGGCGCGCTGGGCGACGGGCTGCTGGACGCGGTCGAGGCCTGCGACGCGCTGTTCTTCGCGAGCAACACGCTCGTCGGAGAGCGCGAGCGCAAGCTGACGATGGCGGCGCGCGCGCGCGCGCTGGAGCTCGGGCGCCCAGTGGTCTACGACCCCAACGTGCGGCTGGGCCGCTGGCCGAGCCGGGAGGCGGCGGCGCGCGCGGCGAGCGCGTGTGTCGAGGGCGCGTTCCTGCTGCGCTGCAACCACGAGGAGGCCGAGCTCCTCACGGGCGAGTCGGACCCCGATCGTGCCGTCGACGCGATCCTCGCGGCGGGTGCGCACCACGTCGTCGTGACGCGTGGGCCCCGTGGCGCGGTGCTTCGCGGCGGCGGCCTGGGGGCGGACGTCCCGGGCGTCGCGGCCGAGACGGTGGACACCACCGGGGCCGGCGACACCCTGATGGGCACCCTGATCGCGGCGCTGGGCGCGAGCGGCTACGACCCCTCGATCCTGGAGGCCGCGCTGCCCCGCGCCGTCGAGGCGGCGGCCCGCGCGACCGAGCACTTCGGCGCGCTGGAGTGAAGCTCGCCACCGTGCCCCGCGCCGGATGGTCGCGACCGCCGGCCCGGCGGGCGCGCGCGATCCGCGAGCGCCTGCGCTCCGTCTACGGCATCCCGGTCATGGCGCCGCACGAGGACCCGCTGGCCGAGCTCGTCCTCACCGTCCTGTCGCAGTCGACGAACGACCGCAACCGTGACGTCGCCTTCCTGCGCCTGCGCGAGCGATGGCCGTCCTGGGGCGCGGTGCGCGACGCGCCGGTGGCCGAGATCGAGGAGGCGATCCGCCCCGGCGGGATCTCGAAGGTCAAGTCGGCGCGCATCAAGGCGATCCTCGAGGCGATCGGCGAAGACCTCGACCTGTCCTGGATGGCGAGTGCGCCGATCGCGGAGTCCCAGGCCTACCTCTGTGCACTGCCCGGCGTGGGGCGCAAGACGGCGGCCTGCGTCCTGCTGTTCGCCTACGGCCTGCGCGACGTGCCGGTGGACACCCACGTCTCGCGCGTCGGGATGCGCCTGCGCCTGCTGCGCCCGGGCGCCCCGTTCGAGGAGCTCCACGACGAGCTGCTGGCGATCACGCCGCCCGGCGCCGAGCTCGAGCTGCATGTGAACCTCTTGCGCCACGGCCGGCGCACGTGCCACGCACAGCGCCCCGCGTGCGGCGCGTGCGCGCTGGCGCGCATGTGCCCCAGCCGGCAGCGGTGAGCCGCGTCGTCACGACCTGGCTCGAGGTCACGGCGGCCGAGCAGGTGCGCCCCGCCGGCCCGCCGCGGGCCGGCGGCGTCGTGATCGCCCGCGTGGCGCCGGACGGCGCGCTCAACCGCTGGTTCTACGAGCAGGTCGGCGCGGACCATCGCTGGACGGACCTGCTGGGGCGCGACGACGCGGCGTGGCAGCGCCACGCCGAGCGCAGGGAGACCTGGGTCGCGACGGTCCGCGGCGAGCGCGCGGGCTACGCCGAGCTGCTCGCGGGCGACGGCGAGGTCGAGATCGCGTACTTCGGGCTGCTGCCGGCATTCCAGGGGGTGGGGCTGGGCGGGCACCTGCTGACGCTGGCGCTGCGCCGAGCGCTCGACCTCGGCTCGCGCGTCTGGGTGAAGACCGGCACGCTTGACGGGCCGCACGCCCTGGCGAACTACGAGGCTCGCGGCCTGCGCGCCTACCGTCGCGAACAGAGCCCTTGAGGCAAGTGGCCTCGGCCACGAGTCCCGCCGTGTTTGGCGGGCCTCTCGCCGCCCGTGACGGCGTCCTCGAACATTCACGTGCCAAAGGCACGCATCATGTTCTGCGTCCTAGCCACGAACGACGATCCGCGCCCCAAACCCGACGCGACCCATGACCGAGACCACTCCTTCAAGATCTGCCATAATCCGACTAAGATTTCTCACGTCGGATACGAGCAGGCAACAAGGAGCATTTCCCCTATGGGCAAGACCATCGGCATCGACCTCGGCACGACGAACTCGTGCATGGCCGTCCTCGAAGGCGGCGAGCCGACCGTCATCGAGAACGCCGAGGGTGGCCGAACCACCCCGTCGGTCGTGGCCTTCACGCAGAGCGGCGAGCGCCTCGTGGGCACCGTCGCCAAGCGCCAGGCCGTGACCAACCCCCAGAACACCGTCTTCTCCATCAAGCGCTTCATGGGCCGCAAGGAGGCCGAGGTGCACGAGGAGGAGTCGATCGTCCCCTACAAGGTCGTCTCCGGCGCCAACGGCGACGCCCGTGTCGAGGCCGCCGGCAAGGAGTACTCGCCGCCGGAGATCAGCGCGATGATCCTGGGCAAGCTGAAGGCCGACGCGGAGGCCTACCTCGGCGACACCGTCGACGGCGCGGTCATCACCGTCCCCGCGTACTTCAACGACGACCAGCGCCAGGCCACCAAGGACGCCGGCCGCGTCGCCGGCCTGGACGTCAAGCGCATCATCAACGAGCCGACGGCCGCCTCGCTGGCGTACGGGCTCGACAAGGAGACCGACCAGACGATCCTCGTCTTCGACCTCGGCGGCGGCACGTTCGACGTGTCGGTGCTCGAGATCGGCGACGGCGTCTTCGAGGTCAAGTCGACCTCGGGTGACAACCACCTCGGCGGCGACAACTTCGACAAGGCGATCGTCGACTGGCTGGCGGCGGAGTTCCGCCGCGACCAGGGCATCGACCTCAAGCAGGACCCGATGGCCCTGCAGCGCCTCTACGAGGCCGCCGAGAAGGCCAAGATCGAGCTCTCGGCCGCCCAGGAGACGCAGATCAACCTCCCGTTCATCACCGCCGACCAGGCCGGCCCCAAGCACCTCGACGTCCGCCTGACCCGCGCCAAGCTCAACGAGCTGACGAGCGACCTGCTCGAGCGCGTGGTCGCGCCGGTGCGCCAGGCGCTGGACGACGCCAAGGACAAGGGCGCGGCGAACATCGACCACGTCGTCCTCGTCGGCGGCATGACGCGCATGCCCTCGGTGCAGGAGAAGGTCAAGGACCTCACGGGCAAGGAGCCCCATCGCGGGGTGAACCCCGACGAGGTCGTCGCCGTGGGCGCGGCCATCCAGGCCGGCGTGCTGGCGGGCGACGTCAAGGACGTCCTGCTGCTCGACGTGACTCCGCTGACGCTCGGCATCGAGACCAAGGGCGGCGTCATGACGAAGCTCATCGAGCGCAACACGACGATCCCGACCCGCAAGTCCGAGATCTTCTCCACGGCCGAGGACAACCAGCCGTCGGTGGAGATCCACGTCCTGCAGGGCGAGCGCGAGATGGCGACCTACAACAAGTCGCTGGGCAAGTTCCAGCTCACGGGCATCCCGCCCGCGCCGCGCGGCATCCCGCAGATCGAGGTCGGCTTCGACATCGACGCCAATGGGATCCTCAACGTGACCGCCAAGGACCTGGGCACGGGCAAGGAGCAGAAGATCGAGATCAAGGCCGGCTCGGGGCTGTCCGACGAGGAGATCAAGAGCATGGTCTCCGACGCCGAGACGCACGCCGACGAGGACCGCAGGGCGCGCGAGCTCGCCGAGGCACGCAACAACGGCGAGAACGCCGCATACCAGGCCGAGCGCCAGCTCAAGGACCTGGCCGAGCAGGTCGACGCCTCCTCCAAGGAGGAGATCGAGGCGGCGATCAAGGCGGTGCGCGAGGCGCTGACCTCCGACGACCCCAACGAGATCAACGCCAGGGCCGAGGCCCTGCAGACCTCGTTCCACAAGGTGTCCGAGGCGATGTACGAGCGTGCCCAGCAGCAGGCCGCGGCGTCCGGCAACGGCGCCGGCGCCGACGGTGCCCAGCAGACGGCAGCCGACGAGGAGGACGTCGTCGACGCCGAGGTCGTGGACGAGGGCAAGTAGGCATGACCAACGAGCGCAAGACCGCCGCGGCGACCGACGAGGCCGCCGCGGAGGAGGCCCGCGCGGCGGGCTCCGAGCCCGCACCGGAGATGGAGGCGCCGCCCGCCGAGGGCGACGCCTCCGCGCCGGCCGAGGCGGAGCCCGGGCCCGAGGTCGAGGCCGAGCCGCCCGTCGAGCCCGACTACAAGGACCAGTGGCTGCGGGCCGCGGCGGACCTCGAGAACGTGCGCAAGCGCGCTCGGCGCGACGTCGCGGCGGCGGAGGCGCGCGGCATCGCCCGCGTCGTCCGCGGGCTCCTGCCGGCGCTGGACAACCTCGAGCGCGCGCTGGCCGCCGCCGAGGACCAGCCCGAGAACCGCGATCACCATCTCACCGACGGCATCCGGCTGGTGCAGAAGGAGCTGCTCGGCGCGCTGACGCGGGTCGGGATCGAGCCGTACTCCCCCCTGGGGGAGACGTTCGATCCGCATCGCCACGAGGCGGTCGCCCAGCAGCCGGTCGACGCCGCGGAGTCGGGGACGATCGTCGAGGTCTACCAGTCGGGCTACCGGTTCGGCGAGGACGTGCTGCGGGCGGCGAAGGTCGTCGTGGCAGCCTAGGGACGCGGCATGGCCCAGGACCTCTACAGCGTGCTCGGCGTCGACAAGAAGGCGTCGCCGACCGAGATCAAGAAGGCCTACCGCAAGCTCGCGGGCCGCTATCACCCGGACCGCAACCCGGGTGATGCCAAGGCCGAGGAGCGCTTCAAGCAGATCTCGGCCGCCTACGATGTCCTCGGCGATGCCGAGAAGCGCAAGCAGTACGACCGCGGCACGCTGTTCGGCGGCCACGGCCCGGGCGCCCCCGGCGGCTTCGACCCCGGCGGCCTCAGCGACATCCTCTCCAACCTGTTCGGCGGCGGCGCGGGACAGCGCACCGGCACCGCCGGCACGCGCCGCCCGCGGGCCGAGCGCGGCCGCGACCTCGAAGCGGAGGTGACGATCGCCTTCGAGCAGTCCGTCGACGGCGCGCAGGTCCCGCTGGCGGTCACCACGTCGGCGACCTGCGGCACCTGCCACGGCACGGGCGCCCGGCCCGGCACCACGCCGAAGGTCTGCCCGCGCTGCCAGGGGCGCGGGATCGAGTCCCAGGGCCAGGGCCTGTTCTCGATCTCCCAGCCGTGCTCACGGTGCGGAGGCTCGGGGACGGTCATCGAGGACCCCTGCCCGACCTGCCACGGCGACGGCGCAGTGCGCGCGATCAAGAAGTACAAGGTCAACATCCCGGCCGGCGTGCGTGACGGATCGCGGGTGCGCCTGGCCGGCAAGGGCGAGCCCGGGCGCCACGACGGCCCGCCCGGCGACCTCTACGTCATCACCCGTGTGACGCCCTCGCCGGTGTTCGCGCGCAAGGGCGAGAACATCGAGGTCGAGGTCCCGCTCACCATCCCCGAGGCGATCCGCGGCGCCGAGGTCGAGGTGCCGACGCTGCACGGGCGCAAGCGCCTGCGCGTGCCGGCGGGGACCAAGCACGGCACGGTGCAGCGCCTGCGCGGCGAGGGACCGCCGCGGCTGGGCACGAAGGGCCGCGGCGACATCCACTACCGCTTCGTCATCGATGTCCCTGCGAGCCTCAGCGCCGAGCAGTCCGAGGCCGTCGACAAGCTGTCGGAGGTCATGAACGGCAACCCGCGAGCCGAGCTGTTCACCAGCGCGGGGGATGCGGCCTGATGGGCATGCGCCGGCGCACCGCCACCCGCGTCACGGTCTCTGTCGACCGGGGGGTCTTCATGATCTCGGTGGCCGCCGAGCTCGCCGAGATGCATCCGCAGACCCTGCGCATGTACGAGGCGCGCGGGCTGATCGAGCCCAAGCGCTCGCCCAAGGGCACGCGGCTGTACTCCCAGGCCGACGTCGAGAAGCTGCGCCGGATCCAGGAGATGACGAACGAGCTCGGGCTCAACCTCGCGGGCGTCGAGCGCGTACTCGCGCTGGAGGAGGAGCTCGACCGCGCGACGCGTCGCCTCGAGGCGCTCGAGCGCCGCAGCGCGCAGATGCGCGAGGAGATGGCCGCCGAGATGGAGCGCGTGCGCCGGTCGCTCAAGGCCGAGCTGGTGCCCTATCGCCACTCCACCGACCTCGTGCGCGTCCGCCGCGCCGA
>JAOPZW010000487.1 GCA_025963905.1 Solirubrobacterales bacterium | reverse complement strand
CGCTTCGTACCAGGAGCTTTGACCCGCGGCGGCGGGTCAAGAGCTGAACCTTGGATTGGCCGCAGCCGGTCCAAGGTCCGATCACGGGGGCGGTGGCTCTCCCAGTCGCCGGCGCACGGAAGCGGCGATCTGGCGCGCGTCGGCTCCGCCGGCGGAGGGCGGCAGGCGATGCAACGCACCGAGCATCCGGCGCAGGACGGCGAGCGTCCGATGGCACTTCGGGCACACCTCGACGTGCCGCTCCATCCGCGTGCGCCGGCTCGAGGGAAGCTCTTCGTCGAGATAGTCCGACATGTGGCCCTTCGCCCACCGACACTCACGGCAGGAACGCATGCGATAGAAGAGGTCGCTCATGCGCGGTTTGACCCGGTCGAGCCCCGAAGAGGTTCAGACCCGGCCATCGAATGTCCGCCGGGAAACGAATTCCCACGCACGGCGCGGAAGCTGAACCGTCGACCGCTGTGACGGGTCATAAGCGACAAGTACCCGGACACAGATGGAAAGGCAGGTTCATCATGAAGCCCACCGGACAGCGTCTCATGGGAGTCGCGACCCTCCTGAGTGCGATCGCGATCGCCGCCCCGGTCTCCGCCGCGGGCGCCGCCACGGCCGCTCGGCCCACTGACACGGTAATCGGGGCTACGTACATCACCAGCGCCCCGACCACTTTCGTCAATACGAATAATCAGACGTCCCCTGGTAGCAACACATTGGGGGACCAGGTCGCTTCGTGACACTTCGCGCCTGTGGGCATCGCGAACAGAGCCGCCGCCGCCGCGGGCCTGACCGGCCTGCGGCGACGGTGTCGCTACGTCTGGCTGCTCGGCGCGGCGGCGCTGCCGGTTGCGACACCGGTGGTGCGGAAGCGCTCGCGGTAGACGGCGGGCGTGGCTGAGAGCCCGCGCGAGAACGCGCGGCGCATCGTCTCGTCGGAGCCGAAGCCGCGGGCACGGGCGATCGTCGCGAGCGGCTCGTCGCTGCGCTGCAGGCGCGCCTTGGCGGCTTCGACGCGGACGGACTCGACGTAGCGCCCGGGGGTGACGCCAGCTCGCGCTGGAACACGCGCGTGAGGTGGCGCACGCTGAATCCGGCTCGCTCGCTGAGCGCCTCGAGGGAGTGGGCCAGCCCCGGGTCTGGTGACGACCGGTGTGTCGTTATCTCTTTTTCTCAGCGATCTCACAGGTGCGGTGAAACACCGCAGCTCAGTGGGTGTGCGCGTGGTCGTCGTGCCCGTGGTCGTCGTGCTGGGTCCTGAGGGTCTGGATCGATGTTGTCCGTGTGCCATCGCCTGGAGAAGATCTGAAGAGGTGCTCAGCTATTCAGTCGTCTCGGTGCCTCGGCAGCCGCTTGTCAGCGCTCGGGCGCGGCATATCATCACGCCCACCCTTGAGGCGCTCTTGGCTTCGCTGCGCGGGCTCGCTGAGGCTCGCCTTCCGCGTGCTCGTCGCGCTCCGGCACCGGACGGCTCGGCGAGAGTCGCAGCGCATCTTCGATCTCTCGCTCGACCTGCTCTGCGTGACGGGCCTCGACGGCTACCTCAAGCGCGTCAACCCCGCGTTCGAGCGCGCGCTCGGCTACTCCCGCGAGCAGCTGCTGTCGCGGCCATTCACGGACTTCATCCATCCGGCCGACCGCCGGCGCACGCGCGAGGCCATCGCAACGCTCGCCCGCGGGCACGAGGTCGTCGAGTTCGAGAATCGCTACATCCGCGCCGACGGCTCGGTGCGCTGGCTGCAATGGAACGCCCGGCCCGTGCCGCAGGAGGGCCTGGTCTATTCCGCGGCCCGGGACGTGACGGACCGCCGGCACGCCGAGGGCGAGCTGCGCGAGGCGCAACGGATGGTCGAGGCGGGCCGGGAGGCGCTGCGGGTGCTCGCCGACGAGCAGGCCGCGCTGCGCCGTGTGGCGACGCTCGTCGCGCGCGGGGTCTCTGCTGCCGAGATCTTCTCCGCAGTGGCCAAGGAGGTCGGGCGCGTCTTGGTCGCCGACGATGCCGCCGTGCTCCGCTTCGAGCCGGACGGCGTCGGGATCCTCGCGGGGATGGCGACGGTCCGGCCGGAGCTGCCGCTCGGGTCGCGCTGGGAGGTCGACGACGCCTATGCGGCGACTGCCGTGTGGCGGACCGGCCGCGCCGCGCGCAAGGAGGGCGATGCCTACCGGAGCGCCGTCGCCGCGGCCCTGGCGTCGATGCCACCGTGGTCCACGGTCGCCAGCCCGATCGTCGTCGAGGGCTCCCTGTGGGGGGCGATGATCGTGACGTTGAACAGCGCGCCTCTGCCTCCGGACACCGAGGAACGCATGGCGAAGTTCACGGAGCTCGTCGCAACCGCGATCGCGAATGCCCAGAACCGCGCCGAGCTCGCCGCCTCCCGCGCACGGCTGGTGGCCGCCGCCGACGAGAGCCGCCGCCGCATCGAGCGTGACCTGCACGACGGCACCCAGCAGCGGCTCGTGGCGCTCGGCCTCGTGCTGCGAGCGACGGAGGCCGACGTGCCGCCGGAGCTGCCGATGCTTCGAGCGAGCATCGCCGCGACGGCAACCGGCCTCGCGGCCGCCGTCGACGAGCTCCGCGAGATCTCGCGCGGCATCCATCCGGTGGTGCTCACCACGGGCGGGATCCGGCCCGCGCTCAACACGCTCGCCCGTCGTTCTCCCGTGCCCGTCGAGCTCGCGGTCCACGTGGACCGGCGCCTGCCCGAGCGCGTCGAGGTGGCGACGTACTACGTCGTCTCCGAAGCGCTCGCGAACGCGGCCAAGCACGCGCACGCCTCGGTGGTCCAGGTGGACGTGGACCCCAGGGATGCGGGCGTCGAGCTCGTCGTTCGCGACGACGGCGTCGGGGG
>JAOPZW010000474.1 GCA_025963905.1 Solirubrobacterales bacterium | reverse complement strand
CCGGCGCGTGGACCCAGTCGACCAGCAGCTCCCCGGCGGCGCCGACGAGCGCCAGCGCGGCGAGCGCGACGTCCCCGTCCGGGCGGGGCGGGATCGCCCGGGCCCGGGCCAGCCGGATGAGCTCGGCGGCGACGAGGTCGGCGAAGGCGTGGATCGCCTGGCGCCGCCGGCGCTCGAGCGCCGGGCTGACTCCGACGGCCTCGACGAGCTGTACGCGGGCCTTGCGCTCGTCGCCGGTCAGCACGTGGGCGAACGCCTCGAGGCCGGCACGGGCGCGCGCCTCGACGTCATCGGGGGGGCGGCCGGCGATCGCGTCGGCCACGGCCTCGAGCTGCTCGCGGGCGAGGCGGTCCAGCAGCGCGGCGAGCAGCGCCTCGCGCCCCGGGAACGCCTCGTAGAACGAGCGCGGCGCCACCTTCGCCGCACGGCACAGCGCGCCGATCGAGGTGGCGCCGTAGCCGCGCGTTGCGAACAGCTCCAGGCCGGCGTCGAGCAGCCGCTCGCGCCGTGCGGCCAGGCGCGCGCCGGGAGGCATCCCGGCGTAGCGGCGGCCCTTGCGGGCGGCGGTTCGCTGGGTCACGGTGTGACGGTACAGCAGCCGCGGGGTATCTGGAAACATGGAGTTCCCAATTCAGGAGCCCGCATGACGACCTTCGCCGACCGCGAGATCACCCTGCACGGCCATCCCGTCCGCTACCACCTCAGCGGCGAAGGACCACCGCTCGTGCTGCTGCACGGGATCGCCAGCGCCGCCGACACGTGGGCGCCCGTGGCGCACGCCCTGGCGCGCCACCACACGATCATCGCTCCCGACATGCTCGGTCACGGCGGCTCCGCCAAGCCGCGCGGCGATTACTCGCTGGGCGCCTACGCCAGCGGCGTTCGCGACCTGCTCGTCGCGCTCGGCCACGAGCGGGCCACGGTCGCCGGGCACTCGCTCGGCGGGGGCATCGCGATGCAGTTCGCCTACCAGTTCCCCGAGCGCATCGAGCGCCTGGTCCTGGTGTCGAGCGGCGGCCTGGGCCGCGAGGTCCACCCGCTCCTGCGCTCGGCGAGCCTCCCGGGCTCGGAGCTCGTGCTCGCGCTGCTGGGCGGCTCCTGGCTGCGCTCGGCGGGATCGGCGGTCGGCGGTGCGCTGGGGCGCCTGGGCATCCGCACCGGCGAGGACCTCGCCGGCGTGGCCGCGGGCGTGGCCTCGCTCGGGGACGCCCACGCCCGGATGGCGTTCGTGCACACGGTGCGCGCGGCGATCGACCCCCACGGCCAGCGCGTCTCCGCCACCGATCGCCTGTACCTCGCCGGCGAGGTGCCGACCCTGATCGTGTGGGGCGCGCGCGACCCGCTGATCCCCGCCGCCCATGGCCGAGCCGCGCACGCGGCGATCCCCGGCAGTCGCCTGGAGATCTTCGACGGCGCCGGGCACTTTCCGCATCGCGACGAGCCGGTGCGCTTCACCGAGGCGCTGGCCGACTTCATGGCCGAGACCGAGCCGTCGGCCGTCGCGCCCGAGCGCTGGCGCGAGATGCTGCAGGCCGGGCACAGCCGGTAGTCCGCCGCCGAAGGCCGGGCGGTAGCCTCGGCGGCGATGGGCGACCAGGAGCAGGCGGTGCTCGAGCGCGTCCGCGCGGGCGGGCTGCTCGCGCCGGGGCGCCGGACGGTCGTCCTAATGTCGGGCGGGCGCGATTCGGTCTGCCTACTCGACTTCGCCGCCGAGGTCTGCGGTCCCGGGGCGGTGCACGCGCTGCACGTCAACTACGGCCTGCGCGACGAGGCCGACGCCGACCAGGACCACTGCGCCGAGCTGTGCGAGCGCCTGGGGATCGGCTTCGACGTCGAGCGCGCCGAGCGCCCCGAGGACTCCGGCAACCTCCAGGCATGGGCGCGCGACGTCCGCTACGGCGCGGGCGCCCGGCTGGCCGCGGCCACCGGGGCACGGCTGGCGGCCGGCCACACCACCACCGACCAGGCCGAGACCATCCTCTACCGCCTGGCCGTCTCGCCGGGCCGCCGGGCCCTGCTGGGGATGCCCGACGAGGCCGGCCTGCTCGTGCGCCCCCTGCTGCGCGCCGGGCTCGACCGCGAGGACACGGCCGCGTGGTGCCGGTGGCGCGGCCTGGCGTGGCGCGAGGACGCCACGAACGAGAGCGACGCCTTCGCCCGCGGCCGGGTGCGCGCCGGGCTGCTGGCCGCGCTGCGCGACGTGGATCCGCGCGCCCAGGACAACGTGCTGCGCACGGCCGCGCTGCTGCGCGAGGAGGCCGAGGTCCTCGACGTCGTCGTCGAGACCGCGCTGGCCGGCCGAGACCGCATCTCGCTGGAGCACCTCGCCGAGCTCCCGGCCGCGCTGGCGCGTCTCGTGGTGCGGCGCCTCGCCGAGGACGCCACGGGCGCGCTGTGCGCGCGGGCGCCGGGCCGCCTGGCCGACATCCTCGCGCTGGGCGGCGGGGGCGGCGCGCTCGACCTCGGGGACGGCGCCCGGGCGCTGGTCGAGGACGGCGTGCTGCGCTTCGGCCCGACGCCGCCGCTTCGGGCCCGGCCCTGACCAGGCGGCGGCGCCCGGACGTGGGCCCGACCGCCACTACACTGCGCGCCCCATGCGCGACCCGAAGATCGGCGAGATCCTCGTCCAGCCCGACGACCTCAAGCAGCGCGTCCGCGATCTCGGACAGCAGGTCAGCGATGCCTACGCCGACCGGGACCTCCTGCTGGTGGGCGTCCTCAAGGGCGCCGTCTTCTTCCTCGCCGATCTCATGCGCGCGATCGACATCCCGGTCGAGGTCGACTTCATGGCGGTCGCCTCCTACGGGTCGGCGACCGACTCCAGCGGGGTCGTGCGGATCCTCAAGGACCTCGACACCCCGATCGAGGGTCGCCACGTCCTCATCGTCGAGGACATCGTCGACTCGGGCCTCACGCTGCAGTACCTGATGCGCAACCTCGGCGCGCGCAACCCCGCCTCGCTGGACGTCTGCGCGCTGCTGACGAAGCCCGACCGGCGTAAGGTCGAGCTGCCGATCCGGTTCGTCGGCTTCGAGATCCCGGACCGCTTCGCCATCGGCTACGGCCTCGATCATGCGGAGCGCTACCGCAACCTCCCGTACGTCGCGGCGTTGGTGGAGTAAGGGCCCCCATCCCGGGGTGGACCGCAACCCCCGAGGAGGCCCAGAACGTGCTGTTACCCTTGACACCGTGCTGAATCCCGTCAACACCGGCGCAGAAGGCGCCACGAGGAGCTCATGAGCAGGTTCTTCAAGAGCGCTGCCTTTCCCATCCTCATCGTGGTGGTGCTGGCGTTCTTCGCCCAGAAGCTCATCAGTCCGGGGTCGCAGCAGCCGACGCCGACGTACGGCGACTTCGTGCAGCAGCTGCAGCAGGGCGACGTCAAGAGCGTCGACCTCAAGACCAAGGACAACACCATCACGGTGAAGCTCCGCAGCGGGCAGACGTACGAGACCGGCTACACCAACGGCTCCGCCGACCGGCTGGACGCCAAGCTCGAGGCCGCCAAGGCCCAGGGCAAGCTGGCCGAATACAACGTCCAGGGCACGAAGACCAACGGCTGGCTGTCGCTGCTGACCTACGTCCTGCCGTTCCTCATCTTCATCGGGTTCTGGATCTTCCTCATGAACCAGGTGCAGGGCGGCGGCTCCAAGGTGATGTCGTTCGGCAAGTCGCGCGCCAAGCGCCTGTCGGTCGACTC
>JAOPZW010000422.1 GCA_025963905.1 Solirubrobacterales bacterium | reverse complement strand
GCCGGCCACCTGCGCCGCCGCCCACCGTCTCGGCGGCGCCGTGCGCTCGGCGACGCGCTCGCCCCGCCGCTCGCCGAGGGCGTCGAGTCGCGCGGCCATCGCGCCCAAGCGGCGATGCTCGGAGACGTCGGCGACCGCGACGCCCGGGAAGCGCGTGCGCACCTCGGACACGAGCCTGGCGGCCGCCAGCGAGGAGCCCCCGAGCTCGAAGAAATCACTCGCGCAGCCCAGCGGCAGGGGCCCGAGCTGGCGCGTCCAGCACTCGGCCAGCCAGGTGGCCGTGCCCTCGAGGGCGCCACCCTCGAAGGAGCCGGCGGCCGCCGCCGGCGGCGGCCACGGCAGGGCGGCGCGGTCGACCTTGCCGGAGGTGCGGACGGGCAGCTCGTCGAGCACGACGAGCAGCGGCACGATCCCGCCCGGCATCCGCGGCGCGAGGTGCCGGCGGACCGCGGCGGGGTCGAGCTCACCGGAGACGTAGCCGACGAGGACCTCGTTGCCGGCCTCGCTGCGCCGGACCGCCGCCGCCGCAGCGCGGACGCCCGGGGCGGACGCCAGGTGAGCGTCGACCTCCCCGAGCTCCAAGCGGCGCCCGCCGAGCTTGACCTGGTCGTCGCGACGGCCCACGAAAGCCAGGCCGGACGGCGTCTCGCGCACGATGTCCCCGGTGCGGTAGGCGCGCTCCCATCCCAGCGCGGGATTGGGCACGAAACGTTCCGCGTCGAGCTCGGGATCCAGGTAGCGGGCGAGCCCGACGCCGCCGATCGCCAGTTCACCCGGCTCGCCGAAGGGCACCGGAGCACCGGCCGCGTCGACCACCGCCACCTGCCAGCCGGCCAGCGGCAAGCCGATCGTGACCGGCTCCCCCGGCTGTATGCGGACGGCCGTGGAGACGATGGTCGCCTCCGTCGGCCCGTACGTGTTCCAGACCTCACGACCCCGTGCCAGCCGCCAGGCCAGCTCCTCGCCCAACGCCTCCCCGCCGGTGATGAGCAGCCGGACCCCGGCCAGCACATCGTCGTCCCACATGGCCGCGAGCGTCGGGACCGTGGAGACGACGGTGACGCCGCGCTCGGCCAGCCACGGTCCGAGGTCGGCACCCGAGCGGACGACGCAGCGCGGAGCCGGCACGAGCGCGGCGCCGTTGGCCCAGGCGAGCCACAGCTCCTCGCAGCTGGCATCGAACCCGACCGACAGCCCGGCCAGGACGCGGTCCTCGGGCAGCACCGTCCACAGGCGGGCCTCGGCCTCCACGAACGCCACGGCGTTGCGGTGGGTGACAGCCACGCCCTTCGGTGGGCCCGAGGAGCCGGACGTGAAGATGATCCACGCGTCGTCGTCGGGACCGGCCGGCGCGTCGCGCCCCGATGCCGGCGCGCGGACCGTGAGCTGCAGGCCCTCCTCCAGGACGGCGCACACGCCGGCCTCGCGCCAGACGGTCTCCGCACGGTGGGCGGAGTCGTCGGCGTCGACGGGCACATAGGCCGCGCCCGCCTCGAGGACGCCCAGGATCGCCAGGTAGAGCTCGGCTGTGCCGCCCGGGACGCGGATCCCGACGCGGTCGCCCGGCCCGATGCCGGCGCCCGCCAGCCGCTGCGCGAGGCCGGCAGCCGACGCGAGCAGCGTCTCGTAGGTCAGTCGCGCGTCGTCGGCGTCGATGGCGATCCTTCCCGGGTGGCGCGCAGCGGTGTCGCGCAGCACGTCGGACAGGGTCCAGGTGGTCGCGGGGGCGACGGCGATCGCCGTGCCAGCGGCGTCCATATCGACGGCCATGGCCGACACGGTCCCGGGCTCTCCTCGTGCGCACCTCCGCCCTCCGTAGGAGTTCCCTGTGAGAAGAGTTGGAGTTGTGTGAGGAGGCCTTGTGAACTGGAGGAGGTGACCGAAGCCGCGGATGCGGTCGCGGCGCGGAGTCCCATGACGCCGGGATCCGGCGGTTCATGCCGCTGCGCCGCCGCGCCCCGCAGAGCGCCGGATGGACGAGCCCTCAGCCGGCGGCGCCGTCCCCGTCGAAGCCGTTCGGCGCGAAGACCGAGCGCAGGCAGTTGTCCTTCTTGTTCTTGAAGAGGTCGTAGCCCCGCGCCCCGTCCTCGAGCGTCATCGGGTGGGTCATCAGGTGCGCCGTCTTCAGCTCGCCGCTCACCATGCGCTCCAGCAGCATGGGGACGTAGCGCTCGCCGTGCTGCTGGGCCGATCGCATCGAGAGGCCCTTGTTCATGAACGCGCCCATCGGGAACTTGTCGACCGTCCCCGCGAAGACGCCGAGCACGAAGATGCTGCCGCCCTTGCGACAGGCGGTGATGATCTCGCGCAGGGTGTGACCGCGGTCGGTCTGCAGGACGCGGGTCTGCTGCTTGAGCTGCTCGACGCGGTACTGCGGGCCGGGGCTGTGCGACTCCATCCCGATCGCCTCGATGCAGACGTCGGGCCCGCGGCCGCCGGTGCGCTCGCGCGGCTCGCCGTCGACGCTCGTCTGCTCGTAGTTGATGACTTCCGCGCCGATGTGCTGCTCCATCATCTGGAGCCGGTAGTCGAAGCGGTCGATCGCGATGACGCGCTCAAGGTCTTCGTCTTCATCGTGCCTCCTTCCCGCGCGCAGGCGGGACGGCGCCCTGGCCGCTGGACCGCCGGCCACAGAGGCCGGTCGGCGGGGTGCGTGGCCGTCAGGGCATTTGGTTCGGCGTCCGTTCTCACGCCAGGCCGGTCGCCGAAACCGGTCAAGACGTGTGCCGGGCGGCGTGCGACCGCTGACCGCCCGGGGTCATCCCCCGGCGCCGCCGGGAACGCACCAGGCCGGATTCGTAGTCAACGACGACCGCCCGCACGGCCGCCGTTGCTGGGGACGAGCGTTTCCGGCGCTAGGCGACTGCCGGCCCGACGCGGTCGTTGAGCGCGGTGTAGCCGCTCTCGCGCGCGCAGTGGGCACAGCAGAAGAAGCGGCCATCCGCCTCGACGCCGTGGCCGATCACCGCGCAGTCGCAGTGCTCACAGCGGGGCGCGATCGCGTGGATCGCGCATTCGAAGGAGTCGAACACGTGACTCGCACCGGCGATGGAGATCTCCATCGCCTTGTCGTAGTCGTTGCCGCAGACCTCACATTGCGCCATGGTGAGGCCCTACCCGGCGAAGCGGCCGGGAAACGGGCTTGGTCCTCACGCGAGCCGGAGCGTGACCTGACGCGATCGCTGCGGCAGCAGCCGCTGGTTGCCGACGAAGCGCGCGCTGACGACGAGCTTGGCCGGGCGTGGCCCGCGGGCCACGGTCGCGGGGATGCGGATCGTCCGCGCGTAGGTGCAGGCGCCGGTGGTCGCGCGCAGCCGGTTCGTGGCGGTCGCGACGACCTTGGCCGCGCGGCGCACGTCGAGTCGAACCCTGCCGCTGCATCCCTCATCGCCGGTCACGCCCGCGGGCAGCCCGCGGCGCCGTGACATCGGTGGTCACGACGGTCGCCTACACGGGGTTTCTGGCCGGCCCGGTGTACGTGGGACGCTGGGCGGGCGCGGTCGGTCTCCCCGGGGCCATGCTCGCCGTCGCCGGCCTCGCAGTCGCGTTCGCCCTGCTCGCGTGGCCTACGCTGCGCGCGGTCACGCTCTCGCCGTCTGCCAGCCTGAAGGCGTGACTGGAGAAGCCTTGGAGCCCCCAGGCCGAAACCCAGCGCTCGACCGACTCGACGTGCTGGTCGGGGAGTGGACGATGGAGGCCGGGCCTGCTGACGGGCCGCCCTGGCCCGGCGAGGCGCGGGTCACGTTCGAGTGGCTGAAGGGACGGGCGTTCCTGATCGAGCGGTGGACCGTTCCGCAGGCGTTCGACGGCATCGCGATCATCGGCGCCGGCGACGAGCCCGAGACCTTCCACCGCCACTACTTCGACGGGCGCGGCGAACAGCGGGTCTACGAGATGACCCTCCGTGACGACGCCTGGGAGCAGCGGCGGGCCGACGACCGCAGGACCATCGCATGCCGGTGGGAGAAGGCACCGGACGGCTCCACCTGGGAAGCCGACGACGGCGTCACGTACCGGAAGGTGGCGTAGCCCCGGCCGCGACTCGGCGTCAATCGAGGTTCCAGCTGAAGTACACCTCCGTCCGCTTGATCTTGTCGCCCTCGAAGCCGAGGACCTCGGTGTTGCGGAAGCGCGTGCCGTCGGCCCGGGTGGCCTCGTAGGTCACGACGACCTCGTCCCCGTCCTCGATGAGCCGGACGAACGCGAATCGCTCGAGACGCTGGGCGTTGGGCCAGCAGCGCTCGAAGTACGTCTCACGATCGATACCGGGATCCGGGGGGCTGTAGAAGGCGAAGTCCTCGGCGAGCAGGCTGTCGATCAGGTCCCGGTCGTTGGCCTCGTAGGCCTCATAGGCGCTCCGCGCCAGGCTCTTGCGATCGCTGCGGTCCGGCATCTCATGGTCCTCTCGGGTCGTCGCCTCATGGGCAGAGACCCGCGACGGAGCAGCAGCTCATCGCGACGGCCAGGTGTCACCGCGGCCCGAAGGCGCGCGCGACAACCTCGACGAGCGCCTGGCGGTGCTGCCTCAGGCGACGGGCGGCCATCGGGTCGGCGCTGCGGCCGAGCTCCTTGAGCGCCGTAGGCGCCGACAGCCAGCTGGTCACGAGGCTCATGAGCATCGCGAGCAGGTCAGGCGCCGGGATCGCGGCGTCGGCCGTGCCGGCTCTCTGGGCTCTCTTGATCGCCGCGAGCTTGCCGGCGTAGGAAGCCCGCTCGCGCTCGGAGGCCGCCGTGCGCTCGAAGTTGCGCCAGGTGGCGAGCTGCAGCACCTTGGGCTGGCGGGCCAGCTCGTCGAACAGCGCTCCGGCGTAGCCCGGCAGGTCCTCGGGGGTGAACGGCACGGACTCGGTGAGGACCCCGAGCGTCCGCGCCAGCACGGCGTCGAAGAGGTCGTCCTTGTTGCCGAAGTAGGCGTAGATCAGCCGCTTGTTGGCGTCGGCCCTCTCCGCGATGCGGTCGATGCGCGCGCCGGCCAGGCCCCGCTCGGCGAATTCGTCGACGGCTGCAAGCAGCAGGCGCTCCTGCGTCGCCTTGGCGTCCCGCGGGCGGGACGCGGTCTCGCGTGCCGATGTCGCCATGCCCCGATTCTAGAGCTGTAACCAGGTGTTGACATCGCGACCATCTCCATGTAAGTATCTCGTTAGTTACTTGCCCCTACCCCGAAAGGTCTCACCCGTGTCCAAGGCCTGGTTCATCACCGGCACGTCGACCGGCTTTGGTCACGAGCTCGCCGAGCAGCTGCTGGCCCGGGGCGACCGCGTCGCCGCGACGCTGCGCCGCACGGAGGCGCTCGACGCACTCGCCGCGCGGTACCCCGACCAGCTCTGGATCCGCCGGCTCGACGTCACCGACACCGCGGCGATCCGCGCGGTCGTCGACGCCGCGTTCGCTGAGCTCGGCCGCATCGATGTCGTGGTCTCCAACGCCGGCTACGGCCTGCTGGGCGCCGCCGAGGAGCTGACCGACGAGCAGATCGAGCACCAGCTCCAGACCAACGTGGTCGGCTCGATCCAGCTCACCCGCGCAGTCCTCCCCCACCTGCGCGCCCAGGGCGGCGGCAAGATCCTGCAGCTGTCGACCATGGGCGGCCAGATGGCGTATGCCGGCATGTCGCTCTACCACGCGAGCAAGTGGGCGATCGAGGGCTTCCTCGACTCGGTCGGCCAGGAGGTCGCGACGTTCGGGATCCAGACCTGCCTCGTCGAGCCCGGGGGCGCCCGGACCGACTTCGCGGGCCGCTCGCTGGCGATGGCCCCGGCCAGCGAGGCCTACGCTGCAACACCGGCGGCGCGCGTGCGCGAGCTGGCCGCGAGCCGGACGGCGTCAGCCATCCCCGGCGATGTCCGCAAGATGGCCCGCGCGATGATCGACGCGGCCGACGCGGAGGAGACGCCGCGCCGCCTCCTCCTCGGGTCCGATGCCTACAAGCTGGTCCACACGGCGCTCGCCGAGCGCCTGGCCTTCGTGGAGGCCCACCACGACCTCGCGGTCTCGACCGACGCTGACGACTACGTCCCGGCGGCCACCTGAGCCCGCGACTCGGCGCCGCGCGGCGTCTCCGATGCCTCACCGTCGTCGATCGCGCGGCCGCCGCGCAGCAGCGATGCGGCGGCGGCGATCAGGCAGGCGACGATCGCGAACAGGAACGCCGCGTGCAGCCCGTCCTGGAACGGGCCGGAGATGAGCGTCGGGAAGAAGGTGCTCCCGGTGAGCGCCGACTGGTCGTGGGCGGACAGCCCGGCCAGCGCGTGCGGCCCCAGCAGGTGCTGGATCGGGTTGTAGCCCAGGAACGCGGCGAACAGGATCGACACCGGTGGCAGGGTGGCCACCTGGTGCGCCGTCGCCGCGTCGACGCCGTGGGCCTGCAACCCAGCCGACATCGTCGCGGGCAGCGTCGATGCCAGCCCGATGATCATCAGGGTGAAGAAGATCCCTATCGAGAGCACCTGGGCCGAGTTCTGGAACGTCTGGTTCATCGCCCCGCCCACGCCGCGGTGCTCGCGCGGGAGGCTGTTCATGACCGCCGCGCGGTTGGGCGACGCGAAGAGCCCCATCGAGACCCCGATCAGCAGCAGCACGGCCGCGAACGCCGCGTAGGAGAAGTCGGTCGGCAGCAGCATCAGGAGCACGAAGCCGACCGCGGTCAGAACCATCCCCGCCGTCGAGAACGGACGCGCCCCGAAGCGGTCCGACAGGTAGCCGGAGGTCGGCCCGGCGATCAGCAGCCCGATCGTCAGCGGGAGCATGTAGATGCCGGCCCACAGCGGTGTGTCGGTGAAGGCGTAGCCGTGCTGAGGCAGCCAGATCCCCTGCAGCCAGATGATCAGCATGAACATCAGCCCCCCGCGCGCCACCGACGAGAGGAACGTCGAGAGCGTGCCGAACGTGAAGGCGCGAATGCGGAAGAGCGCCAGGCGGAACATCGGGTTCGCCGACGAGCGCTCGACGAGCATGAAGGCGACCAGGCAGGCGATCGCGCCGCCGAGCAGGCCGAGCACGCGGGGGCTCGCCCAGCCGATCGGGTGTCCGCCCGCCGGGCGGATGCCGTAGGTGACCGCGACCATGATGAGGATCAGGCCGAGTGCGAAGGTCACGTTGCCGGCCCAATCGATCGGCGCGCGCCGCGGAGTGCTCACCTCGCGCAGGCCGAGGTAGGCCCAGACCGTCCCGAAGATGCCGACCGGCACGGAGATGAGGAAGACCAGCCGCCAGTCGATCGGTGCGAGCACGCCGCCCAGGACGAGCCCGATGAACGTTCCGCTGACGCCGACGATGTTGTTGATGCCGAGCGCCATGCCGCGCTGGCGGGCCGGGAAGGCGTCGGTGATGATCGCCGCCGCGTTGGCCAGCAGGCAGGCCCCGCCGATGCCCTGGAGGACCCGGAAGCCGATCAGGTAGATCGCGCCGCTGCGCCCGGTCATCCAGTCCACCGCCAGGAGCAGCGACGCCACCGTGTAGATGACGAAGCCGAGGTTGTAGATCTTCACTCGGCCGACCATGTCCCCCAGCCGCCCCAGGCTGACGATGAGCACGCTGGTGACCACGAGGTAGCTCAGGATCATCCACAGCAGGTACGAGGAATTGGCCGGCACCAGCGGGTCGAGGTGGATGCCCCGGAAGATGTCGGGCATCGCGATGATCGTGATCGAGCCGTCCAGCGTGGCCAGGAGCACGGCCAGCGTCGCGTTCGACAGGGCGATCCACTTGTAGCGGTCGGGGTGCACGGAGCGCAGAACCCCAAAGTCTACAGGGTGCCTGTACAGTCTGCCTGTCGACTGGTCTACACTGCCGCCATGCCGACCGAAGCGATGACGACCGCGGCCCTCGCGCACGAGCTCCGCGAGACCGTCGGCCGGGTCATCCGGCGCCTGCGCGCCGAGCCCGGGCCCCCGTTCAGCCAGCTCACCGTGCTCAGCCGGGTCGACCGCGAGGGGCCCGCGAGCATCAGCGACCTGGCCGCCGCCGAGCGCATGCGGCCGCAGTCGATGGCCCAGATCGTCCACGACCTCGAGGACGCGGGCCTCGTCACCCGCCGGCCGGATCCCGCCGACAGGCGCCGGTCGTTCGTCGAGCCGACGACCGCCGGGCTGGCAGCGCTCGAGACATCACGTGCCCGCCGCGAGGACTGGCTGACGCGGGCGCTCGACCGGCAACTCGATGCGCGGGAGCGGGAGCTGCTGGGCGAGGCGCTCGTGCTGCTCGGTCGCCTGACCGAGGGGTGAGCGCCGGGTTACGGCCGGGTCGGGTCCGCTCCGCCGTCGGACGTCCACGCGGTCGCGAGATCGACCAGGGAACGGACGGTGGGATTGCCGTCGTCCGCATTCCAGACGAGGCGCGTCCTGACCTGCGGTCCGTCACGCAGCGGAAGCGCGACCACGCCCGGATGTGCCAGGCCGCCTGCGACCCAGGCGGGAATCGTGGCGATCGCGCGGCCCGCCGCGACGACCTCGAGTCCGTCTTCCGCGGACCTGACGTCATCGTCGGTGCGGTTCGGCGGCCCCCCGCGTTGCGCGTCGAGCGTCCAGAACGCCGTCCATTGGGGATCGAGGCTCGGGCCGCCGGGAAAAGGGCAGTCGAGGATGTCGGCGACGCTGAGGTCGTCGTTGAGAGCGAGGCGATCGCCCGCTGCGACGACGACGACCATCGAGCTCGCATCGATGGTGAACTGGCGGAGACCCGCCTCTGGCGGCGGCTCCAGGAACAGGCCCACATCCGCACCTTGGAGCAGCGACTGGTCGCGTCTCGGAAACCCGGTGGGCTGCCAATCCAGTCGCACGCCGGGCTGCTCCAGGCAGAAGACGTGAAAGAGCGGACCCCAGCGCGCGTGTGGCAGGCGCGCGTCGAAGACGACCCTCATCCGCGCCGTGACCTGATGCGCGGTCATCGCCGCCGCGGGTCGTCCGGAGCTCTGCCTGGCGCGGGTGTCGGTCATTGCCCGGGGCGATGCTCTCAGGCCCGGGACCCGGTTTCAATCCAACGTGGCGCCGCTCATCTGACGGCCACTTCGGCCACGGCGGCCTCGATCACATCGCCGTTGGCCGGGACCGGGATGCCTGCGACGAAGACGCTCGGCGTCCCGCTGACTCCGCGCTCGGCGGCCCGCAAGGTGACGTATTCGGTCCAGGGCAGGTACACGCCGTTCGCCACGCACGTGCCGAAGCCGGGGTCGGTCACCCCCGCGAGGCGGCCGAGCTCGATCAGCTGCTCCTGGCTGAGGCCGGGGCCGCCCTCGGGCGGCTGGTTGGCGAACAGTGCGTCCTTGTACTGGCGGAAGCGCCCGAGATCCGAAGCGCACCCGGACGCCGCGGACGCACGGGACGAATACCGCGTCGTCGAGAGCCGGTCGAGGAACCCGAGCGGGTGATAGACGAGGCTGATCGCGCCGCCGCCGAGCAGCCGGTTCAGGACGGGGCCCGAGCGCTCCTCGAACATGCGGCAGAACGGGCAGAGGAAGTCGATGTAGGCGTCGACGCGGACCGGCCCCTCGCCGAGGACGATGCCGTCGGCGTCGGGCGTCGCGCCGGCGGGCGCCCGCGCCGGGGCCTGCTGTGTGATCGCTCCTGGCTGCATGGTTCAGCCACTACGCCGCTGTGCGCCAGAGCCAAGGTGGCGCGGGCGTTGACGCGACGCTGTCGATTTCGTGGCCCCGACCGCGGAGGCGCGCGACGCCTACCTCCGCGCGCTCGCGCTCGTCCACGACGACGCCGAGCGACATCTGCTCGAGCGGCTGCCGGCGGAGCTCGAAGCGGCTCCGGGCCGCTCCGCCCGGCGGTGACTACGCCGCGGGCGGCGCGGTGGACGCGCGGACGACCAGCGAAGGGCTGACCTGGAGGTGGCGCGGCGGGCCCACGAGGTCGCCCGCCATCCGAGCCAGGACCGTCTCGACCGACACGCGCGCGATCTCGTCGAGCGGCTGGCGCACCGTGGTCAGCGAGATGCGGGCGAGCGACGCCAGGTGTACGTCGTCGAATCCCACGACCGAGAGGTCGCCGGGTATGCGGATGTCGTGGCGATCGGCGTACTCGAGCAGCGCGATCGCGCCGATGTCGTTGGAGCAGAAGATTGCGGTCGCGCCGTCGGGGCCGCCCAGCTCCTCGCGCAGCGAGGCCTCCCGGCCCTTGATCGTGACCCGCTCGCCGCCGGGCTCCCAGTGGATGGGCGGCCCGGCCGGCGCGCCCGCCGCGCGCAGGGCGGACTGGTATCCGCGGTGCCGCGCCTGCCCGGCGCGCTGCTCGACGCCGCGTGTGGTCACGTACGCGATGCGCCGGTGGCCGAGGTCGATGAGATGCTGGGTCGCGAGCTTGGCGCCCAGCGAGTTGCTGACGGCCACCGAGTCGCCCCAGTCCTCGCGGAGCCCCGCGAACACCACCGGGACGCTCTTGCCGAGCGCGGCCTCGATGTCGGGAGAGCGGCCGAAGAACGCCAGGAACACGACGCCGGCGGGGCGCTGCTCGAGCAGCGCCTCCACGCGCGAGAGGGCGAAGTCGTCGTCTTCGCCCTCGATGTTGCAGAACATCGTCGTGTAGCCGCTGCGGAAGGCCACGCGCTCGACCCGCTTGGCGATGTCACCGTAGAACGGGTTGTCGAGGTCGCCCACGAGCACGCCCAGGATCGTCGTGCGCTGGCGCACGAACTGCCGGGCCAGCGCATTGGGCCGATAGCCCAGGATCTCGATCGCCCGCTCCACGCGCGCGCGCGTGGTCTCGGACACCCCGTCGGTGCCGCGCACGACGTTCGAGACCGTCGACTTCGAGACGCCGGCGAGCGCCGCGACGTCGAAGATCGTGGGGTCCCGGCCGGATGGATGGGTAGGGCTGGAAGCCACCGAGCCTCCTCTACCGCTCGCCCGTGCCCACGACGGGGCGAGTGCTGGAGTGCTCCACGCGGCCAGTTGTACTCCCATGGTCGGCGTCGCGTCAAGGCGCGTTCTTGACACCCGATCACGCGTCCGGTTAGATGCGCTGGAACGTTCCAGCAGGACCGAATCAGGAGAAGGCGGATTGGAACCGCGCAAGCGCGTCGGCGTCATCGGATGCGGGCTGATCGCCCAGGTCATGCATCTCCCCTATCTGGCAGAGCTGAGCGATCGCTTCGAGATCGCCGCGCTCTGCGACGTGTCCGACGAGGTCGCCGGGGCTTGCGCGCAGCGCTACGGCGTAGCTCGCACGTTCACACGCTGGGAGGACCTGCTCGAGGAGCCGCTGGACGCCGTGATGGTGCTCATCTCCGGCAACCACGCGCCGATGGCGATCGCCGCGGCCGAGAAGGGCATCCACATCTTCGTCGAGAAGCCGATGGCCGTCTCCGCGGCCCAGTGCGGCGAGATGCTCGCCGCGGCCGAGACCGCGGGCGTGCGCCTGATGGTCGGCACGATGAAGCGCTACGACCCCGCCTACGAGCGCTTCGTCGAGCTCGTGCCGGAGATCTCCGACCTGCGGCTCGTCCGGGTCGAGACGCTCGAGTCGCCGCTCGAGCCCTACGTGGCCCACTACCCGCTCGTTCGCCCGAGCGCGCCCCCGCCGGCGGAGCTCATCGCCCAGTGGGAGGCGGAGGAGAAGCCGCACCTGGACCTCGCGCTCGACTCGGATCCGGACGAGACCAACCGCTTCACGTATCGCAACATGCTCCTCGACAACCTCGTGCACGAGTTCAACATGCTCCGCGGCGCGCTCGGGGAGCCGACGGCCGTCACCTACGCCAGCCTCGACCCGAAGTGCATCGCGGTGCACATGCGCTTCGGCGAAGCCGAGTGCCACCTGTCGTGGGTCGACCTGCCCGGCATCGCCCGCTACAAGCAGGAGATCGGGCTGTACGGGCCCGACCAGCGGCTCGTGCTCACGCTCCCGTCGCCGTTCCTGCGCAGCGCGCCAACCCATCTCAAGGTCGAGGGCGGCGCGCCCGGGACGGCTCACGCCTGGGAGCGCGACGAGGTCGTCGACTACGACGAGGCGTTCCGGCGCGAGCTCGTGGAGTTCCACGAGTCGATCGTGAGCGACCGCGAGCCGCGCACATCGGGCGCCGACGGCCTGCGCGACCTGCTGCTCTGCGAGGCGGTCGCGCGCGCGCATCGCACCGGCCGGCCCGTAGAGAACCCAACCCAGCCGCCCGCGGCGGTTGCCGCACTCCGAGGAGGAAGCTCATGACCCAGGGAATCGGTGACGAGGTCGCGCGCGAGCCGGGCTCCGCGCCCATCCTGATCGCCAACGCGCCCGTCAGCTATGGCGCCTTCGAGATCACGGTCGACGTCTACCCGAACGTCCCCGACGCGGTCACGCTGCTCGACGCGGTCGCGAGCGCGGGGTACGAGGGCGTCGACCTCGGCCCGCTCGGCTACCTCGGCAAGGGCCAGGAGCTCGCCGACCGCCTCGGCAGCCGCGGGCTGTCGCTGGCCGGCGGGTACTTCGAGCTGCCGTTCAGCGAGCCGGAGAAGCTCGCCGAGGAGCTGCCCTCGCTGGACACGCTGCTCGACGTCTTCGACGCCGTCCCGGACGGTCGCGTGAAGCCCCGCCCCACCCTCGCCGACGCCGGCTCGCCCGAGCGCGCGGCGCACCCGGGCCGCGCGGCTCTCGATCCGAGCGTCGGCCTCGACGAGCGGGGCTGGAAGAACTTCGCCGACGGCCTCGCGCGGGCCGTCGCGCGCTGCCGCGAGCGCGGCTACGAGCCCACGTTCCACCATCACACCGCGACGTACATCGAGGCGCACTGGGAGATCGAGCGGCTGCTCGAGCTCACCGACGTGGGGCTCACGCTCGACACGGGCCACCTCCTGCTCGGGCGCGGGGACCCCGTCAAGGCGATCCACGACTGGGCCGACCGCATCAACCACGTGCACCTGAAGGACGCGCGCCAGGACGTGCTCGACGCGATCGTGGCCGACAGCGCGCCGGTGATGGACATCTGGACGCGCAAGGCCTTCTGCCGGCTCGGCGACGGCGACGTGGCGATGGACGAGGTACTCGCCGCGCTGCGCGAGATCGGCTACAGCGGCTGGCTCGTCGTCGAGCAGGACATGATCCCCGAGCCCGACGAGCCGGTGGAGCAGGCGGCCGCCGAGCAGGCGGACAACCGCGAGTACCTGCGCGCGCGCGGCCTGTAGCCCTCGATGGCCGCCGAACCCGTACGGATCGCCGTCATCGGCGCGGGCCGGATGGGCCAGGTGCACATCGCGGCGCTGGGTCGGAGCCGGGGCGCGCGCGCCGTCGCCGTCGTCGAGCCGGTCGCGGCTGTCCGCGACGCCGTCGGTGCGAGCGGCCTCGCGGCCTACGCGACGGTGGAGGAGCTGCTGACGGCCGGCGGCTTCGACGGCGTCCTGATCGCGGCGCCCACCGACCGGCACGCGAGCCTGGTCACCACGCTGGCGGCGGCGGGCGTGTCCATCCTGTGTGAGAAGCCGTGCGGCACGAGCACCGAGGAGGCCACCGCCGCGGCGCGTGCGGTGGAGGCGGCCGGCACGTTGCTGCAGGTCGGCTACTGGCGTCGCTTCGTGCCGGAGCTCGCTGCGCTCCGCGAGCGTGTCGCGCGCGGCGAGCTCGGCGAGATCACGCTCGTGGCGTCTCACCAGTGGGACGAGCGGCCGCCGGGCGCTGAGTTCCGGGCGCACAGCGGCGGCATCGCCGTGGACATGGGCGTGCATGAGTTCGACCAGGTCCGGTGGCTGCTCGGGCAGGAGTTCGAGAAGGTGGCGGCGATGCCGGCCGGCGCACCCGGGGGGGCC
The DNA here is from genome assembly GCA_025963905.1 of Solirubrobacterales bacterium. Taxonomy (GTDB): domain Bacteria; phylum Actinomycetota; class Thermoleophilia; order Solirubrobacterales; family Solirubrobacteraceae; genus JAOPZW01. The sequence goes on along the minus strand of JAOPZW010000422.1, from coordinate 2,945 downwards.
GCCGGCCGCGCCGACCCCGACTCGGCCGTCGTGCTGGCCCGGCTGTCGGGCGGCACCGCGGCGAGCATCACGCTCGGGCGCCACTTCGGGGAGCAGGACTCGTGCTGGTTCGAGGCCTTCGGACGCGACGGCTACGAGCGCTGCGCCTTCATGTGGGGCGCCGACGGCGAGCAGGCGTTCCTGGCAGCGCTCGCGGCTCAGGCCGACGCCTTCGCCGACGCCGTTCGCGGTGGCCCGCCGACGGGCGCCGGCGTCGCCGACGCCGTGGCGGCGCTGGCCACCGCGGGCCGCGTGGCCGAGGCGCTCGAGCACGCGGCCGAGGCGTGATCGTGGCCACCCGCGAGGTCGGCATCGGCATCGTGGGCTACGGGCTCATGGGCAGGGCCCACTCGTACGCGTACACCGCGGCTCCGCGGATCCGCGACCTGCCGGTCCGCCCGCGCCTGCGCCTCATGAGCGGCCGCAACGCCGAGGCGGTCTCGGCGGCGGCGCGCGCCTACGGCGTCGAGGAGACGACCGGCGACTGGCGCGCGCTGGTGGAGCACCCGGGCATCGACATCGTCGACGTGTGCACGCCTCCCGGCACGCACGCCGAGATCGTGGCCGCCGCCGCAGCGACGGGCAAGGCGGTGCTGTGCGAGAAGCCCCTTGCCGCGAGCTACGACAGCGCCCTCACCGCCGTGGACGCCGTCCGCCGCGCCGGCGTGCCGAACGCGATCGGGTTCAACTACCGCCGGCTGCCCGCGGTCTCGCTGATGAAGCGGATGATCGACGAGGGCCGTGTCGGCGACGTCCTGCTGTTCCGCGCGAGCTTCCTCTCCGACGAGTTCCTCGACCCGCTGATCCCCTTCGACTGGCGCTTCGACCGCGCGCTGGGCGGCACGACGATCTCGGACCTCGGGGCGCACCTGGTGGACATGGCGCTCTGGATGGCCGGGGACATCGACGACGTGAGCGCGCAGTCCTCCACGTTCACCACCCAGCGCTCGCAGCGCGCCGTCGACGTGGACGAGGCTTCGTCGGCGCTCGTGCGCTTCGCGTCCGGCGCCGGCGGCGTGTTCGAGATGGCGCGCACCTGCGCCCGCCGCCCGTGTGACTTCTGGGTGGAGGTCAACGGCACGGCCGGCACGCTGCGCTTCGACTACCCGCGTCTCAACGAGCTCCTTTACGGCGACGCGCGCGAGGACGACGATCTCTACGGCATGCGCGTGATCCGAGCCGAGCACGACAGCCACCCGTACGCGGCGCAGTGGTGGCCGATCGGCCAGGGCCTGGGGTACGACGCGAGCTTCGTGAACCAGGCGGCCGACCTGCTCGAGCGCTGGCCCGGCGGCGGCTGGGATCCCGACCTCGAGACCGGCCTGCGCGTGCAGGCCGTATGCGAGGCGATGGAGCGGTCGGCGGCCGATCGCCGCTGGGTGAGCGTCTCGGAGATCGCCGCGGAGACGGTGTAGATGGCGGCGTTCGACGTGATCACCACGGGCAGGGTCGGCGTGGACCTCTACCCCCAGCAGTCGGGGGTGAGCCTCGCCGACGTCGAAACCTTCGCCAAGTACCTCGGCGGCAGCGCCACGAACGTCTCGGTGCAAGCCGCGCGGCTCGGGAGTCGCAGCGCGGTGGTCACGAAGGTGGGCGACGACCCGTTCGGGCCCTTCGTGCGCGCGGCGCTCGAGCGGTTCGGGGTGGACCCCCGCTGGGTGGGCACCGATCCCTCGCTGCGGACCCCGATCGTGTTCTGCGAGATCCACCCGCCGGACGACTTCCCGCTGCTCTTCTACCGCGAGCCCAAGGCGCCGGACATGAACCTCACCCCCGAGGACTTCGACGTGCAGGCCGTCCGGGAGGCCACGGTGTTCTGGACGACGGGCACCGGCCTCTCCGACGAGCCGGCGCGCAGCACCACGCTCGAGATGCTCGAGGAGCGCAGCCGCGCCGGGGGCGGGTCGCGTCCGATCACGATCCACGACCTCGATCACCGCCCGGTGTTCTGGGAGTCCGACGCCGACGCCGGCCGCTGGGCGCGCGAGGCCCTGGAGCACGCGACCGTCTCGGTGGAAAACCAGGACGAGGTCGCGATGGCCGTCGGCACACGCGACCCCGAGGAGGCCGCGGCCGCGCTGCTCGAGCTCGGCTTGGAGCTCGCGATCGTGAAGAAGGGCCCCGAGGGCGTGCTCGCGCGCACGCGCGACGAGCGCCTGGACCTCGCGCCCGTCCGGCTCGACGTCGTGAACGGCCTCGGCGCCGGCGACGCCTTCGGCGGCACGCTCGCGCACGGGCTCGCCCACGGTTGGGACCTCGAGCGGACCATCCGCGCGGCGAACGCGGCGGGGGCGATCGCGGCATCGCGGCTCGCCTGCGCAGACGACTTCCCCACGCTGAGCGAAATCGACCACGTACTCGACAAGGATGGTTCCGCCCATGACCGAGACCACTGATCTGCTGATCCCGTCCTCCGAGCCGCGGCCCGGCGAGCCCGTGGTGCGGGTCACGCCCGAGTCGGCCGGCTGGGAGTACGTGGGCTTCGAGGTGCACCGGCTCGCCGACGGCGAGCAGCGCAGCTTCGAGGAGACGGGCCGCGAGCGGTGCGTGGTCGTGCTGAGCGGCCGCGTGGACGCGACCGCCGGCGACCGCAGCTGGAACGCGATCGGCGGGCGCGCGAGCGTGTTCGACGGACTGCCCGCAGCGGTGTACGCGCCCGCCGGCCGGGCACTGTCCGTGCGCGCCACCGGCGGCGAGGCGGAGGTGGCGCTCTGCTGGTCGCCTGCGGACGGCGCGGCGGGACTCGACCCGAGGGTGATCGCCCCCGACGACGTCGAGCTCGAGATCCGCGGCTCGGGCGCCATGGAGCGCCGCGTGCAGAAGATCCTCATGGGCGACCAGCCCGCCGAGCGCCTGCTCGTCGTCGAGGTCATCACGCCCGGCGGCCACTGGTCGAGCTACCCGCC
>JAOPZW010000444.1 GCA_025963905.1 Solirubrobacterales bacterium | reverse complement strand
AAGTTCGCCGTGAACCTGGTCGCCAACCTCGCCCGCATGTGGGCCGGGCTGCCGTTCAGCTTCCAGCTGGCTCCCGCGGTGCTGGCCGGTCTGTGGGCGTCCAATCTCGCGCTCCTCGCCGGCGTGGCGCGCGCCGCCGGACGCGTGGTACGGGCCCGGACGGCACGCTACGCAGCGATCCGGGTTGATCCGGTCACGCGGGCATTCGCGGCCTTCGCCGTCGTCGGAGTCGCGGTGCACCTGCTGCCCTCGGCCGAGCCGCGGATGATGCTTCCCCTGGCGCCGGTCCTGATCTGGCTCGCGATGTACCGCCCGCAGACACAGCAGGCCGCGACGTGAGCCAGGTAGGGGCTCAGGCCGCGGCCTGAGCCCCTAGCTGGCGACCTCGCGCCGGCTGAAGATGGCCCAGGCGGCCAGCAGCGGGGGCAGGGCGAAGGCGGCGGAGACCCAGAGGCAGCGGACGATCGCATCGCCGGCGGTCGGCGTCTGGAAGAGGTCGTGCCAGGCGGTGAACTGGTTGACGAGCAGGTAGGGGTGGGCGGAGGCGACCCTAGGCCCCAACGGCGCGGTCGACGGGGTCGATCTGACGATCCGCCCGGGGCTCATTACGACAACGATAGTAGCTTGCCGTTACGGCCGGAACGCCGGGTCCTGCGTGCCGCCCGGCGCCTGCACGACGATGATCCCGTCGCCGGCCTGGTCCTTCTTGCGCGAGAGGACGCACGGCGGCGTGCCGCAGTCGGGCAGCAGGCCCGTCATGGCCTGCCCGCCGGCCTTCGTCGTGAACAGGTAGGGCGCGCCGAAGCACATCTCGAGCTGGGCGGCGCCGTTGTTGGGCGTCGAGTTCATGTCCGACTTGTCGACCGTGAACGTCAGGCGCTTCGTGCGGTCGGGTCCGGCGACCAGCGTCACGTTGCCGGCGTTCTCGATGTACCCCGCGCAATCGAGCTGCGCCGCCGGGCGGAAGGAGAGCGTGAGGTAGCCGACGGCGGTCCCGTGGGCGGTCGCGTTGACGCTGGACTTCCCGTTCGAGGGATACGGCACGTTCCCCGTCGTGCAGTCGACGTCGGTCGCGGCGCAGAACGTCGCGACGTCCTCGATGGAGAACGACGGGGAGGTGTCCGGCGTCAGCCCGGGACTCGTCGCCGCCAGCGTGTAGGAGCCCGACAGGTTGATCTTCAGGTCGGTGAAGCGCGCGACCCCGGCGACGGCGTCGACCGTCTTCGTACCGCTGAGCGTCGCGCCCGCGGGAGCCCCGAGCCCGAGCGTGAGGGTGACCGCTGCGGTCGATGTCGCGATCACGTTGCCGTCGCCGTCGACGACGGACACGGCCACCGCTGGGCCCCCCGGATCGAACGCGGTGCCGGTGATCGTCTGGCCGACCCGGGCGGCCTGCGGCTGGGTCGTGAACCTCAGCGCACAGCCGGCTGTCACCGCCGAGCGGATCGGGCCGTTGGAGAGCGACAGGTCGTTCCCTGAGCCGTTGAAGTCGTTGGACTGCTTGGCGACGACCGACCACTGGTAGCTGCCCGCCGTGCAGGGCACGTCGACGTGGATGTCGACGCTGGAGGAGGCGCCGGGCGCCAGCGCGAGGTTGCGCAGCCGCACGACGTTGTCGGCCTGGCCGAGCACGGTGAATGGGCTCGTGAGGTTGGCCGAGCCGAGCTGCTGCGTGGTCGTCCGGTTGGTCAGGGTGGCCGTGATCACCTGATCGTGCTTGCCGCCCGGCAGCGAGCCGGGCGAGAGCGTCACGGAGTAGGGCTTGGACGTCGTCGCCGCGCCGGCCGCCGGCGCCAGGAGCGCGCAGGCGAGCGCGCCCGAGAGCACGACGCCCGTGAGCGTTGCGAGGTGGCGCTTGGCCGACATTTTCAGCCCCCCCCGGCGGCGAGCAAGCGCCGCCGGTCGTCTTCGGCGAACCGGACCGGAAAGGTGATCCTCTCCGACGCCGCGACGCGGAACCACTCAACCTTCGTACAGGTTTCCGGTGCCGGAGACCCAGGTTCCCGGGGCGGCGCGGCGCGGCGTCAGCCGCTCGCGGCGGCGATCGCCGCCTGGCCGTAGGCGATGCCACCGTCGTTGGGCGGGACCCGCTCGGGGGCCAGCACGCTCAGGCCCGACGCCTCCAGCTCGGCCGCCGTGCGCTCGAGCAGCAGCCGGTTCTGGAAGACGCCGCCCGAGAGGACCGCGCGGTCGGTCCCCGCGGCCTCGGCCGCGCGGGCGCAGGCGCCGGCCGTGGCCCCGGCCACGGCGCGGTGGAAGCGGGCGGACATCACGGCCGGCGTCGCGCCCCGCTCCAGGTCGGCCAGCACCTCGCGGATGGTCACGCGCGCGTCGAGCACGAACGCGCCGTCCGGGGCGTCCTCGAGCGGCAGCGCGTAGGCGCCGGGCTCGGTGGCGTCGGCCAGCGCCTCCAGCTCGATCGCCGCCTGGCCCTCGTAGCTGACGGTGGTGCGCAGCCCGCACAGCGCGGCGACGGCGTCGAACAGGCGCCCCATGCTCGTCGTCAGGGGGGCCGCGAACCCGGTCTCGGCCATCCGCGCGACCGCCTCCCAGCGCTCCGGCGGGATCGCCCCCGCCAGCATGCGCGGGAGCGCGGGCTCGGGCCCGCAGGCGGCGACGAGCCACGCGCAGGCCATCCTCCACGGCTCGCGCACGGCGCGGTCGCCGCCGGGGAGGCGCACCGCGAGCAGATGCCCGGCGCGCTCGAACCCGCGCAGGTCGCCCGCGAGCAGCTCGCCGCCCCACGCCGTCCCGTCGCTGCCATGGCCGGTGCCGTCGTAGATCGCGCCCACGGCGGGGCCGGCCTGCCCGTGTTCGGCCAGGCAGGCGGCGAGGTGGGCGTGGTGGTGCTGGACCCCCACGAGCCGCACGCCTTCGCGCTCGAGCGCGTACGCCGTCGACAGGTACTCGGGGTGCAGGTCGTGTGCCACGACCTCGGGGGCCACCGCGAACAGCGCCTCGAAGTGCGCGATCCCCTCCGTGAAGGACGCCAGCGTGTCGGCGTTGCGCAGGTCGCCGATGTGGTGGCCGAGCCAGGCGCGTGCGCCCTTGGCCAGGCAGAAGGTGCTCTTGAGCTCCGCGCCGCAGGCCAGCAGCGGCCGCGCGCAGGCGACCGGCAGCGCGAGCGCCTCGGGCACGAGCCCGCGCGAGCGGCGCAGGACGAGCGGGCGCCCGGCGGCCACGCGCGCCACGGAGTCGTCCGTGCGGGTGTGGATCGGGCGGTCGTGGACCAGGAACGCGTCGGCGATGGGCGCCAGGCGCTCCAGCGCGTCCTCGTCGCGGAAGGCGATGGGCTCGTCGGAGACGTTGCCGCTCGTCAGCACCAGCGGGCCGCCGGCGCCGGCCAGCAGGAGGTGGTGAAGGGGGGAGTAGGGCAGCATGACGCCGAGCTCGCCCAGCCCCGGGGCGACCGCGCCGGCCACCCGGGCCCCGGCGCGGCGCGCGGCCAGCACGATCGGGCGCGCGGGGGAGGTCAGCAGCTCCTCGTGCGCCGGTGTCAGCTCCACGAGCTCGCGGCCGCCGGCCAGGTCCCGGGCCATCAGCGCGAACGGCCGGTCCTCGCGATGCTTGCGCGAGCGCAGCGCCGCGACCGCCTCCTCGTGGTCGGCGCGGCAGGCGAGGTGATAGCCGCCCAGGCCCTTGACCGCCACGATCGCGCCGTCGCGCAGCAGCGCCGCCGCGCCCGCGACTGCATCGACTGACTCGCCCCCGGCGCCCCCGAGCAGCCGCGCCCGCGGCCCGCACGCGGGGCACGCGTTGGGCTGGGCATGGAACCGCCGGTCGCGCGGGTCGTCGTACTCCGCCTGGCACGCGGGGCACATCGCGAAGCCGGCCATCGTCGTGAGCGGGCGGTCGTAGGGGACGCCGCGCACGATGGTGAACCGCGGCCCGCAGTTCGTGCAGTTGACGAACGGATAGCGGTACCGCCGGTCGGCGGGGTCGTGCAGCTCGGCCAGGCAGTCCGCGCACGTCGCGCTGTCGGCCGACACGAGCGCGCCGGGCGCGCCCCCGGCGTCGCTGTGGGCGATCGCGAAGTCGCGGGCGCCCTCGGGCGCCAGCTCGCGAACGGTGACGCGCTCGACGCGCGCCAGCGGCGGCGCGCGCTCCGCGAGCGCGGCGAGGAAGCGCTCGACGGCGCCGGGCTCGCCCTCGACCTCGAGGACCACCCCGCGGGTGTCGTTGCGCACGAAGCCCCCGAGCGCCAGCTCTTCCGCCAGGCGGAAGACGAAGGGCCGGAAGCCGACGCCCTGCACGACGCCCTCGACCCGTGCCGAGATGCGGCGCGCGGCGACGGGCGCGGCGCTCACCCTGCCGGCGCCTCCACCAGCTCGCGCAGCACGTGCCACGCGCTGGCCTGCGCCTCCTGGATGCGCGGGATGTGCTCCGAGCGCGTGATCACGACGTGGTCGGCCAGCTGCTCGGCCGCGATGCGTCCGCCGTCGTAGCCCACGAAGGCGATCGTCGCCAGCCCGCGGCGGCGGGCCTCGGCGAGGGCGGCGAGGACGTTGGCCGAGCCGCCGCTGGTCGACAGCGCCAGCAGCGTGTCGCCCTCGCGGCCGTAGGCGATCACCTGGCGGGCGAAGATCGCCTCGGTGCCGATGTCGTTGGCGATCGCGGTGAGGATCGCGGGGTCCTCGGTGAGGTCCAGCGCGCGTCGTGCCGGCCAGCCGCGGCCGCCGGGCGGAGAGCGCAGGTCGGCGACGGCGTCCATGGCGTCGGTGGCCGAGCCGCCGTTTCCCAGCGCCAAGAGCTTCCCGCCGGTGTCGAAGCAGGCGCGCAGGGCCCCCGCCGCCGTCAGCAGTGCCGCGTGGCCGTCGCCGAGCGTCTGCTCGCGCAGCGCGCCGATCTCGTCGGCCTTGGCCAGCGCCGAGGCGCGGACGTCGGCCAGCACCGCGCCGAGGTCGTGCTCCTGCTCGGCCAGGAACGGATACAGGAAGCTCGACGCGCCGCTGTCGTGGACCGGTCCGGCGTCGCGCCCGGCGAGCAGGCCGCGGTGCTCGAAGAACACGTGGACGAGCTCCCACAG
>JAOPZW010000438.1 GCA_025963905.1 Solirubrobacterales bacterium | reverse complement strand
CGCGGTCCGCGCACGTCGCGCGCGAGCACTTCGAGCGCGGGCTCGCCGGCACCGAGAGCACCCCGTTCTTCGAGGTGCAGGTCACGCGCAAGGACGGGACGCCGGTCGATGTCGAGGTCCGCGCCGGCAGCCTCTACCGCGACGGGGAGCTGATCGGCCGCCAGGGCGTCGCCCGCGACATCAGCACGCTCAAGACGCTGCAGGCCGAGGTCGTCGAGAAGTCGCAGCGGCTGGCGCTGTTCGAGGACCAGGCGCGCATCGCGATGGATCTCTACCGCCGCATCGCCGACCTGGCGCTGACGGCGCCGGCCGATCCGGCGGGGACCGAGCGCGTGCTGCGCAGCGTCGAGGGGACGCTGGCGCTGGCGACCGGCGAGAAGCTCGGGCTGCGGGCCCGGGACCTGGAGATCGTCGAGCTCGTCGGCGCCGGGCTGTCGAACCGCGAGATCGGCGAGCAGGTCCATCTCAGCGCGAACACCGTGAAGGACCGGGTCAGCAAGTTGATGCGGGTCCTCGGCGCGCGCAGCCGGACCGAGGTCGTCGCCGAGGCCGGGCGCCGCGGCCTGATGAGCTCGGAGCGCCGCGCCGCGCCGCACCGCTGAACGGCTCGGGACCACCCGGCCAGGCGCGCATGCCACCCGGCCGGGGGTAGAAGCCGCGCCCGATGTGCGCAAAATTGGTGCGATGGGTCCTTGGAGGAGGGTCGGGTGCCTGACGGCTGTGTGCGTCGCGAGCCTGGCGGGCAGCGCGTCGGCCGCGAGCACATGGCACACGTACACGAACGCGGCCGGGAGCCGGAGGTACCTGCTCGAGGTCCCCCCGCAGAAGCTCAGGCGCCCGCAGCTCGTGATCTACCTGCACGGATGCGGGCAGTCGGCCGCCGACGTCGCCGGCAGCACCGGCTTCTCGAAGGCCGCCGACGAGCAGGGCTTCATCGTCGCCTACCCCGAGCAGCCCGCAGGCGGCTGCTGGGACTGGTTTCACACCGCCGACCAGCACCGCGGCGCCGGCGAGCCGTCGATCATCGCGGGGATCACCGAGGAGGTCGCGCGCGCCGAACGCGTCAACCCGCGCCGCATCTCCATCCTCGGCGCGTCGGCCGGCGCCTACATGGCCAACATCGTCGCGATCTCCTACCCGGACGTCTACGCCGCGACCGGCATCCTGGCCGGCGGCCCGTACAGCCTCGGCTTCGACTCGACCCCGGACGTCAGCGGCCAGGCGATCGTCGCCGAGATGGGTCCCCGTGCCCGCCCGGTCCCGGTGCTCGTGATGCAGGGCACCAACGACAACGTCAACCCCTACGCGGCCGGCGCCGCGGCGGTCCAGCAGTGGCTCGGCGCCTACGACCTGCTCGACGACCACGCCGCGAACGACTCCGTCTCGCGCGTGCCCGCCTCCGTCGACACCCACCCCGCGACCGGCACCCCGGACCCCGCCAACGGCCACACCTGCGACGAGCCCTGCGCAGGCGGCGTGCTCGGTCTGTCGAGCTACCCATACAGCGTGGCGCACTACGCCGACGCCGCGGGCGCCTCGCTGCTGGACTTCTGGACGATCTACGGCGCCAACCACGACTACACGGGAGCGAGCGGCGGCTCCTACACCGACGCCACGGGGCCGTCGATGACGGACGCGGCTCTCGCGTTCTTCAGGGCCCATCCGCTGCCGGCGTGGCGCTGATCACGAGGCGGGCGGCCGATCGAGGTGACCGCCTGACGCCGAATCGGAGGCGCCAGTGGGGTCAACACTCCGCCGGGATCCCGCCGTTGTTGGCCTCCTCGCGGTGCAGCTCAGCCCGGGACGAGCGGCTCGGCGGGGTCGTAGGCGCTGGGTGGCCAAGCATCGGCGCGCAGCTCTTCCTCGCCCCGCTCGCGTAGGGGGAGGTCTTGGGCGACCACGCGAGCACGACCCCAGTACGCGGCCAGCTTGATCTTGAGGTGCCGACGCGCCTCCGGTTGGAGTTGAGCGACGCGCCGCGGCGGCTCGCGCAACAGCTCGTCTGACACGAGCGCCGGACGGAAGAGACACGCGACATGCTCGCCATCGAGCACACCGTCGAGCGCCGGGAGATAGACGTAGGCGGTGAGCGCGTCGCGTCCGCGGAGCAGCCCGACATTGCGGTCGACATCCGCGACGTTCTCGAGCACGTGATCGAGCGGCACGACCGGGACGAGCACGCGGAACGGATGGCTGATCTGTCCGCTTTCGTGCTGGTCGACCATGTCGCACGTGGGCGTGATCAGCAACCCGTACCCGAAGGCGACTTCGCCGACGTAGTGCTTCGTCACTCCGTCTTCACGGTCCTCGGCGACTACGTGCGTCGGCTGGTCCCCAAACGGCACGGCCTCGAAGAGGTCACCGGCGAACAGCTGCGTGGCCCAGGGCCGCTGCCAGTATTGCTCGTCGTGTGGTCGGTGCTCGCCTGGACCCATCGCCGGCGGCAGAAGCTACCCCGCCGGTCGGAGGCTTCAGTCCACGGGCGTCGCGCGCACGTCGACGACGTCGTCGTCAATCGTCAAGCGCGCGAAGCCGCTGAACATCCGCTCGCGCAGATGTTCGATGTCCTCCGGGCGGAAACGCCGCACGCCACTTGGCAGCCGGACAGCCTGGATCAGCCCTCGCTGCTCCCAGCGACGGAGCGTGTTCTCGTGGACGCCCAGGACTCGGGCGGCCTCGCGGACCTGCATCAGGGGACTCATCTCGCGGCTCCTTTCGCTTCCCGAAGCTACGCCTGGTGGTCGAAATTGTCAATTCGGTGCACGTGGTAGAGGTGGTTGACTTGGCAGGTATCGAACCTCAGCCGACGCACCGGGGAACGTGACCGGCGTCGCCGCGTCTTTGACGCGTTCCGACTCACCGGCGCAGGCACGACGAAGGCCGCCCTGCAGGACGGCCTTCGGGGTCTTGGTCGGCCTTTACCGGGCTTCTGCAAGCCCTGGTGGTGGTCGGCCTCGATAGCGGGGGCGGGATTCGAACCCGCGACCTTCGGGTTATGAGCGCGAGCTGAGGAGTTCTGCTCAGGCGAGCGGCCTGCGTTCAAGCCAGATCAGGTGATCCCACGTGACAGGAGGTTCCGTCATGTTGGGACAACGAACAGGACCACGCCGACATGGAGCTCAGGGGTGGGTGTGTGGCGGTTGCGGCGACATGGAACCGACCATGTCCGAGCCACACCAGCAGCATCTCTTCGCGCCCGACAACCGCCTGCTGCACGCAGAAGATGTCGCGCGGATCCTCGGCGTCCCCAAGACGTGGGTCTACGCCGAGACGCGCGCCGGCCGTCTCCCCCACGTCAACGTCGGGCGCTACCGCCGCTATCGCCTTGAGGCGGTGGAGGAATGGATCGCCGAGCACGAGCGTGGCCCGGTCCGCGACCGACGAAGGGGCGAACCGGAGGACTCGCGTGCCTACGGCGAGCAGCGGCGATGAGCAGTCCCCCTTCCCCCCGTCGCCGGTCCTATGGCACCGGCAGCCTCGAAGCCCGACCCGACCGCCACGGGCGGGAGACGTACTACGCGCGCATCTATGTCGGCAGCCGCCGCGTCAGGCGCCGCCTCGGCGTCAAGCGCACGCCCGGGGATACGCGCGGCCTGACGCGTGCGCAGGCTGAGCGCGCGCTGCAGCGCCTCGTCGACGAGCAGATGAAGCTCGTCCCGGTCGCTGAGCGTGTCGACATCGCAGAGGCCGGCGAGCGCTACCTGGTCCACCTGGAGCAGGTGATGAAGCGCAAGCCGACGACGATCCAGGACTACAGCATCATGCTCCGCAAGCACCTTGCCCCGTTCTTCGGCGGGCGCTCGCTGGAGCGCATCGATGCGCAAATGGTCGGTGACTACCTGGTCGCCAAGCAGCGCGAGGGTCTGGCGAGCAAGACCGTTGGCAACCAGCTGACGTTCCTGCACGGCGTCTTCCGTCACGCGATGAAGAAGGGCTGGGCGCACGCGAACCCGGTCGCCGCCGTCGATCGGCCGCGAGACGCCGAGGTCGACGCCGACATCCGCTTCCTCGAGCACGAGGAGGTCGAGGCGCTCCTGCGCGAGGTGCCCGACGACGTGATGGGCGTCGTCGAACGACCGCTCTACCTCGTCGCGGTCACATGCGGGCTGCGCCAGGGAGAGCTGATCGCGCTGCGCTGGCGTGACGTCGACTGGACGGCAGGTGTGATCCGCGTCCGCCGCAACTACACCCGTGGCACGTGGGGCACGCCAAAGTCCCGGCGCTCCAGCCGCGCCGTGCCGATGATCAGCCGCGTCGCTGGTGAGCTGGATCGTCTGTACCAGTGGTCGCGCTTCAAGGACGACGACGACCTCGTGTTCGCCCACCCCGAGCTCGGCACGGTGCGCGACGCCTCGAAGCTACGCAAGCGCTTCAAGGACGCGCTTGCGGCGTCCGGCGTTCGCCCGATCCGCTTTCACGACCTGCGCCACACCTTCGGTACGCAGGCCGCCGCCGCCGGCGTGCCGCTGCGCACGCTCCAGGAGTGGATGGGCCACCGCGACTACAAGACGACGCTGATCTACGCCGACTACGCGCCTCGCGCCCACGAGCGAGCGATGATGGAACGCGCGTTCTCGCCGCCCGATCTGCCGGTCCGCGAGGAGTCCGAAGATGAGGTGGCGTAGGCGATGGACACGGCCAACGTCGTCGCGGAGGCCCTGCTGCCCAACGAGCCGGAGCACACGGCGTGCGCCGCGCTGTTCGCGCTGTTGAGAACGCATCAGACGACGGTCGTGTTCAGCCGCCTGCTCGAGATCGAGCTTTGGGAGGTCTTGTTCAACCTGGCGCTCCGCGAGCGTCACCCCCGCCGGCGGCTGCGCGACGTTCGTTTCGACGACCGCCTTCGCCCGCGCGCTTCCCGCCTCCTTGACGACGGGCGCAAGTCATGGGAGGCACTGCTGGGGACGCTTCGCTGGTCGTGTGTTGAGCTGCACGAGGTGACCGACGGCGTCGTGCCGATCATGCGCCGCTGCGGGTTGCAGTCCTACGACGCCGTCCACGCGGCGACGCTGTTGGACGCAGGCGTCACCGATTTCGTCACGCGCGACGGCGGATTTGCGAAGCTGCCAGCGACGATCGCAACCCTGCACACGACGACCGCGCGCCTGCGCAACACGCGCGACCGCCGCCGCCGCGCCGGCCACTGAGCGGCGCGGCGTCAGGCGCGCTCGCCGGTGCGGAACGCCTCGTAGAGCGCGAGGACGGTGCGCAGCTGGTCGGCGGCCTCGTCGCCGAACTCCGCGGCGGCGGCGAGGAGGTCGTGGGCACAGGGCGGTTGCTGGTGGTCGCGGCGCTCGACGTAGCGTCCGACGAGGGTCGCGATCGCGAGATCGCGCTCGCTGAGCTCGGCGCGCTCGGCCGGGTCGAGGTAGTGCGGGTCGGTCATGACACCAGCGCCTCGATCTTCTCCGCGATCCAGCAGGGCTCGGCGGGAACTGCGTCCCAGTGCTCGGACTGGCGCACGTAGTCCTCGACCACCGCGCGCAGTTCGGCCATGCTGGTCAGCCCGCGCTCGATCAGGTAGTGCCGGCCGTCGCCGTCGGCGGGAACGTCGGTGAGGCGGACGATCCCGAGCACCCGCTGGCCGTAGACGATGCGCTCACCGGCGCTGATCGTGTAGCGCGCCAGCTCGACGCGCTCGTTCGTGGCCCCGCTGCGGCGGGGCGCCTGTGGGACGAGGGTAGTCACGAGCGGACCTCCTTCCAGGTCGCGGTGGAGCCGTAGCCGGTGAGCTCGCGGTCCTGCACGCGGGCGCTGTCACCGCGGCCTGTTGCGAGTTCGTCCTGGACGGCCCGGATCTCGCGTCGCCGGTCGCTGATGGGCTCACGGCGCCGGCGGCGCAGCTGGTCGATCGCGCGGGACGCCTGGGCCCGAGTCGCCGGGATGGTGAATGTGACGCCGCGCTGCATCGCGAGCTGGCGCAGGTAGCGCTGCTGCTTGGCGGTGGGCGGAGCGTCCGGTCCGGTGGTGGGTTGGTGGTGATCGGTCATGGCCGTTGGTCGGCGCGCCGTGATGCGGGAGGCAAGCCCTGGTCCGTCAGGACTCGCGCAGCGACGCGAAGCGCAGGGCTTGTCCTCCCGTGGCGCGGCGGGCTTGCCTGGCGGTCAGGTCCGAATCACCGCCGGCCCTCCTCGGCTCGCACGCGTCGCGTTCCTTCTCAGGCGGCTTCGCTGATCTCCGCGTGGGGCGCGTCGACCGCTTCTTCGATGCGCTTTGCCGCCTGTCGATCAGGTGCGCGGTCCGCTCGATCGTCTCCAACTCGGCCCCCTCCGACCACGAGGCCAGGTACGGGATCGAGTACGCCGCGGTGTCCAGCCCGAGCGTCCCGCAGACCGTGAAGGCAATCGTTTTCAGGCGTCCGAGGTCTGTAACCGGCTGTCGCCGAAGCGGGGTGCTGGCGCCCGTGCGGTGACGGCGGTCAGGACGCTGTCACCGACATCGAGAGAGCATGCCGTTGGGATGCCGCGCTGTTCGAGACGGAGCCGAAGGCCCGTAGGGCCGAGGCGGAGTCTCGGCGGCGCGCCCCTCCCTCGCAGAGGGATGCCCGGGGCGGCCGTAGCGTCACCGATGTGAGCGAGGCGAGCGTGATCGTCGTCGGCGGCTGCGAGGCGGAGCTGTCGTCGCTGCGCCGAGATCTTCGAGCTCACCGAGTCGCTGGCCGACGCACGCGAAGAGCTCGACGCGGTCCGCGAGATCAACCGCGAACTGCTGGCCGACCGCAACCGGCCAGCACGCTGATCGACTCGATCACGCCGCCGATCATGCGAGCGCCGCCGACGGTTGCTCGGAGGCGGCCAGCAGCACATCCTCGATGCGCCGAGCGACGCGGTCAATCGTCTCGGCGAACTCGGTGACCGCCTCCAGGGCGCCGTCCTCGCCCCATCCCGACACATACGGGATCGTCTCGCCTTCGACCGCGAGCCCGACCGTCGACGCCGCCAGCAGCGTGACCGTCTCGACCATCACCTCGGCCTGCGCACGCGAATAGGACCGATAGTCGATCCCGAGCGCATGGGCGCACTCGTGGATCAGCGTCCGCAGCCGCGCGTTCGGTGGCGCGCCGGCATCTACGACGATCCGCTTGGCCTTCGGATCGCACCAGCCGCCCGCTGGCCCGGCGATCGCCTCGAAGGAGACCGAGTAGCCCAGAGTCCGGGCAAACGCGACGAGCGGCGCGAGTAGATGCGCATGCGAGTCACCCGTCAGCGGCTGGCACGGCGGCTCCAAGGGCGCCGGGTCGCGATCAGGCAACATTGCGACCTGAGAACGATCAAAGACCGACACCGCCTTGAACAAGACCCGCGTCTCGTCCGTCTTCTCACCCGTCTCGGGGTCGCGATCGCGGATCGGCATCGGCGCCATGATCCGGATCGCCCTTGACCCCTTCACCGGGCAATAACCGAGCTTGATCCATGCCTTGAACCCCGCGACGAACGTCGCCCCAGGGCACGCAAGTGCGACCAGCAACTGGTTGTTCAGCGACAGCCGCGCGAGGCCACCCCGCGCGCGCACCCGCACCCACCGCTGCCAGCCTTCGCTGGTCAGCAACTGCTCGGCGGCCTGCTTGAGTCGCTCGCGATCGGCGGCCCGCCGCTCCTCGCGCTCGACGTCGGACAGCCTGCGCTTCAGGGTCATCATCGCCTCCCGGCGTCTCCGGGCCCGCCCGACGCGGGCCTGCGCCGCCCTCCCCGCACCCACGGATGGGTGCGAAACTGGGGCGGCCAGGCCCGCTCGGGCGCTGGCGCAACCAGACAACCTCGGAGGCGATCAATGGGAGTCCTCGCGCTCTGGCGCCACCCGGTGTCAAGGCGATGCTCGGCGAGCTGCTCGACGCGGTCGAGATCGGCCTCAGCGGATGCGCCGGCGACCGCCGCTGGATCGCCGTCGATGCCGACACCGGCGAGCGCATCGCCAACAAGCGGGGCCCCACCGACCCGCGACTGCGCGCCTGCCGCGCCGAACTTGTTGACGACAGCGACGACGAGCTGCCTCTGCGCGTCACGCTGCCCGACGGCGAGATTCTCCAAGGCCGCGAGATCGAAGGCGCGCTCGCGCAGTTGCTCGAGCGACGCATCCGCCTCGAGCAAGCCGACACGCCGGCGCTGGGACGCATCGCCGCGACCGGCGCACACCACGACGCCGCACCGATCCATCTGATCACCACCAGCACCCTCGCGCACCTCCGCGCGATCGCTCCGACCTCCGATTGGGACGTCCGTCGCTTCCGACCCAACCTGCTGCTCGACGACGGGACCACGCCAACCGCGTTCGCCGAAGACGCGCTCGTCGGCGGCGCTCTTCGCGGACCCTCCGGACTCAAGCTCACGGTCGTCCTGCCGACCCCGCGCTGCGTCGTCCCCACCCGCGGCCGAGAAGAGCTTCCCGCCGACCCCGGCATCCTGCGCACGCTCGTCCAACAGCACCGCGTCGACCTCGGGCCATTCGGACGCCAGGGCTGCATCGGCGCTTATGCCGAAGTCGCCCACGCTGGCCAGATCAGCGTTGGCGAGATCCTCGACATCGAAACCCCGCCGCAGCCACCCGAAGCCGCGATCCCCGAGGCCCTCGAAGCAGTTCTCCAGCAGCTGAGCAGCCTCGAAGGCGACGGCTCCTGAGCCGGCGTCGACGACGGGCATGAACAGCACGGTGCTTGCAGACCAATCGGGCGCGATCGTCCTCGCCGAAGGGCCCCAGCGCCCACGGCGGCGGCGGCGACCGGTTCCGGCCGTGGCTGGGTTCGCGCCGCAGCTCGTTGGACCGGCGTGCATCATCGCGAGCTGCGCCTCGCTGCAGGTCGGGACCGCCCTCGCCACGACGACGTTTGCCGCGTTCGGAACCTCGGGCACCGGAGGACTTCGTCTCCTCGCCGGAGCCTTCGTGCTCCTCGCGTTCGCACGCCCCCGTCTGCGCGGCCACGCCGCCAAGTCGTGGCTCACGATCGCCGCCTTCGGCGCCACGATGGCCGCCACAAACGTCCTGCTCTACGCGGCGGTCGCTCGGATCCCTCTCGGCGCGGCCGTCACGCTGGAGTTCCTGGGCCCACTCGGCCTCGCGCTGCTCGGCGCGCGTCGTCGACTCGACGCCGCATGGGCCTTCACAGCCGCAGCCGGCGTTGCGCTGCTCACCGGAGGACCCACTGGCGCCTCGCCCGTTGGAAGCGCATTCGCACTCGGCGCCGGCCTCAGCGTCGCCGCGTCGATCCTCATTGCGCGACGCGTGATCGACCAGACCGACGGCACCGAGGGCCTCGCTCTCTCAGTCACCGTCGCCGCGCTGCTGACCCTGCCCGCCAGCCTTCCTGCCGTGTCCGACGCCCCCAGCGTCGACAACCTCGCCATCGTCGCAGCGGTCGGCGTGCTTGGGATTGCACTTCCATACGCGCTGGAGCTCAACGCGCTGCGCCGCGTCGGCGTGAAGACCTACAGCATCCTGCTCAGTCTCGATCCGGCGATCGCCGGGCTCGCCGGACTCCTCCTCCTCGGCCAACACCTCAACCCCGCTGAGCTCTGCGGCATCGGGCTCGTGGTTGCCGCCAGCGCCGGCGCAGTCGCCGCCCGACCAACAAGCTGACACGGCGCCCGCACGTCGTGGGTGACAACCGTTACCCACGCTCAACCCAGCGGCGATCGGGCGACCACGTCATTCGGGGCAGAAAATGACGCTGTCCACGATTACCTCCGCACCCTCGCCCCCGTATTCCGCATAGCCGACCCCGAGGCCGTGAATGGTCTCGTGGATCAGTGTGCGCAGCTGCGCGTTCGCCGGCGCGACGCCATCGACGATCCGCTTGTTGCGCGAGTCGCACCAGCCGCCCACCGGTCCGTCGATCGCCTCGAAGGACACGGCAAAGCCGAGCGACTCGGCGAACGCGCGGAGCGGCACGATCAGGTGGCGGTGCGACTCACCGGTCAGGGGCTGGCACGGCGGCTCGAGCGACGCCTGCTCGACGCCGTCGATCGGCGCGACCTGAGCCCGATCGAACACGAACACGGTCTTGAACAGGACGAGCGTCTCGCCCGGTCTCCTCGCCGCTGATGCGGTCGCGCTCCTTGACGGGCAGCGGGGCGATGATCGCGATCGCACGCTCACCCTTCTTGACCGCGAACCCGAGTCGCAGCCAGCTCTTGAAGCCGGCGACGAACGTCGCATCCGGCCGGGCGAGCGCGACGAGCAGCTGGTTGGACAGCGACAGCCGCGCCAGCCCGGCTGCGAGCGCGCGCGCACCCAGCGCTGCCAGCCCTCGGAGGTCAGCAGCTGTTCGGCCGCAGCTTGCAGCCGCTCGCGATCGCGCCGGCGGCGCTCCGCACGCTCGGCCTCAGACAGTCGACGCTTGTGCTTGGCCATGACGGCCCTCCTTCCGGTTCGGGCCCACCCGCTGCGGGCCTGGGCCGTCCCCACCGCACCCACGGACGGGTGCAAACCTGGGGTGGCCCGGCCCGCACGGGTGGTCGGACCTGGCTGGAGCGCAGCCGACGAGCCCAGCGCTCTGTCACAGTCGAGCTCGTCGTTCGTTGGATTCACCGTGGACGAGTTCGAGCACCGATCCGATCAAGAGCTGCTCGAACGCACCGCCCGCGAGCCGCAGGCGTTCGGCGCCTTCTACCGCCGGCATGTCGGAGCGGTGCTCGCGTTCTTCAGGCGCCGCACCGGCGACTCGCAGCTCGCGCTTGACCTCGCAGCCGAGACATTCGCGCGCGCCTTGGAGCACGCCGACAGCTTTCGCGCGATGGCCCAGCCGCCCGGAGCGTGGCTCTACGCGATCGCTCGCAACCTGCTCACTGACTCATACCGCCGCGGCCAAGTCGCCGACGACGCCCGGCGGCGCCTGGCGCTCGAGCCGCTGATCGTCACCGAGCTCGGGTTCGAACGCGTCGAGGCCGCCGCGGACGCCGCCAGCCAGCTCGCCGCCATCGACTTGGACGAGGCGCTGTCGGCCGACCAAGCCGACGCCGTTCGCGCCCGCGTCCTCGAGGACCAGTCCTACGAACAGATCGCCGAACAGTTGCACTGCTCACCGCAAGTCGCCAGACAGCACGTCTCGCGAGGGCTACGCAACCTCAAACGACGCTGGGAGAAGAACGCATGATCACCGACGACCCGATCCGCGACCTCGAACACCAGCTCGTCGCCGCCGCAGCCCACCAGGCCGCGCCACATCCGACGCTGGCCAAGCATCGTGCCCGCTGGTGGCTGGCGCTTCCAGCGACCGGCGCGCTCGCAGCCGTCGCCATCACGCTGGTCGTGCTGCTCGGCGGCAGCGCGTCAGCGCCCTCGCTCGCGCGGGCGGCTTACGCCCAGCTGAACCCCAAGCACGGCATCGTCGCGCTGGACTACGACACCCGCTTCCTCGACGGCGGCCATCTCTACCAGCACGCCCGAGCCGAGATCTTCTACAGCGCGACCCAAGAACGATCGGTCGGCACGAGCATCGGCCCGCACAGCGGACGCGCCGTGCGCTTCCTCGAGGTTGTCCGAACTCCTCGCGAGATCCGCTCCTACGAGTCCGGCGCAAACACCCTGACGATCCAGCTCAACTGCTGGCCATCCGGCCGATTCCCGCGCTCCACCGCCGTCGATCCGATCGCCAAGTTCAACGCCCTCTTCCGGCGCCACCGGATCAGCCAGCGCGGGACGACCACCTTCGATGGTCGCCGCGTCTCGCGCCTCGTGGCAGACGACGCCGACCAGCGGTTCGTCTTTCTCGTCACCCCGAAGACCGGGGAGCCCGTCGCGATGACCGTCCGCCCGCTCGCCCTCATCGTCCCAGGGGCCTCGTTCACCGGGACCGTCGTTCGCTTCACGTCCTACCGTCATCTGCCGCTCGACGCCTCATCGCGCGCCCAGCTCGAGATGCGACCCCATCCCGGAGCGAAGCTCATCAAGCTCGGCGAGTCGCGGTGTCCTCATCGTTGACGATCCCGCAGGAGCCAGCCGTCGCATACATGTCATCGACGCTGATCCCCCAGTGACACCTCAA
Organism: Solirubrobacterales bacterium; assembly: GCA_025963905.1. GTDB lineage: Bacteria > Actinomycetota > Thermoleophilia > Solirubrobacterales > Solirubrobacteraceae > JAOPZW01. The sequence goes on along the minus strand of JAOPZW010000438.1, from coordinate 2,123 downwards.
CGTCGATGACAACCCGCCCTCAGATAAGCAGGCTGTAGTAGTGGAAATGGCGGCGCAGCGCCAGCCACCGTTGCCAGCCGTCGGTTGTGCGCAGTGCCTCGACGGCGTCGCGGGCCTTCTGGCGGTCGGCCTCGCGCCGCTCCTGGCGCTCGGCGTCCGTGAGCATCTTCTTGGACATCGGGTCCTCCAAATCCGAACGTCCCGCCCGGCGCGGGACCGGATCCCCGCGCGTCGTGCACGCGAAGCGTGCAATCCCCGACAGGGGTCGGTCCGTGCCGGTTCGTAGTCCACGCGCACCCACGCCCAGGCGCGTCGACCCGCTTCGAGACGCTCGCTCCTCAAAGGAGGGGCGGCGCTGCGTCAGGTGCCACGGCTGAGCCGCTGCCCGGTGTCGTCCGAAGCGACAGCCGAAAGCGGGCTCAGGTCGAGCCGCTGATCGGGTAGCCTCGCCGCTGCATGGACCTGTTTCGCCGGATCGAGCGCTACTACGACGAAGCACCGCGCAGCGCCGCCCGGGTCGAGGAGTACGGGTCGCTGCGCCTGTTCGTGGGGACCGGACCGTGGCCGTACTACGGTCGGCCGAGTGGTGCTGACGGCCCCCTGGCGGACGACACGGCGGCGCTGCTCGCTCGCCAGCGCGAGCTGGGAGTGCCCCAGGCGCTTGAATGGGTTGAGGAGATCGCGCCGAGCTTGGCCCAGGCGGCGGCCGGGGCGGGTCTGGTCGTCCGTCGGCATCCGTTGCTCGTCCTCCAAGGCCTCCAGGACGTTCTGCCGGTGCCCGGCCTGTCGATGCGGATCGCGGCTGCCGATGACCCAGGCGTCGGGGCGGCGCGCTCTGCGATCCACGTCGGGTTCGCCAACGGTGGCGTCGAGGTGAGCGCGGTGGGCCTTTCGGAGCGCGACGCCGAGCTTCAGGCCGGCGACGGGTCGGCCGGGGCGTTCCTGCGTGACCAAATCCGTGCCGGCCGCATCGTCATGGCGATCGCCGACATGGGCCAAGGACCGATTGGGGGCGGCACCGCGAATCCGCGGGCCGATGTGGCGGAGCTGACGGGTATCGCCACGCTACCGGCCTTCCGTCGCCGCGGCGTTGGTCTTGCGATCACCGCCGCCCTGGTCGAGGAGGTCGGGCGCCGCGGTGTCGATGTCGTGTTCCTCTCGGCCGCTGACGACGATGTCGCCCGCATCTACGAACGTGCAGGCTTTCGTCGCGTCGCGCACGCGTGCATAGCCCAAGCCACCTGATCGCTGCTCCTGTGGCCTGGCGCTCGCCCGCCGTGGCGCTTCCCGTGGACGCCCGCGCGTTGGTGGCGTGCCGCCACTGGCGCACTTCGTCCAAACCGGGAGTGGCGTGATCCCCGCGGGCTCATCGCGTGATCAGGATGCCGCGTCGCAGCGTGATTGCGTTGGGATCCCAGCTCGCCTTGCCGGTCTTGTGGCCAACAGCGATGACGTAGCGCCGCGGCCGCACGTCGATGGTGAAGTGGCGTCGGCCCTGTGTGCAAGCCAGCGTCCGCGGGATCCTCCCGCGAAAGACGTAAACGCGGGTCTTCGAGGTGCCGGTTCGATATGGCCTGTCGATGTTGCGGGCGCACTGCCGCCCAGGGCGACGGTCCTTCGCGCTCTCGGTGAACGTCGCGCGGTAAAAGAGCCCGGGCGTAAGACCGCCAGAGGCCCTGATCGTCAGCGGATCTCCAATGCGCCCCGTCTTTGGCACGTCGAGGGTCGGGGCTGCGATGGCGGTACCGACAAGGACGGCCATGGCGACGGCAGTGCTTGCTCCGACCAACGAACGCTTCCGGGACATGACTGCATAACGTACTCGCCACGCGCCGGGTTGCACACCCGCTGCCCGTTTCCATGCGACGGGACGGCCGCTGATTGACCTTCGGTTCTCAGGAGATCGGGTGGGTGGTACCGGCCGCTCAGTCCCACCAGTCGGGGCGGCCCGCCGGCACTCCGTCTGGCCGGCCGCTGGCGACATCGGCCGGGATCGGGACGTCAATCCCGTCGCTCCGGCCTTGGCGGGTCCACTCAATCCGGGCGGGCTGCTGGGTGATCGGACGGACGTGCAGTTCGATGACATAGACGTTGCCGGTGACGATGAGTGCCTGGCGTGTGCC
>JAOPZW010000416.1 GCA_025963905.1 Solirubrobacterales bacterium | reverse complement strand
CGTCACCGACGAGCCGAGCGAGAAGCCCTACGGCATCGACTTCGGAATCCGAGACCCGTTCGGAAACCGGATCCGGATCGGCCAGATCACCGGGGACTGAACCGGCGATGGGAGCAGACGAGCCGGTGCGCATCCGAGCCACATTGGAACCGCGAGGCCCCGCCGCGGCGGTCCTCCTGACGGACGAGCAGGTCGAGCTCATCGGCGGTGGCGCCAAGACGCCGCCAGTCCGCGTGACGGTCAACGGGCACACGTTCACCGGCCGCATCGGCCGGATGGGCGGCGAGTCCCTGCTCGGATTCAACCGCGCCGTGCGCGAGGCGGCGGGCGTCGAGGCCGGCCAGGAGGTGGAGCTCGAGATCGTGCTCGACTCGGCGCCTCGCGAGATCGACACGCCCGCCGAGCTGGCCGCGGCGCTCGCCGCAGACGCCGCGGCGCGTGAGGCCTTCGACGGGCTCTCCTACACGCATCGCAAGGAGTTCGCGCGCTGGGTTGGTGACGCCAAGCGCATCGAGACGCGCGAGCGTCGCGCGTCCGAGACGCTGCGGATGCTCCACGAGGGCCGGACGCGCTGACCCCGCCTCACCTTGCCAGCCCGCGAGCGGGACCTAAGGGAAAGCCCGGATGCGTTACGCCACGCTGCTCACGATCGTCGAACAGCTCACCGGCCTGGAGCGGCCCCAGGCCGAGCGCGCGATCGAGGCCACGCTGCGCACGCTGGCGGAGCGGATCACCGGCGGTGAGGCGCGCGACATCGCCGCGTTCCTGCCCCCCGAGATGCGCGGCTGGATGGCTCCCACGCCGGAGCCCGCGGAGCCCTTCGACCGCCGCGAGTTCGTCCGGCGGGTCGCCGAGCGCGAGGAGGTCGACCCCGACGCCGCCGAGGAGCACGTCCGCGCCGTGTTCCAGATGCTGGGGTTCGCCGTAGCGCCCGGTGAGCTGCGCGACATGGCGTCCCAGCTCCCGAAGGACTTCGAGGACCTGCTCGAGGCGGCGGGCGCCGGGGGCCGGCGGGCGATGACGCAGGACGACGTCGTCGGCCGCGTCGCGGAGCTGCTGCACACCGACCGCGAGACGGCGCGACGCGCGACCGAGGCGGTCCTGCAGACGCTCGCGGTGCGGATCTCCAACGGAGAGGTCGAGGACCTCGAGGCCGAGCTGCCCGCCGACCTCCACGCCGCGTTGGAGCGCGGGCTGGCCGAGAGCCGGGCGGCGAAGAAGATGAGCGAGGAGGAGTTCCTCGCACGTGTCGCCGAGCTGGAGGGCACCGGTCCCGAGGAGGCCGAGCGCCACGCGCACGCGGTCTTCCAGGCGCTCCGCGAAGCGCTGAGCCCGAAGGAGTTCTCCGACATGACGTCACAGCTGTCCGAGGACTACGCCGCGCTCCTGGTCTAGGCAGAGGCCGGATGCCCCGCGGCGTACGCGCTGCTGGCCTGCTTCAGCTCGACCAGCGCGTGAGCGTCTGCCAGCCCGCGCGGACGGTCCCTTCGCGCGCCGCCTGCAGTGCGCCGAAGTAGTCCTGGCCTTCCATGACCTGTTGGCAGGTCTCGACGACGTAGTCGCCCAGCTGCAGCGATCCGGTCGGGGCGAGGATCATGCCCGAGCTGTTGGCCCCCCGGCCGTAGCCGACACCCGCGACCGATGACTCCTGGAGCCCGGGCGGGTGGACGAGCTTCGAGAGCGTCGGGTTGTTGCCTGTCGGCCAGCCGCCCGCCTTGATCAACGCCAGCTGCAAGCCGTCGGGGACAGCGGCCGGGACGCCGCCGACCGTGTGCGCGGGCAGGCGCAGGACGGGCGCGCACAGGTAGAGCGCCTTGTGCAAGCCCGTCGTGTCGTATCCGGCGCCGTCGAGGTAGTTCGCGAACAGCACCGCCGATCCGGCCGAGAACTCGTTGGCCGTCGACGTACCCGCCCAGTTGCGGAAGTTCGCCGAGCCGGGCCCGTTCACGATGAGCTTCGCGACGTCGACGATGTCGGCCGCCTCGGCGGCGATCTGAGCCTTCGCGTCACGGATGCGCCCCTGCGCGTACCGCGCCGCCGTCGCGCGCCAGTCAGGCTCGCCCTCCGCCGCAGCCAGGGTGTCGTAGCAGAGCAGCGCGCCGAGATGCAGCCGATCCCTCGCGGCGCGGAACACCTGGAGCGCCGCGCTGAGCTCCTCGCCGGGGACGACGCCGCCGCGGAAGTCCTCGATCTCGAGCACCACCTCGAGCGGCAGCGGACGCGCCGAGCGCTTCGACAGCGCGTCCAGCGCGTGGAGAAGCTCGACGCTGTCGACGTTGATGCGCAGGGTGTGCGGGCGCTCATCGCGGGCGGGCGGCGTCGACAGGTACGCCCCGAGCTCGCCGAGCGTCGGCGGATAGCCCATGAGGAAGTCCGTTCCGGCCGGCAGCCGCGCGAGCCCCTGTGGCAGGGTCCGAAGGTGATGGATCATCACCCGCGGCCGGTCCAGCTTGGAGACCACATACGCGAGCAGATCTGCCGCCTCGAGGGTCTTGAACGCCGGCCGCCAGGCGATCCCGCTCTCGCGCGAGAAGCCCAGGAGCGCTTCGAAGTTCTGGTCGACGGC
>JAOPZW010000389.1 GCA_025963905.1 Solirubrobacterales bacterium | reverse complement strand
GTCGGCTCGCAGCGGTACCAGACGTCGTTGGCCGCGCGGTCGATGCTCTTGACGACGACCGGGCGCCGCCACAGGCGCGCCAGGTGGCTGAGCGTGCCCTTCGCGTACTCCTCGTCCAGGCCGATCCCGTCGTGGCGGTGCTCCAGCCACAGCTCCCCGCGGCCCTTGCGGTCGGCGTCGACGATCTCGATGACGGGCACCCCCATCGTCGTCTTCTGGTGCACGAGCTCGGCGCGGACCTGCTTGAACTCCTCCTCCGAGACGCGGAGGTCCGTCAGCTCGGCGGGCGTGCGCGGGTTGACGTAGAGCCGGGCGAGCTCGCACAGCCGCGGGGAGAGGAACTCGGCGATCAGGGCCGCGTCGTCGTAGACCTGGATCAGCTCGCAGCGCTTCTCGACGGGGTCGGCCCGCCCGGCCCAATCCGGCCACTTCTCGCGCTCCGCGTCCGTGGGGTCGGTGCAGATGCGCTCGACCTCGGCGAACGTGTGCCAGCCGAGCAGGTACGGATTCACGCCGGCGCAGCGCACCAGCACGCGGCCATCGGGCAGGCGCTGGGGGTCGAGCTTCGGATGCAGGACGGCGGCGTTCATCGACTGGAACTCCATGAAGTCATCCGTCGTGAAGCGCTCGTCGCGCGCCATCAGCCGCTGCAGGATCGTGTTGTGCCAGGTGACGGCCACGCCCTCGTTGAGCACCTGCGTGCGCATCTGGGGCACGAAGTAGCTCATCTCCGTGCGGACGATGGAGATGACGTCGCGCTGCCAGTCCTCCAGACCGCGGGCGTGCTGCTCGACGAAGGCGAGGATGTCGCGCTGCGGCACCTTGGGGAACGCCGTCTTGAAGCGCGCTCGTTCGGCCTCGTACTCGGCGCGCCGGCGGGCGGTGTCCTGGGGGAACAGCACGTCGAACGGCTTCTGCTCCCACACGGGGTCGTGCGGCACCGCGGGCTTGGCGAGCTGGTCGAAGGAGCGCTGATATTCGAGCGCCTCGCAGGCGTCGATGAAGTCCTCGACGGCCGTGCGCCCGTGCTCGCCGATGTACCGGTCGATCCGCTTGGTGGCGGAGCGCACGCGCGACAGGATGTTCTTGTCGGCCGGCCCGAAGTACTTGCTGTGCTCGAACACGACGGCGTGGCCCAGGACGTGGGCGATGACCAGCAGCTGCGCCACGAGGCTGTTGCCGTCGAGTAGGTAGGCGTGCACGGGGCGGGTGTTGACGACGAGCTCGTAGATGCGGTTACGGCCACGGTCGTAGTCGGCCTTCTGCTGCTCGTAGGCGCGCCCGAACTGGTAGTGGCTGTAGCGGCCGGGCAGTCCGCGTGCCGCGATGTCGTACATCTCCTCGGACTGCACGAGGTGGAACAGCGTCTCGGGCGGGGCGAGCCCCAGCGTCTGCGCCTCGGCGAAGCACAGCTCGTCCAGGTGCTGGAGGTCGTCGAGGGTGTAGCTCGCCGGGCTCACTGCGCGACGGCGGCCTCCACGTCATCCTTCGCGAAGAACCGCTTCACGGCCCGCCAGATGTCGGACTCCGCGGCGACCTCGGCGAGCATGAACTCCGGCCCGAGCTTCTCGGGGTTGCCGGCCAGGGTGTCGATGAGCGTCTCCCAACTCTTCCCGTACTGGTCCCAGGTCGGATGCTTGACCTCCAGGTAGCCGACGAGCGCACAGACGCGGCACAGCTGCGCGACCGATTCGAAGACATCCTGGTTGTCCATCTGCCAGTTGTCGCCGTCGGACGCGTGCAGCACGTACACGTTCCAGTCGGCTTCGGGGTAGCGCTGGGCCTGGATCTTGTTGGCGAGCCGGTAGGCGGAGGAGACCTTGGTGCCGCCGGACTCCTTGCGGTTGAAGAACTCGTGCTCGGTGACCTCCCTCGCCTCGGTCGTGTGGGAGATGAAGATCACCTCGACGGTGTCGTAGCGGTGGTGCAAGAACCGCACGATCCAGTAGAAGAAGAGCCGCGCGATGCGCTTCTCGTGCTCGCCCATCGAGCCCGACACGTCCATCATCAGCATCACGACGGCCTTGCTCTTGGGCCGCGGCGTGTCGCGGTAGGACATGTACCGCAGGTCGTCGCGGTCGAACTCGCCGAGTTGCGCCCGGCCCTGAGCCGCGTTGCGCAGCAGGTTGCGCCGCAGCGTCGCGCGCTTGTCGACCTGCGGGCCCTTGCGGGCGATATCGTTGAAGCGGTAGTCGGAGGTCTCGGCGTCGACCTCCTTCTTGGGCTTGAGGCGCGGCAGGTCGAGCTCGGCGAACAGCAGCTCCTCGACCTCGGCCATGTCGAGCCACACCTCGTACTCCTCCACGCCGACGTCCTCGCCGGCACCCCTGCCCGGGCCGGATCGGCCAGCGCCGCCGGGGCCGCGGTCGAGGATGAAGCGGTAGCGCTTGTTGCCCTGCACCGGGACCTTCACCCGGCCCTCGCCGGTGACGATGTCCTCGCCGCCGATGTGCTTCTTGAGGTACTCCTGGATCTGGCGGCGCACCCGGTCCTTGTGGTGCTGGGCGTCGCGCTCCCCGCGGCCGTTGGGCAGCCCGGAGTGGCGGGTCACGGCCATCAGAGGGTCCTCGGGTCGGCGATGCCCATGGATGCGCCCCCTACCGGTTGAGCAGCTGGCCGACGTACTCGACGATGTCGTTCGCCGACTCGTCGGAGTAGCCGCGGTCCTCGACCATGACCCGGACGACCTCGTTGAGGCGCTTGACCTGCTCGGGGTCAGGGTGGGTCTTGGAGACGGTGACCCGGATGATGTCCTTCATCTCCTCGAACAGGTGCTCCTCGATGGCGCGCCCGAGCTGGGAGTCGGTCTGATAGGTCAGCGGCCGGCCCTTCATCAGGCTCATGCCGATGCGCATGAAGACGCCCTGGCGGAAGGTGTCCTTGGAGGACTCGGGCACCGTCGGGTCGACCTTCTCCTCGATGGCGCGCATCAGCTTCTCGTCGGGCTCGCGCTCCTCCTTGGTGATCGGGTCGCGCAGCTTCGTCGCCTGCAGGTACGCCTCGATGTTCATGAGGTAGTTCTCGAGGATGTTCTGCGCTTGTGAGCCGAACGCGGGGATGAACGCGCGGCGGACCTCGTCGCGCAGGACCCGGTCGACCTCGGTGCGGGCGTCGATGACGAACTTCCGCAGCCGGTCGCGCTCCTCCTTGGCGACCTGCACCTGCTCGATGTGCTCCATCATGCTCATGAGCGCGATGATCGGCGTCAGGTACGGCTGCTTGGCGCCGTCGCGCTCCTGGGCCACGGCGGCGGCCGACAGCGCGTTGATGACCGCGCGCGGACCGATGCCGGTCATGCCCTCGCGATCGGCACTGCGCTTGAGCTCGGGGATCTGGGCGAACTTCCATTCGCCGGACTCCTCGCCGTTGTAGAGCTTGGCCTTCTGGACGAGGTCGAGCCCTTCGTGCTCTTCCAGGCGCGACAGGACGGCGACGAACGCGGCGGCGTCCAGGGAGTGCGGGGCGATGTGGAAGCTGCGGGTGTTGCGGGTCAGCAGCTTGTCGTAGATGCGGACCTCGTCGTCGATGCGCGTGTTGTACGGCACCTCCACGATGAACATGCGGTCGCGCAGCGCCTCGTTGGTCGCGTCGCCCATGAACTTGCGGAACTCCGCCTCGTTGGAGTGCGCGATGATCATGCAGTCCAAGGGCACGTAGCCGAACTTGGGCACCTTGAACTGCTTCTCCTGGGCGGCCGACAGGAAGCCGTTGCGGAACTCCTTCTCGAGCTTGAGGAACTCGATGGCCTCGAAGATGCCGCGGTTGGCCTTGGAGAACTCCCCGGCCCAGTCGAGCGCGAGCGGATGCGCCTCTGAGCCGTACTCGCCGATCTTGGCGTAGTCGATGCCGCCCGTCAGCTGCTCCATCGACTGACTCTTGGGGTCGGCGGGCTCGAAGGTGCCGATCCCGACGCGGTCGACCTCGGAGAAGTAGATGCGCTTGAGGGGCACCGAGAGGAAGTCGCCGTTGTGCTCCTCGCGCAGGCGCCACTGGCAGACCGGGCACAGGTGGCCTTCGATGTTGACGCTGAGGTCTCGGCGGACATCGGCGCGCAGCTCTTCCGGAACCAGGTGCAGCGGCTCTTCGTGCATCGGGCACCCGGCGATCGCGTACATGGCGCCCTCGTCGGTACGCGAGTACTCCTCCAGCCCGCGCTTGAGCATCGCGGCGACGGAGCTCTTCGCGCCACCGGGCGGCCCCCACATCAGCAGGATGCGCCGGCGGGTCTCGTGACCCTGCGTGGCGGAGTCGAAGTAGCGCACGATCCGCTCGAGCGGCACGTCCATGCCGAACAGCTCGTCCGCGAAGAAGTTGTAGGAGACCTCTTCGGGCTGCGC
>JAOPZW010000379.1 GCA_025963905.1 Solirubrobacterales bacterium | reverse complement strand
GCGGCGGACTCGCCCGCCTCGGCGGCCTTGCGGGCCTTCGCCCGCTCGCGCTCGGCGCGCTGGGCCTCCGCGCGCTCCCGGGCCAGGCGCTCGGCCTCGGCGCGGTCCTGGCCCGCGGCGCGCGCCGGCTTCTCGCGCGCGGGCGCCTTGCGCTTCAGCGCAGGGCGCGCCGGCGCCTCCGGGAGGTCGCCGATGCCGAGTCCCACGTGGCGCAGCTCGCGCTCCAGGCGGCCGTCGCGCACCTCCCGCCGGGCATCGTGGTCGAGCGCCGCGGCATGCAGCGTGTCGGCGACCTTCTCGATGACCGCGGCGCTCAGGTCCTGTCCGTCCGAGGTCAGCAGGCCCCGGGCGATGGTCACCAGCGCGTCGACCGCCGCCCGCTCATCCTGGCCGGCGGCGCGCAGGGTACGCGCGTCGCCACTGCGGGCCAGCAGATCCGCCTGGGCCTCGCGCAGCGCGTCGCCGGCGTCGAACAGATCGGTGATCGCGCGGGCCTGCGTGCGGACGAGCTGATTGACCGCCCACGCGGCGACCGACGGCTTGCGCAGCGCCGCGACACCCGCCGCCTCGTCGCGCCGGCCGTCTGCCCGCAGCGCCCGAGCCAGCGTGCCGCGCTCGGGCACGAAGCGGTCAAGCGGAAGCCCGTAGAGGTCATCGGCGTCCATCCGGCCATGGTGCCGACCGAGCCCGAGCGATGCGACCAAGGCGCCCCCGGCCTCTCAGAACCACGCCGGGCGCCATATGCACGAATACGGTGCATCTCGCGCCCAGACCGACCTCGACCCGGCGCGACCGCCAAAGCGCCCACCTCCCTCACCCGCATTCACCGCTTCTGCTGCCACAACGCAACCTCGCCCGCCGCGGGCGTCGCGACGACGCTGCGCCATCCGGCCGGGCCTTCGCGGGGCTCGAGCAGGACCGCAGCGCCGGAGCGGCGCGCCCGCTCCGTGGCCTCGCCGATCTCGGCGACCTCGACGTAGGGCAGCCACAGCGAGTGCGGGGTGGCGCACTCGACCATCCCGCCCCCGAGCTCCCCGCCGAGCGCGAGCGCGACGTACGAGCCGTGGCGGGTGTCGATCCGCTCCGTCTGCCACCCGCAGAGCTCGGCGTAGAACGCGCGGGCCCGCGGCAGATCGCCGGTGTGCAGCTCGAGGTGCACGACGGGGTGGGAGGAGCCGGCGGACATGTCCTGTCTGTTGGACCGGGACCGGACCCGGAACTCATCGGCGCGATGCGCCGCGCCCGGTCGGGCGGTCTACCCTTCGGGCCATGGCGACCTCTTCCACGTCCGAAACGGCACAGGACCGACAGCTGCTCGACGCGGCGCGCGGTGGCGACGAGCGCGCCTACAGCCAGATCGTCGAGCGCCACCGCGGCGAGCTGCACGCGCACTGCTACCGGATGCTCGGCTCGGTCCACGATGCGGAGGACGCCCTCCAGGATGCGCTCCTGCGCGCGTGGAAGGGGCTGCCGCGGTTCGAGGGCCGGAGCTCGCTGCGCTCCTGGCTCTACACGATCGCGACGAACAGCTGCCTGAACATGATCGAGCGCCGGCCCAAGCGGGTGCTGCCGATCGACTATGGCCCGGCGACCGATCCCCACGTGCCGCCGGGCGAGCCGGTCGTCGAGTCGGTGTGGCTGGAGCCCTACCCCGACGAGACGCTGGGCATCGAGGACGGGTTCGCCTCCCCCGACGCGCGGTACGAGCAGCGCGAGAGCGTCGAGCTCGCCTTCATCGCGGCGCTCCAGCACCTGCCGGCCACCCAGCGCGCCGTGCTCATCCTGCGCGAGGTGCTCGGCTTCTCCGCCAAGGAGGTCGCGGAGTCGCTCGAGACGACGGTCGCCTCGGTGAACAGCGCCCTGCAACGCGCGCGCACGGCCGTCGAGGAGCGCGTGCCCGAGCGCAGCCAGCAGGCCACGCTGCGAGCGCTCGGCGACGATGCGGTGCGCGACCTGGTGGACCGCTACGTCGATGCGTGGGAGCGCTGCGACGTCGAGGCGTTCACCTCGATGCTGGCCGAGGATGCGACGTTCGCCATGCCTCCGCTTCGCAGCTGGTACCAGGGCCGCGAGGGCATCGCGGTCTGGGCGGCGGCCTCGCCGCTCTCGGGCGATTGGCGCTGGCGCACGGTGTTCGTCCGGGCCAACGGGCAGCCCGCGCTCGGCTTCTACGCCTGGAACGAGGCGGAGCAGACCTACCTCCCGTTCGCGCTCAACGTCCTGACCCTTCGCGGCGCCGAGATCAGCGATGTCACCGCCTTCATCGCCCGGTCCATCGAGTCCACCGACCCCGAGGCCTACCAGCGGTTTCCGGAGGAGCCGATGGATCCCCGGCGCCTGACGGGCACGTTCGAGCGCTTCGGCCTGCCGGGACGGCTGGACTGACGCGGCGCGGTCAGAGGTCGCGCAGCTGCTCGATCGCCGGTCGGCGAAGGACGCGCAGGGTCCCGGCGCCGGCCAGCAGCACGGCGCCACAGGTCAGGGCCGCCACCGCCAGCAGGTAGCCCCAAGGCACCGCGAGCGTCTCGGGAGGCGGGTCGAACACGCCGGTCAGCACCTTCACGAGCATCCGCGACAGCGCCATCGCCCCACCGGCGCCCAGCAGCAGACCACCCGCGGTGACGAAGGCCGACTCGCTCCACACGAACGCGCCGAGCTGGCGGACGTTCGCACCGAGAGCGGTGGCGATGGCGAACGTGCGCCGGCGCTCGTGGAAGCCCAGCGCGAGCGCGAGGCCGGTCGCCGCGACCGCGAGCACGAGCGCGAACGCGAGCTCGACCTTGGTCAGCCCCGAGAGCTCGACGGCCGTCAGGTTGGAGCCGACGACGTGGCGCTGGTTCACGATGTCGGTGACCTGGGCGTGCGGGCCGACGACCGCGCGCACCCGCTGGGCCACGGCCGCCGGGCTCGTGCCGTCGGTCTGCACCAGGAAGGTGCCGACGGCGTTGCTCGCGCTCGCGCGGGCGACGTAGTCGGCGTTGGCCACGAAGAAGCTGTCGCGCGGAGCGGTCGGGAACTCGAGGGCCACGCCGACGTAGTGGAACGGCACGCTCGTGTACTGCTTCGTGCGGCCGTTCTGCAGCCGCAGGCGCACGAGGTCGCCGGGCTGCAGCTGGAAGTCGCGGGCGGTCTCCTGGCTGACGAGCAGCCCGTCGGGGCGCTTGGCCAGCTGGTTCATGAGCCCGCTCGCGGTCCCGCCCTTGAACCAGGCGTTCTGGAGCTTGCCGGCCTTCGTGATCGTCGCCGGCCGGACGCCGTAGAGGTCCTGGAGGTCCGAGCCGACGTACGCGAAGCGATGCTGGAGCGGCTCGACGGACCGCACGCCGGGCACGCGCTGCAGTTGCGCGGCGCCCTGCGGGCCGACGGTGGCGCCGGGCGACTGGACGACGGACACGTCGGCGCCGTTGGTCAGTCGCGCGTCCACCTCGGCCTGCTGCTTGTAGGTCGAGTTGAAGACGGCGGTCGATCCGGCGAAGGCCGTGGTGAGCGCCACGAGCGTGAGCGCCCGCGCCAGCAGCCGGCGCTCGCGCCCCATCGATGCCGCCACGGTGCCCGAGAGCGGCCCGGCGAGCGGCCGCAGCGCGCCGCGGAGCGAGCGTCCACGGCGCAGGGCCAGGTCGGCGAGGCGGTACACGAGCAGGCCGCCGCCGATCCACGCCAGCACCGGTGCCAGGAGCGCGTACCAGTTGACCGACACCTGCGGGAGGCCCTCGGGGACGAGCACGAGCTGGTAGCCGTTCCGCGACGCCTGCCAGTAGACGAGCCCCGCCCCGAGCAGCGCGAGGACGTCCAGCCACCAGCGCGCCCACAGGGGAGCGCGGCCGGCGCGGCCGACGACCCGCCGCTGGCCGGCGACGCTGAGCGTCCGCGCGTCCCGCCAGGCCGGCAGCACGATCGCCCCGGCGGCGATGAGCAAGCCGCCGAGCGCCGCGCCGACCGCCCACAGGATCGCCGCGGTGGTTCCGGCGCCGAAGCTCGTCGTGCCGAAGCTCGACCGGCCGATGAGCAGCGCCGCGCCGAGCCCCAGCGCGACCCCGATCCCGCCCGCGAGCGCCGTCTCGCCCAGCGCGACGCGCACGAGCTGGCGCGTCGTGGCGCCGCGCGTGCGCAGGAGAGCCTGCTCGCGGCGGCGCCGGTCGGCGCCCAGCCCGGCGATCGAGGCGGTGACGAGACCCGCGAGGATCGCGCCCGGGACGCCCAGGAAGAGGAACAGGATCTGCGCGTAGAGTGCGTCCTGGCGCGCGCCGTCCAGCGCGCTGCCGAGGTTGTCGCCGACGAGCCCGGTGCCCGTCAGGCGCGCCTCGAGGTTGCGGGCGTGCCCGCTGAGCGTGTCGAACGCGGCACTCGGACTCGACGGGAGGCGATGGTCCAGCCGCGCGTGCACCTGCGTGAAGGCTCCCTGCGTGGCGCCCTCCAGCCGCTGGTACAGCTGCTGGGGCAGCAGGACGACGTTGTCGGGCGGCGCCTGCGGCTGGGCGCCGACGGGCGCGCCGACCTGCTGGAAGAGGGAGTCGGCCTGCGGCAGGTCGACGACGCCGTCGACACGCACCTTCACGGCGCCGGCCCCCGGCCGCTGGATCGTCACGGTGTCGCCGGGGCCCGCGTGCAGGTTGGCCGCGGTCTGCTGATAGAGCAGCACACCGCTGCCGCGACCGGCCAGCGTGCGCAGCTCGCCGGGGAAGGTCGCGGCGTAGTCGGCGGGGAGGCCGAGGACCCTGCCCGGGCCGGTGGTCTGGTTGCTGCCGCCGATCGTGGCGCTCAGGCCGCCCGTGGGGGCGAAGCCGACGGGCAACGCGTCGCGGACCTTCGGGTCCGACCGCACCTTGCCCAGGACGCTCGCGGGGTTCGCGCCGGGGGCGACCTGCACCTGCCAGTCGACGGGAACGCGGGCGATCGCGCGCTGGGTCATCTTCGCGTTGGTCGCCGACAGGAACGTGCCGATCGAGGCGAGGAGCGCCACGCCGACGGCGACGCCGACCGCGGTAGCCAGTACGCGGCTGCGGCGATGAGCCAGCAGGCCGCGGAGCCAGATGATGACGGTCATGCGCGTGCCCCCTGTGCCGCCAGCAGGCGGCCGTCGTGCATCTCCCAGCGATCGTCGAGCCGGGCGGCGATCGCCGGGTCGTGCGTGGACACGACGAGCGCGGCCTGCACGGCGTCGGCCGCTGCGAGCAGCGTCTCGACGACGCCGGCGGCGGTCGTGTGGTCGAGCTGGCCGGTGGGCTCGTCGGCGAGGATCAGCCGCGGGCGCCCGGCGAGGCCGCGCGCCACGGCGACGCGCTGCGCCTGCCCGCCGGAGATCTCCTCCGGCAGCTTGTCGGCGAGCGCGGCGAGGCCGAGCAGCTCCAGCGACGTCAGGGCGGCGCTCCGGGCGGCCTCGTCGCCCTCACCGGCGAGCACCAGCGGCAGGGCGACGTTCTCCAGCACGTTGAGCGGCGGCAGCAGGCTCGGGCCCTGGAAGATCACGGCCACGGCGCCGGGCCGCAGGTCGGACCGCGACCCGATGGCGGGCCAGGCGATCGTCCCGACGGTCGGCAGGTCGAGCCCGGCCATCAGGTGCAGCAGCGTCGACTTGCCCGAGCCCGACGGACCGACGAGCGCGACGCGCTGCTCCAGCTCGATGACGAAGTCGGCCGGCTGGACGGCGACGGTCGCCGTCGCCCCCTTGCCGAAGGTGCGCCCCGCGCCCCGGCCCATGACGAGCGGCTCGGTCACGCGACCACCCGGCCGTCGCTCAGCTGGATCTCGCGATGGGCCACGCCGGCGACCTCGCGGTCGTGGGTCACGACGATCACCGCGCCACCGGCGGCCGCGCGCTCGCGCAGGAGGTCGAGCACGCGCTCGGCGGTCACCGAGTCCAGCTCGCCGGTGGGCTCGTCCGCGAGCAGCACCGCCGGGTCGCCGACGAGCGCCGTGGCCAGGCCCGCGCGCGCGAGCTCGCCGCCGGACAGCTGAGCGGGCCGGGCGTGAGCGCGGCGCTCGATGCCCATCTGCTCGAGCACCTCGCGCCTGCGGCGGGCGCCGCCCTCAGTTCCCGCGATGCGCTGCGCGAGCGCGACGTTGGCGTCGACGCTCAGGTGGCCGACGAGGTTCGTGGCCTGGTACAGGACGCCGATGGCCTGCCCCCGGATCCGCGCGCGCTCCTGCTCGCTGCGCCGCGACAGGCGCTCGCCGCTCACGCGGACCATGCCGCCGTCGGGCTCGTCGAGGCCGGCCAGGCACATGATGAGCGTGGACTTCCCCGAGCCCGACGGGCCAGTGACCGCGACGATCTCGCCGCGCCGGACCTCGAGGCTGACGCCTTGCAGCGCCAGCGTCTCGTCGTCGCCGGCGTGGAAGAACCGGTACAGGTCCTGAGCCTCGATGGCGTTGCTCATCGCGTCCACCGCAGCGAGCTCGTGATCAGCTTCCACGGGTCGACGTTGTCGGCGGTCGTCGGCCCGCTGAGCGTCAGCACCACGGCGCGGCCCCCGTGCGTGAAGACAAAGCGCTCGACCGCGTCGGTGACCTGGCGCCCGGTCACGGGATCGGGCGCGGACTTCGCGACGTAGGTGATGCGTGCCGCGCGACCGGCCGGCCGGCTGACCGTGGTCAGCCTGGCGCCGGCCGGCTTGCGCGCCGCCGCCCCCGCGGCCTGCGACTCGTCGATCCGGACCGAGTTGAGCTTGTCGGTGAACGTGACGGCGCCCCCGGCCCCGGTGCGCGCCCAGCCCTCGGGCACCTTGACCGAGTAGCCCGAGCCGCGATAGGCCACATACGCCTGGTTGTCGGGGATGTCGCCGGCCGGGCTCGTCTCCTTCCCGGTGGGAGCGGCGGGCTTGGGCGCGCTCGACGACGTCGAGCCCGTCGAGCCGCTCGAGCCGCTCGAGCCGCAGCCGGCGGCGGCGGCAGCGAGCGCCGCGGTGAGGGACGCTGCAACGAGGATGCGAGGCATGGGCGGCACCGTACGGGCGCCTCCTCCGCGTCCGGACAGCGCCAGGTCAACGCCAGGTCAAACCTCGGGCGCCGGCGACGCCGGCGCTACGGTGCTCTCATGAGCACGCCGGGCGTCCTCCTGATCGAGGACGACAACGCCATCGCCTCGGGTCTCACCCGGGTCCTCGACGCCCAGGGCTACGCGGTGCGCCGGCTTGCTCGTGGTGGCCCCGCGGTCACGGAATGCGGCCCGGAGATCGGCCTCGTCATCCTCGATCTCGGCCTCCCCGACGTCGACGGCATCGAGGTCTGCCGGCGGCTGCGCGCGGCGCGGCCCGACCTGGCGATCCTCATCCTCACCGCCCGCGGGCAGGAGCTCGACGTGGTCGCCGGGCTCGACGCCGGTGCCGACGACTACATGGTCAAGCCCTTCCGGCTCTCCGAGCTGCTCGCGCGCGTGCGCGCGAGCCTGCGGCGGGCGGGCGGCGGCCCGGAGGCCGACGAGCCGCTGCGCGCCCGCGACGTGGTCATCGACCTCGCGGCGCGGCGCGCCTGGCGCGGCGACGAGGAGCTGGCGCTGCGCCCCAAGCAGCTCGAGCTGCTCGCGCTGCTCGACGCCAACGCGGGCCGCGCGGTCACGCGCGAGC
>JAOPZW010000367.1 GCA_025963905.1 Solirubrobacterales bacterium | reverse complement strand
CCGATCGTGGAGGACGCCTGCGAGGCGCTGGGCGCCGTGCACGCCGACGGCGTGGCCGTCGGGGCCCGCGGCCACCCGGCGGCGTTCGGCTTCTACGCCAACAAGCAGCTCACCACGGGCGAGGGCGGGATGGTGACGATGGGCGACGCCGCCATGAAGGAGCGCATCGACTCCGAGCGCAACCAGGGCCGCGCCCCCGACATGGGCTGGCTGGACCACGACCGCCTGGGCTTCAACTATCGCCTGGACGACATCGCCTGCGCGATCGGCCTCGTACAGCTGCGGCGCCTGGATGCGATGCTCGCCGACCGGGCGCGGGTGGCGGCGAGCTACCGCGAGGCGCTGGCCGGCCTGGCGCGCGAGCGCGGGCTCGGACTCCCGTGCGAGGACCGCGGCGGCGATCGCCGGGGCTGGTTCGTCTTCGTCGTCCAGGTCCCGCGCGGGGTCGAGCGCGACGGCGTGATCCGCGCCCTGCGCGAGCGCGGGGTGCAGTCCAAGCCCTATATGCCGGCGATCCACCTCATGAGCTTCTACCGCGAGGCCTACGGACACCGGGAGGGCGAGTTCCCGGTCTGCGAGGACGTGGCCGGGCGCTCGATCGCGCTGCCGTTCTTCCCGCAGATGACCGCCGGCCAGGTGGAGCGCGTCGCGATGACATTGACCGAGGTCCTCGGCGGTTCATAATCCGGCCCATGGGATCGCTGCGGGGCGACCGGGCACAGGGGGCGCGCCGGCGCGCCCGGAGGACCGGGGCGGTGGCGTTCGCCTCCGCCGTGGCGCTGCCGATCGTGCTCTGGCACCGGGTCATCGCCGACATCGCCGGGCAGTTCCAGTTCGACCTCAGCTACCTGGTCACCGGCTGGACGCCGTGGGTGCTCATGGCGGTGGGCCTGTGCTGCTTCATCCCCGTCTGGATCGCGGACCTGCGCGACCGCGACCGCCGCTTCTACACGAGCGGGAGCGGGGCCTGGTTCGGCTGGGGCGTGACGCTGTACCTGCTCGGCTTCGGCCTCGCCACGCAGGTGGCGCAGATCGCCGGCGGGCTCAGCGCCGCCTGAGGAGTGGCCTCGGTCGCGAGTCCCGCCGCCGATACCACTTGGCCCACCCCTCGTAGACTGCGCGGCCGATGTCGCGCTTCTCCGAGCCCCAGGACCCCGCCTTCCAGGCGCTGAACGCCTCGATCGGCTTCGACCGCCGGCTGTGGCCCCACGATGTCGCCCAGTCGCGCGCCCACGCGCGCATGCTCGCCGCGCGGGGCATCATCGCCGCCGTCGACCGCGACGCGCTGCTGGCCGGGCTGGACGCCGTCGAGGCCGAGCTCGCAGGCGGGACGTTCCCGTTCGAGCCCGGCGACGAGGACATCCACATGGCCGTCGAGCGTCGGCTGACCGAGATCGCCGGTCCCGTCGGCGGCAGGCTCCACACCGCGCGCTCGCGCAACGACCAGGTCGCAACGGACGTCGCGATGTTCACCCGCGAGGCCGCCGAGCGGGCCGAGGCTCGGGTCGAGGACCTGATGCGCGCCCTGCTCGACGCGGCCGAGCGCCATCTCGACTGGGCGATGCCGGGCTACACCCATCTGCAGCGCGCCCAGCCGGTGTACCTCTCCCACCACCTGCTGGCCTACGTCTGGATGCTGGCCCGCGACCGCGAGCGGCTGCGCTTCACCGCCGGCCAGGCCGCTCGCCTGCCGCTCGGCGCCGGCGCCCTGGCGGGCGTGAACTTCGACACCGATCGCGGGATGGTGGCCGCCGAGCTGGGCTTCTCCGGGGTCGCGCCCAATTCGATCGACGCCGTCTCCAACCGCGACTTCGTCCTTGACTACCTCGCCGCGGCCGCGACGTGCGCCACGCACCTGTCGCGCCTGGGCGCCGAGCTCGTCCTGTGGTCCAGCGAGGAGTTCGGCTTCGTCGAGCTGCCCGACGCCTGGTCCAGCGGGTCGTCGATCATGCCGCAGAAGAAGAACCCCGACGCCGCGGAGCTGCTGCGCGCCAAGGCGCCGCGGATCGTCGGGCATCTCGCCGCGCTGCACGGCGTGATGCACGCCCTGCCGCTGACGTACAACAAGGACATGCAAGAGGACAAGGAGCACCTGTTCGACGCCGTGGACACGCTCGAGCTGGCGCTCGCGGCCGCCACCGGGATGGTCGCCGGCGCCCGCTTCCGCCGCGAGCGCCTCGCCGCCGCCGCCTCCGACGAGCTGATCGCGGCCACGGACCTCGCCGACCTGCTCGTGCGCCGCGGCGTGCCCTTCCGCCAGTGCCACGGCATCGTCGCCGGGCTGGTGCGCGAGGCGGTCGACAGCGGCCGGCGCCTGTCGGACTTCACCGAGCAGGAGCTGCGGGCGCACTCCGAGCACCTCGACGGCGAGGTCGCCGACGTGCTGCAACAGCGCTCGTGGCTGGAGTCCAAGGTGTCGGAGGGCGGCACCGCGCTGCCCCGCGTCCGCGAGCAGCTGTCCGCGGCTCGCGCGCTCGTGCCGTGACGCCGCTCCCCGCCGCCTTCTACCGCCGCCCGGTCCTCGAGGTCGCCCGCGACCTCGTCGGCTGCACGGTGACCCACGGCGAGGCGTCCGGCGTGATCGTCGAGACCGAGGCCTACCACCACAGCGAGCCGGCCTGCCACGCGTACGTCGGGCTGACGGCGCGCACGTCGACGCTCTTCGGCCCGCCGGGGATCGCCTACGTCTATCGCTCCTACGGCATCCACGCCCTCCTGAACGCCGTCTGCGAGCCCGAGGGCGTGGGCGCCGCGGTGCTGATCCGCGCGCTCGAGCCGCTGGAGGGCATCGGCCTGATGCGCGAGCGCCGCGGTGTCGAGCGCCTGGAGGAGCTGTGCTCCGGCCCCGGCAAGCTCACCCAGGCCCTGGGCATCGGGGTCGACCTCAACGCGACGGGCCTCGCCGGCGGCCCGATCGCCATCGGCCCGCGGCCGGCCGCGGACTCCGAGCCCGTCGTGGCGGCCGGCACGCGCATCGGGATCACCCGCGCGGCCGAGCTCCCGTGGCGCTTCTGCGCGGTGGGCAGCCGCCACGTGTCGCGGCCGTGGCCGCCGGAGCTGCGCCCCGCACTACCCGCGCGCTCTGGCGAGTAGACCGGTCCTACGGCGGTGGCGGTGGCGTTCCCGCCGCCCCTGTGTCGCCGGTGGTGGTTCCCGTTCCCCCCGAGGGTGGCGGGGTCGTCGGCGTGGTGGTGGGCGTCGTGGGCGTCGTGGGCGTCGTGGGCGGCGGCGGCTGGGAGGGCGCGGGCTGGGCCGGGGCCGACGTGCCGCCGGAGGACGGCGCCGTCGTGGTGGTCGTCGTGGTCGTGGTACCCGGCAGCGGGGCCTGGCCCTCGGACGGAACCGACGTCGGCGGGGTCACCGGGGTGGTCGGGGTCGTGGTGTCGGGCAGGGGCGGAAGGCCCTGCTTCGCGCGCTGCGCGTCCACGCGGGTCTTGGCGATCTGCTCCGCCTTGACCATGAAGTCGTGCCAGATCAGGGCCGGGAAGGTGCCGCCCTCGACGGGACCCCCCTGGAACTCGGTCTTCATCGGGCGAAAGCCCTTCGGGTAGCCGACCCAGACCGCCACCGTCATGCTGTGGGTGAAGCCGACGAACCAGGCGTCGGCGCTGTTCTCCGTGGTGCCGGTCTTGCCCGCCGCGAAAGGCCCGAACGCCGCCCGGACCCCCGTGCCGCGCTGCACGACGGTCGCCATGATCGCCGTCGCGGTGTCCGCGACCTGCGGCGGGAGGACCGGCCGGCGGCGCACCTCGTTGCGGTCGATGACCTTGTTGTCGCTGAGGCGCTGGACGGAGCTGATCCCGACGGGTCCCTGGTTGGCCGAGCCCAGCGTCCCGTAGATCCGCCGCCCGCGCTCCGCGAAGGTCTCGTAGGCATGGGCCATGTCCAGCGGGGTGACGCCCTGGTGCAGCCCGCCCAGCGTCATCGCGTAGTTCGTCGAGATCGGCGTGCGGATCCCCATGCGCTCGGCCAGCTGCGCGATGCGCGTGGTGCCGACCTTGATGCCGACGGCGGCGTAGACGGAGTTGTCGGAGGTCGTGAGCGCCCCGGCCAGCGTGTTCGTCCCGGCGTAGCTGTTCTGGAAGTTCGAGACGACGAACTTCTCGGTGCTCCCGGGCACCGGGAAGACCCGCTTGCGCGAAGGCCACAGCGAGCCGGGCCCGACGCCGCGCTTGAGCGCCTCGGCGAGGATGAACGGCTTGATCGACGAGCCGGGCTGACGCTGACCCTGGGTCGCGAGGTTGAACGGCGCCTGGTTGTAGTCGCGGCCGCCGACCATCGCGCGGATCTCGCCCGTCGCGTTGTCGATCGCCACGAGCGCCGCGCTGGGCTGCGTCGGGCTGGCCAGGTAGGTGTTGATCGCGCTCTCGGCCGCGTTCTGGAGGTCGAGGTCCAGCGTCGTGTTGACGCGCAGCCCGCCTTCCAGGGCCGTGCGCGCGCCGAAGCGATCGACCAGCTGCTGCCGCACCCACGTCGTGAAGTACGGCGCACGCGTCTTGACCTCCGGCGGCGCGACCTCGGCGGGGCTCGGCAGCGCCTCGCGCGTGCCGTTGAAGTAATCGAGGCGCGAGATCATCCCCTGCTCGAGCATGCGCTTCAGCACGAGGTTGCGCCGCGCCCGGGCCGCGACCGGGTGCGCGACGGGGTCATAGCCGCTCGGCGAGGCGATCACGCCGGCCAGCAGCGCCGCCTCGTAGGGCTTGAGCTCCTTGACGCACGGACGCGAGCGGGTGCTCCCGCAGCCCTGGTGGGCGGGGTCGCGGCCGAAGTAGGTGCGGGCGGCCGCCTCGATGCCGTAGGCCCCGTTGCCGAAGTAGATCGAGTTGAGGTACTGCGTGAGGATCTTCTGCTTGGACCACTTGCGCGTCAGGTGGTAGGCGAGCGCGGACTCCCGCGCCTTCTGGAACAGCGTGCGCTGGTGCTGGGCGCGCAGCGCGTTCTTGACGAACTGCTGGGTGATGGTCGAGCCGCCCTGGACGGCGCGCTGCTGGACGAGGTCCTGGAAGAACGCGCGCGCGATGCCGCGCAGATCGACGCCGGAGTTCGAGTAGAAGCGCCGGTCCTCGATCGCGATGACCGCGTTGCGCACATACGGCGACATGTCGTCGAAGGTCACGAGCACGCGCCGCTCGTTGTTCGTCAGCACGCCCAGCTGGTTGCCCCGGCGGTCGTAGAGCACCGAGTTGCGCGCGTCCTGGTACTCCTTGCGGTTCTCGAGCGCCGGGAGGTCGGATGCGACGGCCATCATCATCCCGAACAGCGTCGAGACGAGGGCCAGGAGCGAGAGCGGGACCAGGACGACGAGGAGGCGCAGCTTCTTGAGCCGGGGCCGGGCCTCGGCTGGCTGGCCCGGGAACAGCTCCGTGATGTTCGAGTCGTCTGCGTCGCTCATGTGCGGCGAGAATGCGTGCCGGTCGTGCACGCGGGACGGACGCCGCTTCGGGGGGAGCGTCCGGGGACGAGCCCGGTGGCGACCGGTCTCGTCGAAGGCCGAGAGTCTAGCATTGGACCGGATGCCCGACCCTCCCTCCGACGCTGCGTTCCTGGCTCGCAACGCGGCCGATGCGCTTCCCGCCGGCGGGCTCGAGCGCAAGCTGAAGGAGGCCGCTGCCGAGGGACGCCGGCTGCGGGTGAAGCTCGGCCTGGACCCCACCGCGGCGGACATCCACCTCGGCCACACCGTCGTGCTGCAGAAGATGCGCGAGTTCCAGGACCTCGGCCACCGGGTGGTGCTCATCGTCGGCGACTACACCGCACGCGTCGGCGATCCGAGCGGTCGCTCCGCGATGCGCCCGATCCTGACCGCCGAGGAGATCGACGCCAACGCCCGGACCTACCAGGAGCAGGCCTTCCGCGTCCTGAGCGACGATCCCGAGCTGTTCGAGCTTCGCTTCAACGGCGAGTGGCTGGACATGAGCATGGAGGAGCTCTTCCGCCTCGCCCGCACCACCACGGTCGCCCAGATCCTCGAGCGCGACGACTTCGCCCGCCGCTACGCCGCCTCGGCGCCGATCTCGGTCCTCGAGCTGCTGTATCCGCTCATGCAGGGCTATGACTCGGTCGCCGTCGACGCCGACGTCGAGCTGGGGGGGACCGACCAGACCTTCAACCTCCTGCTCGGGCGCGACGTCCAGCGCGCGTACGGGCGCCCCGAGCAGGCCGTCCTCACCGTCCCGATCCTGCC
>JAOPZW010000064.1 GCA_025963905.1 Solirubrobacterales bacterium | reverse complement strand
TGCGCGAGGCGCCCGGGATGAGCGCGTTCGCGATGCAGGACGGCATCGTCCACCACACCTACTCGACCTACGCGCGCGGCCTGGACGGCCTCTGGGGCATGTACCAGTGGCTGGATCGCGCGCCGCTGGGCCGCAACGAGGCCGGCCCGTGGTGGCGCCGCCACGACGAGTACGACGCCGCCACCGGATGATCCGCCGGCGCGTGCGCCAGATCGCCGTGGACCACGCGATCGCGCGAACGCGACACGCACCGCCACGCGCAGCAGGCGGGGCCGCCCGCGCAGCTCGTCGCGGCGCGCGGGGCCGAGGTGCGCGAGATCTACGGCCCGCCGGGCGGCTGACCGAGCCGGGCTGGGTTCGACGGAGGGCGGATCAGTTGGCGCCCAGGCTGAGGTGGGGGCCGAGGCTGTCGTCGATGAGGTGGCCGTAGTTGTCGAGTATGAGCGCGGCGGAGTGATGGCCCGTCCACCGTTGCAGTCGTAGCGGGTTGGCGCCAACGCTGACACTTGGTCACAGCCCCGCCAACCGGCGGGCGAGGAACCGGCGCTCCGGGTCCGTCGCGGCCAGCCGCAGGGCGTGCTCGAACGCCGCCCGCGCCTCTTCCTGGCGGCCCAGGCGGCGCAGCAGCTCGGCCCGAGTCGAATGCAGGTAGCGGTAATCGCCAAGCTCGAGCGAGTCGACGAGCTCGAGCGCCCGCTCGGGCGCGCCCGCCTCGGCGACCGCCACCGCGCGATTCAGAGCCACCACCGGCGAGCCGGTCACCCGCTCGAGCCGCTCGTAGAGCACCGCTACCTCGTCCCACTCGACCTCCTCCTCGGCCTGGAGCGAGGCAATCGCCGCCTGGAGCACGTACGGCCCGGCCGCCGGCCGCAGGGCCAACGCTCGCTCGAGTGCAGCGCGGCCCGCCTCGACCTTTGCCCGGTCGTGGCGGGAGCGGTCCTGCTCGGCCAGCGGGACCAGCTGACCGTCGACCACACGCGCCTCACGGCGTGAGTCGTGCAGCAGCATCAGGGCGAGCAGCCCGTACACCTCGGGCTCGTCGGCCATCAGCTCGGCCAGCAGCCGCCCCAGCCCGATCGCGTTGGCGGCGAGATCGCCGCGATCGGGGTAGGCCTGATTGAAGATCAGGTAGACGACCGCCAGGACAGCCGCCAAGCGGTCCGGCAGCAGGCGGTCAGCGGGCACCGCGAACGGGATCGCCGTCGCCTTGATCTTGGCCTTGGCTCGCGAGAGCCGGCGCTTCATCGTCTGCTCGGAGACCAGGAAGGCGAGCGCGATCTCCCCGGTGGTGAGTCCGCCGAGGGCCCGCAGCGTCAGCGCCACCTGCGCATCGACGGCCAGCGCCGGATGGCAGCACGTAAAGATCAGCTCCAGGCGCTCGTCCGGGATCGTGCTGTCGTCGAGATCTAGCTCGTCCATCGTCGCAGCCGGTTGATCGGCCTCCAGCAGCCGCGTCTTGTCCTCGAGCGTCCGCTCGCGTCGCACGCGGTCGATGGCGCGGTTGCGCCCGGTGGCCACCAGCCAGGCCACCGGGTGCTGCGGCAACCCGTCGCGCGGCCAGCGCTCGGCCGCGATCGCAAACGCCTCCTGGGCAGCCTCCTCGGCCAGATCCATGTCACCGAGGAAGCCGACCAGGGACGCCAGGACGCGGCCCCACTCGCGCCGGAAGATCTGCTCGATCAGTGCGCCGTCTCCACGGGGACCTCGACGAGCGGGCGCACCTCGACCGCGCCGCCGAGCCGCACCGCCGGAATCCGCTGCGCCACCTCCAGCGCCTCGTCCAGATTGGACGCGTCGAACACGAAGTAGCCGCCGAGCACCTCCTTGGTGTCGGCATAAGGGCCGTCGATGATCAGGTCCTCACCGCCGCCGTAGCGAACCGTGGTCGCCGTCTCGATCGGCTGCAGGTGAGCGCCGCCCAGACAGCGCGGGTCCTCGCGGAACGCCCAGTACTCGGCGGACACCGACTTGTACTCGTCCTCCCCGAGCTCCTCGTGGCTGCCCGGCTTGGGGTAGATCAGCAGCGCGTACTTCATACCCGCCTCCTTTGGGGGATGGTTGATCATCCTTGAGACGAACGGGCGACACCAGAGGGGACAGAGCCCCCGGAAATTCTTTGAGCCGTCGGCGACGGCGCGGGCACCGTGCGACTAGCTCGCTCCCAACTGATGGACGCCCACCGCAGTTAGGCGGACGATGCATCCGTCCCACGCAGACCGTGTGAGCCCGACGTCGCCCATTGCGATTCTCGCAATGGTCATCGACGGCAGCGCTGACAGTGTCGTTCGCACAGTGATTGCAGAAGCTGGCGCCGAGACCGAGGCGTCGATGCCCACCTGGACCACGACCGCAGGTCGTCCGCAGCAGGCGCGGCGGGCCAGCACTCGGGCGATCGCCCGTGGGGCGAGAGCGGGCGCCTTGCGCCCGGCTTTGCGCGCGAACGACGGCGGGCGCGGCCACAAGCCGGATGCCCGAGACATGGCAAGAGCAGGGTTCGGGGCCTGCGCGGTGCCGTGGGATCGGCGGTTCTCATCGATCAGCGTCCGGTCGGGAGGGTTCAGCAAACCCATCATGGATCCGTCCTGGGACGAGCGGCGGCGCGGGCTGCCAGGCGGCCACCAGACGAAGCACCGGGGTGGTGCGCTCGCGCTCGAGGGAGCGACTGTCGAGCCCGATGGTCCACGGTCGATCCGGGAGTGGCGTTTGGCTTCACGGATCACGCGCCAGTCCGTTCCGTCGGGACTCCACGGCCGCGCGGATCTTCTGGACCATCTCCTGGCTGCTGACGACCTCCTGGCCGTCGAAATGTCGTGACCAGGTCGAAGCTCTCGTCGCGCCAGGGCAGCCGTTCGATCGGACCGACGCGGAGGTCCGCTTCGGGGAGCCTGCGCCTGGCTACCTCGACGAGCCCCGCGGCCGCGTCGATGCCGCTCACCTGGGCGCCGTGCGCGGCAGCGAGCTCGCAGAACTCGCGGCTTCCACAACGGACGTCGAGCACCGAGGCGCCCGCCTCAAGTCCGGCCGCCAGCGCCACCGCCTCGCGGGCGCGAGCCGCGAACCGTGCCCAATGCTCGACCCAACCCGAGGGGCCGGCGCTCCACGCCGGCCCCTCGATTGCGGCCGTGGTCTTCTCGGAACCGGTCATCGCCCGCCCGCCCGATCGGCTGAGGCGGAGTGCTCGAGGATCCCGCCGCCGATCGCCGCCCAATCGGCTCGATCGACCCCGTGGCCGGCGTCCTCAAGCCGAAGCAGCCTCGCACCGGGGATCTCCTCGGCGAGCGCCTCGCCGTGCTCGAGCGGGAACATCGGATCGGCGGTGCCGTGGATCACCAGCGTGGGCACGTTGACCGAGGACAAGGGCTTATTCGAGGACTCGCCCTCTCGTAGCAGGTCGTGGTTCCGCGTCGCGCCAAAGTCACGCGCGCGCTTGACGTCGCCACGGACGAGCTCGCGCATCGCCGCCTCATCGAACGGGCGCCGACCTCCCGCGAGCAGTCGCGAGTAGGCCACGAGGTACTCGATCACCGATTCCCTGTCCGACCAGTCAACCTCCGCGGTTGAGACGAACTGCCCGAACTCATCGGTGGGAGGCGGAAGGTCGCGATCGCCCGGGGTCGCGGGCGAGGTGCTGATGAGGACGAGCGCGAGGACTCGCTCGGCGAACTCGAGCGCGAGCAGCTGCGCGAACGCCCCGCCGGCTGAGACGCCGACCACGTGCGCGGCCGAGACTTCATAGGCGTCGAGCACGCCGGCGGCGTCGCCGACCAGGTCGGCGCCCGTGTAACCGGGGCACCCGGGCTTGGAGGTGACCGATCGGCCGGTGTCGCGGTGGTCGTAGCGGATCACGAACCGCCCGCCGCCGGCGAGAATCCGGCAGAAGCCCTCCCCCCACCAGAGCATCGACCCGCCGATGCCCATGACAAGGAGGACCGGCGAGTCGGCCGGATCACCGAAGGATTCCGTGCAGAGCTCCACGCCGTTCGCCTCGATCATTCGTTCAGCCACGTAGCCCTCCCTTCTTCGCCGATCTCGCGCCCCCTCGGGGATGGCGACAACACTTCTCTACCCAGACCGGGCGAACGCCCGGGATTCATCGCCGACGCGACCGTCCGAGCGCTCGTCCGCCACGCGCCTGCGTTGGACGAGGGAGAGGAGTCTTCGACGCAGGGCTCGCTCTCGCATTCGACGTGGACGAGGCAGCGTGGCGACCACCCCGCTTGCTGCTCGACCCGCGCACGACCGTCGGCGAGCTCGCGACCGGTCGCAGCCCCTTCGGTCCAGGTCGCGGACGCGGACCGCGCGGTCAAAGGAGGTCAGCGCGAAGTTGACCAGCAGCCGGCGGTACTCGCGGCGCGTGTTCTCGCGCACGCTGTCATGCCCGATCCCCGCGTAGCGGTCAAGCCAGGAGAGGCTGAACTCGTGCAGCGTCGGGCCGTGACGTTGCGCTCGCGCCTCGCCGTCGCGCTGCAGCCTGATCGCTCGAGCTTCGCCGAGGGTGTCGGCGTACTGCTTGTGCTGGCGGCGGTCGGCGCGGTAAACCACGACGAACTTCGTCCCACGCCGGTAGACGCCCGGCACCTCGGTCCGCTCGACCTCTCGGCGTTCGCCAGCCGCCGAGATTCGCCTACAGCAGTGGGCTTCAGGTCGCCAACAAGTCGCCAGAAAATCGAAATCGTGCTGGACTACCGGTACCGCCAGGGCGGTCCGCCGCGGTACCGGCATGCCGGTACCGATCAACGCTCGTCTGATGCCTCGAGCACGGGTCGGTCGGCCAGCGGGGATGAGCGGCGTAGCCATTCGTTGAAGAGCGGGTCGACGATGTACCAGGTGCCGTCGCGCTCGTCGACGAGTCCGCGTCCCTGCAGACGCACCAGCGCGGGGCGCACGCGCGAGTGGCTGGAGAAACCGTAGAGGGACGCCAGCGGCCGGCTGGTGACGGTCTCTCCGCCGCGGTCGGCCAGCAGTTGCAGCGCCCTGACCTCGTTGACCTCCCCTTCGTCGCCGCTGACAAGAACGTTGAGAACCGACGCGAACTCCGACCGCTCGATCGTCTGGACGAGCCGGTCGTGGGCGCGGATCACGGCCTCGAGCGTGACGGGCTGCCGGCCGCGGTGTCGGTCCAGGTCTCCCAGGCCAGTTGCTGGGTGCTGCGCGGGTGAGACCTGGTCAGGTTGAGCAGGTGCTCGAGCGCTTGCTCTTCTGCCGGCTTGCCGGTCGCGCCGAACTGGAAGTCGAGGTACTCGAGAAAGTCGACTCGGTCGATGCTGGGCAGCCGCATGCGGGCTGCCTCGCCGATGATCGGCTGACTGGAGTCCTCGAGCATCATCTTCAGCGCGTTGCGGATCGAACCGGTGAAGAGCAGCGAGACGTGGTTGGCCCCCGAGCTCATCAGCGCCGAGCGGATGATCGACAGCGGGTCACCATGGCAATGCCGCAGACGTTGGAACTCGTCGAAGACGACGACGAGGCGCGGCGACAGCGAGCGAAGCGCGGTCAACTGCGCATGCAGCGTCTCGCCGTCCTGCTCGGGCTTGGCGCCCGTGCGCCTCACCGAGCCCTTGATGACCTTGATGTCAAAGCCGATCTCCTTCTCCAGCGCACCGACCTGGGGCTGAGCGGCGCGCCGCAACTGCCTGACCGGATGGCCGACCATCGCATCGTGGACGCAGCCGATGAACCCCGGGATGCTCACCACCCGCTGCAGGTTGATCTTGACGACGTCAAACGGCGGAGCATCGTCACCGTGCGTCTTGGCGAGCTCCAGCGCCAACTGGTTGGTCAACGTCGTCTTGCCCGTGTCGCGAGGACCGAACAACGCGACGTTGGTTTGTCCCTTCAACGTCAGGGCGACCTGGTGGGCGAACGCCTCCATCCCGACGATCTTCGACGGATCGTCGAGCGGGCGATCCCAGATGAATGGGTTGAGCGCCATCCCATGGACCTGTACCGCCTATCGAGTACAGATTTGTTCCGGGTAGGCGGTACAGCCGTGCTTGGATGTCGCCAGTCGCTTCGCGTCTTCGCGGGCGGAGATCACTCGTGGCCAGCTTGGACCTCTCGGGCTGGGCGGCCTCGCGGGCATCGGAATGCGCCTGCGAGGACTGTAGAGATCCACTTCCCGCTCATGCCGTCCGCAATGCCACGGTGGGCGGCAGCCGAGACGCTCGGATGGCCGGCGTCAGGCCGGCGAACGCGCCGATGAGAATCGCCGAAGCGATGCCGCCTGTCCATGCTTCGACGGGGATCACGATGGCCCAGTTCTTCGAGCTGGCGTAGACGACCGTTGCTATAGCTCCGGCGAGCACGCCGACGATGCCGCCGATGGCGGCGAGCAGGATCGATTCGCCGAGGAACTGGGTGCGGATCTGGCTCTTGGTCGCGCCGAGGGCGCGGCGGAGGCCGATCTCCGAGCGGCGTTCCAGCACGGAGATGATCATGATGTTGGCGACGCCGACCGCGCCGACGATCAGGGCCACGACACCGAGGCCGAGGAAGAGGCTGTCGAACGCTCCGGCCGCGGCGGCGCGGGCGGTGAGTGCGTCTGAGGGCTGGCTGACGTTGACCTCGTCGGGTGCCTGGGGGTTGGCGGTCGGCGCGAGCAGCGCCTGCACCGCAGCGACATGGTCGGTGTCCGCGCGCACGTAGATGGAGCTTGGCGGGCCGGCCTGCTGCTCGCCCTGGACGAGGCTGATGTAGCCGAGGTACCTCTGGGCGGCCGGGTAGCCGATCAGGGCGCTGTTGTCGATGTCGGGCTCCAGCGGCGAGGAGTCCAGGACGCCTGCGACGTTGAACCACTGGCCTCCGAGCCAGATCCGTTGGTCGGGGAAGATCCGGTCGATGCCCAGCCGTTGCGCGGCGGCCGAACCGAGCACGGCGACCGGTTCGCGGGCGGTCCCCGGGTTGAGCCAGGCGCCGCGTGCGAGGCCGGTGTTGAGCACGGAGAGCAGGTTCAGGCTGGTGGCGCGCACCTGCAGCCCGCCGGTGTTGGTTGCCGGGATCATCCGGCTGCGGTAGACGCTCTTGCCCTTGATCAGCGCGGTGTGTGCCAGCAGTTGGACGTCGTCCAGGTGCGTGATCCGCGCCGGGGCTTCGAGGGGCAGCTTCGACGGCTGCCCGGTGACGCTCTGGCCGGCCTCGAGGGTCAGCATGTTCGTGCCGAGCCGGTCGATCTCGGCGAGCAGCCCGGCTTGTGAGGAGGACGACAGCCCGAGGACCGCCACGATCGCTGCTGTTCCGATCGCGATCCCGAGCGCGGACAGCGCGGCGCGCAGCGGCCGGGCGCGCAGGCCGATGCTGATCACCCGCAGCGCATCGTTCAGGCGCAAGCGTCCCGCGTCGCCGCTCATGACGTCTGTCCCTCCGTCGCCACGTGCACGGGCGCCGCAGGGGCGCTGCGATCGTCGGCGGGGTCGGAGACCACCTGGCCATCGAGCATCCGGATCTGGCGCGGCAGCTGATCGGCGAGGCCCGCGTCGTGGGTGATCATCAGGATCGTGGCGCCGGCGGCGCCCAGCTCGCGGATGAGCGCCATGATCGACGCGCCGGTGGCGCTGTCGAGGTTGCCGGTCGGCTCGTCGGCGAGCACGATCGCCGGACGCCCGACCAGGGCCCGGGCGATCGCAACCCGCTGCCGCTCGCCTCCGGAGAGCTTGGTCGGCTTGAACGTCGCGCGATGCGAGAGGCCGACCCGTTCGAGCGCCTCATCAGCGCGCGCGTACCGCTCGGCGGCGGGGGCGCCGGCGTAGAGCATCCCGTCGGCGACGTTCTCGCGCACCGTGGCGTGCTCGGCCAGGAAGAACTGCTGAAAGACGAACCCGATCTCCCGGGCGCGCAGCCGCGACAGCTCGCGGTCGCCCAGGCCCGCGGCGTCGATCCCGCCGATCCGGACCACGCCGCTGCTGGGCTGCTCCAGCGTCCCGATGACGTGCAACAGCGTGGACTTGCCCGACCCGGATGGCCCGACAATCGCCACCAGCTCGCCCCGCCCCACGGTGAAGGACACGCCTCGCAGGGCGAACACCGGGGGCTCCTCACCGTAGACCTTGGTGACCTCCTCCAGCTCCAGTACTGCGTCGCTCATATTGACGGCACCACCACGGAGTCGCCCGCGCGAAGATCGCCCTCGACCTGGACGCGTCCGCCTCCGGTGTCGAACAGGCCCAGCTTCACGGCGACCAGCTCGCGTCGCTCACCGGCGCGCACGACCTCGACGGCGAACCCGCCGCCGGACTTGCCGACCAGCGCGGTGACCGGGACGCTGAGGGCGCTGTCCACGCCCTTGGTGGTGATGTCCACATCGACCGGGGCCTGGTCGAGCCCGGCCGCTTTCGCCGGGTGATCGAGGCTGATGAAGGTCGGGATGGTTGCGTCCGCAGCAGTGCTGCCTTGTCCAGCCGGGGTCTGAGCGATCCGTCCGAACCCCGCGACCCGTCCCGTCACCGGCGTGTTGCCCGGCAGCGTGATCTGGACGCGGTCGCCCTTGCGGACTTCGCCCTGCTGGGAGGGGTCGATGTTCACCTGCACGTGCAGCGTGTCGGACGTGGCGCTCAGCACCGGAGCACCCGGCCCGGCAGATCCACCGACCTGGCCGGTGACCTTGGCGATCCGGACCGCCACGGGGAGGAAGACCGCGTCATCGATCGCGAGCCCGCCGGTCACGCCAACGCCCTTCTTACGCTGGAGCACCCTGAGCGCCTGCTCCGTCTCCGACGTGAAGGCGCTGTCGCCGGGGTCGATGCGGACGTGGGCGTCGGTGTCGTAGCCGAGCTGGTGCAGGTTGCGGTTGAGCTGGCGGACGTCCCGGCCCTTCACTCCGACGTGCAGAGCACGGTAGGCCGGGACCGTGCCACACAGCAGCACCACCGGCCTGTCGTCCACCCGATAGAGCACGCCGCCGCAGCCGACCTTGTCCCCGTTGTCGGGCAGGCTGGTGTAGACGCCGCGGGCCCGGTTGATCACGAGATAGGGCGAGCCATCCGACCGCGCCCGATAGGTCAGGGTCCCACCCCCGGAGACCCTCGCCGAGAGCTCACCCTTCTCCACCTTCACCGTGTCTGCCGCCAGCGCTCGGGCGGCCGCGGTCGGATGCTCCGCACCCGACACCGCGACCACGCCGCAGGTCGCCACGACCAGCACCACTGCCGCGGCCAGAGCCCAGCGCTTCCGCGTCACCCTTGGCCCCCCGCTGCCTCTCCCAGGACGCTGCCGCACTTCTGCGTCGCGGCATTGAGGATGGTCATACCACCGGGCTTATTGGAGGATGGGATCTTGTAGGTGTTGATGAGGGGCTCGCCGTTGACGGGGTCCGGGAAGTCCTTCACGCCGTGGTCGCGGACGCACTGGGCGAACCTCAGGCTCGCCGACTGCTGCTTGGGCGTCCGCTTCCCGGACAACGTGCCCGGTGGCTGCAGGTCCTTGCAGGCGGTGGTCGCCTGGTTCCACACCGCGAGGCTCACACTGACCCCGTACTGGAACTGGTTCTTCGCGTCCGGGTCCGGAAAGTCGCTGACGCCGTGAGCCCGAATGCACTCGGCGAACTTCACCGCCTTATCCCGAGCGGTGAGCTTCGTGTTCGCGCCACTGCTGGTGGTGCCGGTACCGGTGCTGGTGGTGCCGGTGCTGCTGGCGGTGCCGGTGCTACTGGCGGTGCCGCTCTCGGAAGATGCGTTCGAACCGCAGCCCGCACTGATCAGACCAATCAGGCCGGCCAGCCCAAGAGCGACCAACGGCCGCAGTTTTCTACTCATGTTTGCTCCACATGTATGAGGGGTTGCGTTGACAGCGGTTCTTTGCGAACGCTTGCCAGTCACTGCTGCATCCGCGGATCCTGCGTAGGGGACGCCGGCGCGGGCGGCGACCCCTTCGACGGCGAGGACCCCTTCGGCGGCAGCGTCCCCGGCGCCGACGCCGACGACGACCCCATCGACCGCGAGGACCCCTTCGGCGGCAGCGTCCCCGGCGCCGACGACGACCCCATCGACCGCGACGGCCCCTTCGACCGCGACGACCCCTTCGACGGCAGCGTCCCCGGCGCCGACGACGACCCCACCGACCGCGACGACCCCTTCGAAGGCAGCGTCCCCGGCGCCGACGACGACCCCTTCGACCCGGTCTTGCCGTTTGCGGCAAAACTGTACGAACCGCCAGCGCCGATCAGCGCGACAGTGGCAAGAGCGGCCAGCGGCCGTAGTTTTCTGCTCATGTTTCACTCCGTTGTGTGGTGATTGCCTTGACACCAGCTCCTATTCCGAGCGTGCCGGTCATTGCTGCATCCTTGGATCGTGCGTAGGGTCGGCGTACGCGGCAGGGCAGCCGCGATCGCCCGCCTCGGGGCGCAACTCGTAGTGCCACGGCTCGTTGCCGTAGATCTGGCACAGCCCGTACGCGGCGCCGTGCTCGGACAGCCACGCCGCGGCACCCGAGGGCCCGATGTCGACCGCGTCCCCCTTCACGTGCGCGGACGTGTTCGGGGTGGCCACCCAACGAGTGGCTTCCGCTTCTGAGCCGTACTTCGAGACCGCCTCACGGAGGAGTCGCTCCTGGTACTCCGGGGAACGCCAGCCGCTATCGACGTAGAACTGGACCCCGTCGTCTGCCGCACCGGTTGCCGCTCGGCGCAAGGCACCGAGCAGATCAGAGTTCAGCTTGGCGACGCCCGGAACCTTGTTGTCGAAGACGGTCGTGCCGTCGGGGACGGCACCGTCAGCCTCGCCAAGCCCAAGGCGACCGGTGGAGGCGGCACCGCCAGTCTCACTCAGCGGACCAGGGCGCTCACGTCGGAGGACGTGGATGGGTGCTGCCGCCGTGGAGGACGAGGAATCCCTCGAGGACGAGGACGCCCGCCACTCAAGGCTGAGGGCGGTGATCGCCGCGATGACGACCAGGAGGCCAGCGACCCGGGTCTTGCGAATCCAGATCCGGCGGGGCGCTATGCGTGCTCGCTCGGTGTAGCTCACGCCGCCATTGAAGGCAGCGTGGTGTTGCCAGCACGTATGCGATTCTCGATATGCGGACGATATGCGCCGGCCCGTAGCATGCCTATCCGCGTGTGCGCATGTTGCTCGTTGAGAACGAGCCACTCATGGCGCAAGCCATACGCGATGCCTACGCCTGGAAGCGATCACGGATCGGATCGGCGAGGTCGCCGATCTCGTCGCGATACCGCGTCACTGGCGCTACCCGGCGAGCCGGAGGTCCCAGCTCCCGTGTTGAGGGCCAGGCGGTCGACGAGCTGCCTGCCCGCAGACAGCCCTGCGGCGAGCAGGTTGCCTCCCCGCTGCCCGAGCACCACGCCGATCACCGATCGACTCCCGCTCGCGGTGGGCCACACGGCCCGGAACATCAAGCAGCCGCCGGCCGCCCGGTCTGAGCCGGTCTTCATACCGACAAACCCGTCCTGGCCCAGCAGCGCGTTCGTGTTGGTCACCGCACCGGCGACCGGGA
>JAOPZW010000354.1 GCA_025963905.1 Solirubrobacterales bacterium | reverse complement strand
TCGCGTCGCTGGCGGTCCTGGCGCCCGTGCCGGGGGCCGCTGCTGCGCCGGCGGGCGGGCCCGGGTGCGCCCCCGAGCTGCCGGTGGTCGCCCACCACGCGGGCGGGGCGCTCGTCCCGGCCTCCCTGCCCACGGCGTGCGTGACGGAGACCGGCATGGCCAGCTCCGAGTCGACGATCGGCGTGACGCGACGCGGCACGATCGTCTACTCGCCGGCGGTCTCCGAGAACTCCGTGGCGCGCTCGCTGGACGGCGGCGCGACGTGGAGCGCCACCTACCCACCCGACGAGCAGTACACCGCGCTGTGGAACACGGACGACCCGTATCTCACCGTCGACCGCCGCACGGGGCGCATCTTCTGGTCGCACGCCACCGGCCCGACGCGCACCGCGCCGATCCTCGTCAGCGACAGCCCGCTGCCCAGCGGCATCCCGACGGCGATCGCGGCCGCGGCGGGCTTCCAGGTCTACTCGTCGGCGGACGAGGGAGTCAGCTGGCACACCGCGGACAACCAGACCGCGCCGACCGGCGACTGGGAGAAGGTGTTCGCCGGCCCGCCGGCGCGGAGCGCCCCGCAGCCCCAGGGCTATCCGGACGTCGTCTACCTGTGCGCCAACTCGCCCACCGAGGCGGCCGGCCCGGGGCGGCTGTGCTATCGCTCGCTCGACGGCGGCGGGAGCTTCGCGCCCGCCGGCTACGTGTTCCCCTCTCCGCAGGCCCCGCTCGACTCCTGCCAGGCACTGGAGGCCAACAACGGAGCGGTGGGCCCGGACGGCACCGTCTACCAGCCGGTGACGTGTCGCGCCGGCGCATACCTCGCCGTGTTGCGCGACGAGGGCGCAACGTATGCGTCGCGGGCGCGCCGGGCGCTCCGGGCATCGCGGGCGTCGACGCGGATGTCGGCGGGCTGCAGGTCGCGGTGGACGATGGCGGCACCGTGTACGCGCTCTGGCAGACCGGGGGCGCGCTCCACCTCACGCGCTCGACGGACGGCGCGCAGCACTTCACCGCGCCGCTGTCCGTCGCGGCGCCGGGCCTGCGACGCATCGCGCTCCCGGCGCTCGCCGCGGGCGCTGCGGGAGAGGTCGGGGTGGCGTACTACGGCGCGAGCGATCAGCACGCGACCCGGTTGACGGCCTACCTCACCCAATCCGCGCAGGGGGCCGCCGCCAACCCCGTCCTCGTCAGCGCGGCGCTGAACGATCCTGCTCGGCCGGTCTTCCACCCGTCGGGCGTGAACGGCGGCCTCACGCCCCGCGCGGACTACGTCGGCGCCGCGTACGACGCCGGTGGCACGCTGTGGGGCGGCCTGGTCAAGCAGCTGGGGACGCCCGACGCGCAGGGCACCGTCGCCACGACGGGCCTGGTCGCGCGGATGGGGGAGCCCGCCCCACCCGCGCCCGCCCCACCCGCGCCCGCCGCGTCCGTCCGGTCGTCCGCCTGCGCGAGTCGCCGGCAGGTGGTCTTCCACCTGCCCGCCGGCAGCCGCGGCGCGCGGGCCTGGGTCCAAGGCCGGCCGGCCCGGGTGGTGCGCGGCGCGCGGCACACGGTTGCCGTCGACCTGCGGGGGACCACGAGGCGCGAGATCCGCGTCAGGCTCGCGGCGCGATCGCGCAGCGGCGCGACCATCCGGCGCGTGAGCGTGCTCCACCTCTGCCGGGGCGGCTGACCGCCGCGTCGGGGTCGCGGGCGATCAGTCGTCGCCTGAGCCGCGCCCGCGAAACCCGAACCACCACAGGGCACCGAGCACCACCCAGCCGACCACGATGGCGGCGACGAGGATGACGCTCAGCGCGTCCATGACGGGCTAGATCGGGATGCCCCAGAGGGGGAACCAGCGCTCGAGCTCGGGCTCGAAGGGCAGCTCGTTCCCCAGCGCGGCCTTGATCTGCAGCTCGCGCTCGGTGTCGCGCTGCTGCTCGCCGCCCGCCGGCACGAAGGGGTACCAGTAGCCGCGCTTGTAGTTGTAGATGAAGTACAGGGGACGGCCGTTGGCGTCCTCGAAGGCGAAGACCGCGCACAGGACCCGGTCGCTGTAGCCGCCCACGGCCAGCGCGTCGGACACCGCGTTGACGCCGACGACGAGGTCCTCGAGGTCGGGGTCGCGCAGGATCATCCAGCGATAGCCGTAGGAGTCGTCGGAGGTCTCGACCTCCGTCCCGGTCTCCTCGCCGGTGCCCTTC
The DNA here is from genome assembly GCA_025963905.1 of Solirubrobacterales bacterium. Lineage (GTDB taxonomy): Bacteria > Actinomycetota > Thermoleophilia > Solirubrobacterales > Solirubrobacteraceae > JAOPZW01. The sequence continues at coordinate 22,645 of JAOPZW010000354.1, read as the reverse complement.
ACCACCTCCTCCATGTCCTTCACGATCTGCTGGAAGTCGGCGGTGGCCAGCGGCTGGAACACGATGCCGGCCAGGCCGCGCGTGCGGATCGACTGCTGGGTCTCCAGCGTCACGTACGCGGTCGACAGCGCGAACAGCCGGTCGGGTGCGGGGCCCTTGAGCTTGCGCTTGCCGAGAAGCGTGTCGAGGAAGCCCATCAGGCGGGCGCGAGCGCCGCGCCGCCGCCCTGCTGGAGCTGGCTCTCCAGCCGCTGCAGCGCAGCGATGCGCTTCTCCAGCGGCGGGTGCGTCGAGAAGAGGTTGAACAGCGACTGCTTGGCGCCCGCGGGGAAGATGTAGAACGCGTTCATCTCCGGATGCGCGCGCAGATCCTGCTGCGGCACGCGCTCCATCGTGCCGGCGATCTTCAGCAGCGCCGACGCCAGCGCGCTCGGGCGCCCGGTGATGATGGCCGAGCCGCGATCGGCCGCGAACTCGCGGTAGCGCGACAGCGCCTGGAGCAGGAAGAACGAGATGACATAGACGATCATCGAGATGGCGATCAGGCCGAGGATGCCCGGACCGTCCTCGTCGTCGTCGCCCCCGCCGCCGAAGAAGAAGCCGAACTGCACGATCATCGAGGCGAGCGAGGCGAAGAAGCTCGCCGCCGTCATGACCGCGACGTCGCGATTGGCGATGTGGCTGAGCTCGTGGGCCATGACGCCCTCGAGCTCGGCGGGGGAGAGGAGCTCCATGATGCCCGTCGTGGCGCAGACGGTGGCGGCCTTCTTCGATCGCCCCATCGCGAACGCGTTGGGCATCTGGGACTCCATCACGCCGATCCGCGGCTTCGGCAGGTCCGCCTGGATGCAGAGGCGCTCGATCATCGCGTGCAATTCGGGCGCCTGCTGCGGGCTGACCTCGTGCACGCCCATGGCGCGCAACGCGATCTTGTCCGAGGTGAACAGCTGCAGCGCGAGCAGTCCGCCGGCCACGAGCAGGATCGTGATGCCACTGGCGCCGGAGGCGAACAGTGCGGCCACCAGGGCGGCGTAGAGCGCGCCGAGGAGGAACATGGTGACGAGCATCCGGGCCTGAAGGCCGGTGTCCTTGCCGAACGAACTGGTGCGGGCCATGCAAGACATCTTGCCAAAGCCGCCAAACCGGTTCGCCGAGAACTTCCCGAGCGGCAGCGCTGCTAGGCTCGCGCCGCCCAATCGAATCCCCTGCAAACCGGTGCGAACCCTGCTCCTGCCCCGCACCTTCGCCGGTGGATCCATAACTCTGAGCATCGTTGAACCTTGCGCCACGTCGCCCATAGGATCCGCCGCCGCATGCGCCTCCGCCTCCTGCTGGCGAGCGCGGCGCTCCCCCTCGTGCTCTGGGCCTTCCTGCCCATGGTGTCGTCGGGCGCGTCGCCGTCCAGCAAGCTCGACCAGCTCAACAGCAAGATCCAGTCGACGCAGGGCCGCATCGGCAGCCGCAAGGGCACCGAGCGCGTCCTGACGACCCAGATCTCCGCCTACTCCGCGCGGATCAACGCGCTGCAGGCCAAGATCGGGCGGCTGCAGCGCCGCCAGGCCGGCGTCGAATCCGACCTGCAGGCCAAGCAGGCCGAGCTCGGCCGCATCCAGGCTGAGCTGCGCTCCGAGCGCCGGCGCCTGGTCCGGCTGAGGGCGCGGTTCGTCGAGGCCCGCGCGGCGCTCGCCCAGCGCCTCGTCGAGCTCTACCAGGCCGACAAGCCCGACGTGGTCACCGTGATCCTCAACTCCAAGGGCTTCGCCGACCTGCTCGAGCGCGGGGACTTCATGCAGCGCGTCTCCGACCAGGACCAGAGGATCGTCACGCTCGTCCGCAACGCCAAGGCCGACGCTCAGGCCACCGAGCAGCACCTCAACGGGCTCGAGGTCCGTCAGGCCGCCGTCACGCAGCGGATCCTGGCCAACCGCAACGCGATCGCCCAGGTCAAGCAGGCCCTCATCGACACGCGCGTGGGCTATGCCGGCACGCGCGCGGACAAGCAGCACGCCCTGATGAGCGTGCGCCAGGACCGCCGGCACCTCGAGGGCGCGCTGTCGCAGCTCAAGGCCCAGCAGGCGAAGATCCAGGCGACGCTGCAGCGGGCCCAGGCTCAGGCCCAGGGCGCGCAGCCGCCGGGCCCGATCAGGCAGGGATCGGGAACGCTCATCTGGCCCGTCAACGGCCCGATCACGTCGCAGTTCTGCGAGCGCCGCGCGTGGGAGGCCTGCCACCCCGGCATCGACATCGGCGTCCCGGCCGGGACGCCGATCCGCGCGGCCGCCGCCGGCACGGTGGTCCTGATGCAGTCGGTCGGCGCCTCCGGCGGCTACGGCAACTTCACCTGCATCCAGCACACGGGCGCGATGTCCACCTGCTACGCCCACCAGTCGAGCTTCGCGACGACCCTGGGCGCCACCGTCAGCCAGGGCCAGGTCATCGGCTACAGCGGGTGCACCGGTCTGTGCTTCGGCGACCACCTGCACTTCGAGGTGCGCATCAACGGGTCCGTCGTGAACCCGATGAACTACCTGTAGCGCCGCGGGCTACCCTAAGCCGTCGTGCAGCCGGAGATCGATCTGCTGGGGCTCCCGCTCAAGACGTTCGGGCTCATGTTCGCCCTGGGCTTCCTCGCCGCCGGCGCCGTGATCTCCCGGCGCCTACGCGAGACTGGCCACGCGCCCGACTGGGCGTACGAGATCGTCTTCGCCGGTCTCATCGGCGGCCTCGTCGGCGCGCGTCTCTACTGGATGGTCCAGAACTACGACCAGGTCAGGGGCGACCTCGTGGGCGGGCTGTTCTCCGGCTCGGGGCTCGTCTGGTACGGCGGCGCCCTCGGCGGCGCCGCTGCGATCCTGGCGTGGGCGCGCTGGCGGGGCATCTTCGGCCTGTTCCTGGCGGACCTGTGCGCCGTCCCGCTCGCGCTGGGCTACGCGATCGGCCGGATCGGCTGCCAGCTGTCGGGCGACGGCGACTACGGCAAGCCGTGGAACGGCCCGTGGGCGATGGCCTATCCCAAGGGCACCGTGCCGACCACCACGCCGGTGCATCCCACGCCGGTCTACGAGACGCTCGCGATGGGGCTCGTCGCCTACGCCCTGTGGACGCTGCGCGACGTGGTCCGCCCTGGCGTGCTGTTCGCGATCTACCTGGCGCTGGCCGGGATCGAGCGTTTCCTCGTCGAGTTCCTGCGCCGCAACGCCCCCGGTGCGCTCGGGCTGACCGCGCCGCAGTGGGAGAGCCTGGCGATGATGGCCGCCGGCGGCGTCTGGCTGTGGGTCGCCGCGCGGCGGGGCGGGCTGCGCCGGGCGCCCGCCGCGCCACCTACGCGGCCCGCAGCAGCGCACGCCTGAGGAAGCCCACCGACAGCGCCTGCAGCTCGCCGTCGTGCTGGACCGAGCGGTGATGGCCGCCGGGGACGACGACGAGCCGGCTCCCGGGCGCGGCGGCGTGCAGCTCGCGCGAGTGGGCGACCGGCACCTGCTCGTCGCCCTCGGCGTGCAGCAGCAGCAGGCACTCGCCCAGCCCGGCGGCAGCCGCCGTGGCGTCATGCGCGGCGAGGAACGCGGCGAGCGCGGGCTCGTCGGCGCGGAAGTCGTAGCGCCGGTCGCGCAGGCCGCGCGCCAGCTGCGCGGCGCTCGCCGGGCAGATCGCCACCACCGCCGCGGCGCCGGCCGCCTCGGCGGCGACCAGGGCGAGGTAGCCGCCCATGCTGGAGCCGCGCAGCGCCACCGGACCCGCCGGCAGCAGCTCGGCCATCGCCGCCACGTCGGCCGCGGACTCCGCCCCGAACGCCCCGGCGCTGGCGCCGTGGCCGCGCTGGTCGAAGGCGACGGCCGCCATCCCCGCCGCGCGGCACGCGCGCGCGAAGTCGAAATGGCTTTCCTTGCACGACCCGGCGCCGTGGAGCACGACCACCCCGCCCACCGGCTCGCGATCGGGCAGGAACAGGGCGAAGGCGAGGCCGTCGCGCGTGCCCAGCTCCTCCGGTGGCTGCACATGGACGCTGCGCACGGCGTGGCATGATGCGCCGCCCATGCCCGCAGTGCAACAGCTCTCGCCCGTGTATCCGCTGGGGAGCACGATCAACGAGCGCGGCGTGCTCGAGATCGGCGGTTGCGACACGCTCGAGCTGGCCCGCGAGTTCGGCACGCCGGCCTACGTCGTCGCCGAGGACGACATCCGCGCCCGCGCGCGGGCCTTCGTCGAGGCCTTCCGCGGGCGCGCCGATGCCTTCGACGTGCTCTTCGCCTCCAAGGCGTTCCCGTGCACCGCGGTCTACCGCCTGCTCGCCGAGGAGGGCATCGGCTGCGACGTCGCCTCCGGCGGCGAGCTCGCGCTGGCGCTGGGCGGCGGCTTCGACCCGGCGCGCATCTACCTGCACGGCAACGCGAAGTCCGACGCCGAGATCGAGCAGGCGCTGGCGGCGGGCGTGGGGCACATCGTCATCGACAACGTCGACGAGATCGACCGCCTGGACCGGCTCGTGGGGGAGGGCCGGCGCCAGGCGGTGCTCATCCGCGTGACCCCGGGCGTGCGGGGCGTGACGCACGACGCGATCTCGACCGGCCAGATCGACTCCAAGTTCGGCCTCTCGATCGAGGACGCGCGCGGCGCGATCGAGCGGGTCGGCGCTGCCGGGCACCTCGAGCTCGCCGGCCTGCACCTGCACATCGGCTCCCAGATCCTCGAGCTCGAGCCGTTTCGCCGGGCCGTCGAGGCGATCGCGCCGCTGGGCGACTTCCCCGTCTACAACCTCGGCGGCGGGCTCGGGGTCGCCTACACCGCCGACCGGGAGGCGCCGCGGATCAACGACTACGTCGCCACGAAGGTCGACGCGGTGCGCGACGTCTTCGGCCCGGGCAAGACGGTCGTCGACGAGCCCGGGCGTGCGCTCGTGGCCAACTCGTGCGTGACGCTCTACACCGTGCAGTCGGTCAAGCGCAACGTCTCGACGTGGGTCGCGGTCGACGGCGGCATGTCCGACAACCTGCGCCCGATGCTCTACGGCGCCCGCTACGAGGCGCAGGTCGTCGACCGCTTCGGCGGCGGGACGCGCTGTCACCTGACCGGCAAGCACTGCGAGTCCGGCGACGTCATCGTCCGTGACGCCGACCTCGCCGACCCGCGGGTGGGCGACGTCGTGGTCACCCCGGTCACCGGGGCCTACGGGCACGCGATGGCCAACAACTACAACGGCGTGCCGCGCCCGCCCATCGTCTTCGCCAAGGACGGCGACGCCCGCCTCGTCGTGCGCCGCGAGTCCTACGACGACCTGTTCGCCCGGGACGTCGAGCGCTGATGGCCGACCTCTTCCGGGTCGGCCTCCTCGGCCACGGCACCGTCGGCGCCGCGTTCGCGACGCTGCTCGAGGACCGCGCGGACGCCGTCGAGGCGATCACCGGCCTGCGCCCCGAGCTCAGCGGGGTCCTGACGCGCAGCCGCGGCGACTTCGAGGACATCGTCGAGCGCTCCGACCTGATCGTCGAGGTGATGGGCGGCCTGGATCCCGCACGCGACTACGTCCTGCGAGCGATGGCCGCCGGGCGCCACGTCGTCACCGCCAACAAGCAGCTGCTCAGCACGCACGGGGAGGAGCTGTGGGCGGCGGCGCGCGAGCACGACGTGCAGCTGCGCTTCGAGGCGGCCGTCGCCGGGGTCGTCCCGGTCATCCGCGTGCTCCAGGAGTCCCTGGCGGGCGCCCACGTCGACCGCCTCCACGGGATCGTCAACGGCACCACGAACTTCATCCTCACCCAGATGGCGGAGACGGGCGCGAGCTACGCCGACGCGCTCGCCGAGGCGCAGCGCCTGGGCTACGCCGAGGCCGATCCCAGCGACGACGTCAACGGCAGGGACGCCGCCGCCAAGATGGCGATCCTCGCGCGGCTGGCGTTCAACACGCCCGTGCACATCGACCAGGTCCGCTACGAGGGCATCGAGCACCTCACCGCCGACGACATGGCCTACGCGCGCGATCTCGGCCTCGGGCTCAAGCTCATCGGCACCGCCGAGCGCATCGACGGCGGCCTGTCGGTCCGGGTGCATCCGGCGTTCCTGTACGGCGCACACCCGCTGGCCAGCGTGAGCGGCCCCTTCAACGCGGTCACGATCGAGTCCGAGGCGATCACCGAGGTGACCCTGTCGGGCCCCGGGGCCGGCGGCCCGCAGACCGCCAGCGCGGTGCTGGGCGACGTCATCAGCGCGATGATCCCGCCCGCCTCGACCCCCCCGGCGACCGACAGCCTGGAGATCGTCACCGACGTCGAGTCGGGCTTCTACCTGCACCTCGAGGTCGCCGACCGCCCCGGCGTCCTCGCGCAGATCGCCCAGCTCCTGGGCCTGCAGGGCGCGTCGGTGAAGTCGGTCGTCCAGAAGGGCCTGGGGGAGAACGCCCGCCTGGTCATGGTCGTCCACCCGCTGCTCGAGTCGCGGTTCTTCGCCGCCGTCGACCTCATCGCGGGCCTGGACTTCATCCGCGCGAAGCCCCGCGCCATCCGCGTCATCGACGAGCAGTTCACGTAGTCCGCGGTATGCCCGGCCTCATCGAGCGCTACCGCGATCGTCTGCCGTTCGCCGAGGGTGATCCGGTGGTCTCCCTGCACGAGGGCTCGACGCCGGTCGTGGCCGCGCCGTGGGTGAGCGAGCGCGTGGGGGCGGAGGTCTTCTTGAAGCTCGAGGGAGCCAACCCGACCGGCTCGTTCAAGGATCGCGGGATGACGTGCGCCGTCTCGGGCGCGGTGCGCGATGGCGCCGAGGTCGTCGTCTGCGCCTCGACCGGCAACACCGCCGCGAGCCTCGCCGCGTACGCCGCGCGCGCGGGGATCGGCGGCGCGGTCATCGTGCCCGAGGGCAAGATCGCGGCCGGGAAGCTCGCCCAGGCGCTCATGCACGGCGCGCGCGTCATCGCGTTGCGCGGCAACTTCGACCAGGCGCTGGCGCTCGTGCGCGAGCTGACCCAGCGTCACCCGATCGCGCTGGTCAACTCGGTCAACCCGCTGCGCCTGGAGGGCCAGAAGACGGCGGCGTTCGAGCTCGTGGAGGAGCTCGAGTCGCTCGACGCGCTGTGCATCCCCGTCGGCAACGCCGGCAACATCACCGCCTACTGGAAGGGCTTCACGGAGCTCGGCCTGGCGCCCAGGCTGTTCGGCTTCCAGGCGGCGGGGGCCGCGCCGCTGGTCGAGGGTCGCCGCGTGGCGCACCCCGAGACGGTGGCCAGCGCGATCAGGATCGGCAACCCGGCGCGCTGGGAGGAGGCGATGACCGCCATGACCCAGTCCCAGGGGGCGATCGAGGCCGTCACCGACGGCGAGATCCTCGACGCCTACCGCCTGCTGGCCGCGCGCGAGGGGATCTTCTGCGAGCCCGCCAGCGCCGCCTCCGTGGCCGGCCTGCTCAAGCACGGCGCCGACGGCGCCCGGCGCATCGTCTGCGTGCTCACCGGCCACGGCCTCAAGGACCCCCAGACGGCGCTGGAGCAATCGGGCTCCGTCGTGCCCTGCGAGCCCGAGCTCGGCGCCGTCGAGGACGCGATCCTGGGGTAGCGGGCGCCGGGCCCGCGCGCCCCGCCACCCCCGACGGTAGGGTCCGCCCCCGCCATGCAGCGCCGCCGCCTCGTCCGCGTTCCCGCCTCGTCCGCCAACCTCGGGCCCGGGTTCGACAGCTTCGCCGCAGCCGTCGCGCTGCACCTGGAGCTCGAGGTGGAGGAGACGGGTACCTTCGGCGTCGAGACCGCGCTGCGCGTCGCCCGCGACGATCGCAACCTCGTGGTGCGCGGCTTCGCGCGCCTCGCGCCGCCCGATGGCTTCACGTTCCGCATCCGCTCGGACATCCCGCTGTCGGGCGGCCTGGGCTCCAGCGCGGCCGCCTACGTCGCCGGGCTCATGGCCGCCGACCATCTGTTCGAGCTCGACGCCGACCTCCTGGCCCTCGCGACCGAGCTCGAGGGTCACCCCGACAACGCCGCCGCGGCGCTGCTCGGGGGCTTCGTCGTCTGCGCCGACGGCCGGGCGACCCGCTTCGACGCGCCCGAGGGCCTGGAGGCCGTCGTCGTCGTCCCCGCCGAGGCGGTGCGCACGAAGCAGGCGCGCGCCGCGCTGCCGGTCGACGTGCCGATGGCCGACGCCGTCTTCAACACCGCCCACGGCGCCCTGCTGATGCTCGGCCTTGCCCGGGGCGACTGGGAGCTCGTCGCGCGCGGGCTCGACGACCGCCTGCATCAGCCCCACCGCGAGCATCTCTACCCGCGCTCGATGGAGCTCGTGCGCCGCGCGCCGGAGCTCGGCGCGCTGGGCGCCACGATCTCCGGCGCGGGCCCCACCGTGCTGGTGTGGTGCCACTACGAGCAGACCGGCGGGGTGCTCGAGTCGCTGCGCCGCGAGGCAGGGGGGTGGGCGCAGGTGCTCCGCGCGCCGTTCGAGAGGCAGGGCGCGGACGTGCGCGAGCTCTGAGGTCAGTCCTCGCGACTGACGCGCCGCACCCGAGGCGCCGGAACGGGCCGCGGGGGCGGAGGCTCAAGGCGGTCGACGAGGCGCCACGAGCTGCCGTTGCGGCGCACGGGCCAGCCCGCGAGCTGCAGCGCGTACAGCGCCTGAGCGGGCTGCGCGATCCCGGCGCTCCGCAGCGCGGCCACGCTCACGACGCCATCGTGGCGGAGTAGGTCCAGCGCACGGCGCGCGTCGTCGGACAGCTCTTGGGGGCGACCTTCCACCTGGCTACCCTAGCCCGCGGCGAGGACGAGTGCGGCGCGGACCCTCAGGCCCGGATGGTCACGGTCGCGCCGAGCGGGACCACCCGCAGCAGCCGCCGCAGCGCGCGCGCGTCGACGTGGAGGCAGCCGTTCGTGTCTGCACGGCCGATCGTCTCGGGGTGCGGCGTGCCGTGGACGGCGAGCCGCGTGCCGCCGTCCCAGCCGGGGCGGAAGCGATCCTGGTGGCCGCTGAGCGCGAGGATGCAGCAGCCGTAGACGCTCCCCGGCGGCTCGGCGAGCAGGTCGGTGACGCCGAAGCGACCGGTCGGGGTGGGGGTCGCGGGTGCGCCGATGCTCATCGTCCAGCGGCCGAGGACCCTGCCGTTGCGGCGCAGCGTGAGCTCGCGGTCGCCGAGGTCCGCGACCAGCGACCAGGGCTCGGCGGCCAGCGCGGCATCGGCGGCGGGGATCCACACGGGCCGCCCGTCCCGGCGCTGGGGCGCGCGCACCGCGAGCCAGTCCCCATGCCGGGCGGCGACCGCGAACACCCGCTCGGACCCGTAGGCCGTGTGGGTGCCGACCCGCGTCATGACCGCTCCACCGGGCTGGGCGCGCAGCTCCGTGGGGCGCAGCAGCCGGGCGATGGCCGCCCCGGCGACGATGCGGGCCGGCTCGGGGGTCGGGGTGCGCGACGCCGGGTCGTGGAGGGCCCGGGACGGCGCCGTCGCGGCGGGGCGGGCGCCCCCGTCGCCGCAGCCGGTGAGGAGCGTCGCGGCGAGCAGGAGCCCGGCCGCGACCCGCCTCATGCCGCGGGCTTGCCGTTCTGCGCGGCGGGCGCGAGGGCCCCGAGCCGCTTGCGCTCGGCGGTGTAGCCGAGGCGCTGGAGCAGCTCGCCGGCGAGCGCGACGTAGTCGCTGCCCAGGTCGGGACGGTGGTCGAGGATGGAGACGGCGCGCTCGGCCGACTCGGCGTAGGCGATCGACTGGCGCACCGTCGTCTTGAGGAGCTTGTCGCCGACGTGCTTCTGCAGCGAGTCGTAGGCCTCGCGCGAGTGCACCGTCCGCATGTCGGCGATGTTGAACACCACGCCGAGCCACTGCAGGTCCGGGTTCAGGCCGTCGCGGGCGAGCTCGATGACCTCCAGCGCCTGCTCGACCCCCTGCAGCGCGAAGTACTGGGCCTCGGCGCTCAGCAGCGCGTAGTCCGCGGCCACCAGCGCGTTGACCGTCAGGAGCCCCAACGAGGGCGGGCAATCGATGAGCACCACGTCGTAGTCGCCCTCGACGTCCTTGAGCGCCTTGCGCAGCGTCAGCTCGCGACCCATCTTCCCGGCGAGGGTGAGCTCGGCCTCGGCCAGGGTCAGGTTCGCCGGGATCAGGTCCTCATGGATGGCCGCGGCGGCCGACGCGCGCCCCGTGAGGACGTCGCCGGCGGTCGGGTCGGCGTCGGCGGGGACGTCGAAGTAGTCGGAGAGGTTGCCCTGCGGGTCGAGATCCACGGCGAGCACCCGCAGGCCGGTGCGCCGGAAGACGTCGGCGATATGCCGGACGGCGGTCGTCTTGCCCGTGCCGCCCTTCTGGGAGAGGACCGCGATCTTGTGCGCCACGGGCGCGATTGTATGCGGAGCGCTCAGCCGGTGGCTTCGTACGAATGCTCCGAGGCCGCGTGGCCGGCCCCGGTGCCCTCGAGGAAGTGCAGCCGGTAGCGGCCGACGACGATCTCATCTCCGTCCCCGAGCACGCGCCACTCCACGCGCTCGCCGTTGACGAACACGCCGTTAAGGCTGCGATCGTCGAGCACGCGCACGCCATCGGCCTGACGAACGATCAGGGCGTGGCGCCGCGAGACGGTCGGATCGTCGAAGCGGACGTCGGCGGCGAGACTGCGCCCGACCCGCGTCCACTCGCGGTCCAGCGGGACGACCTTGAGGTCGTCGCCATCGCGCCAGGCGAGGAACTGGCCGTCGGAATCGAGCTGCTCGCGCGCCTGCGCCAGCAGCGCGTCGCGCTCCTCGTCGGTGGGCGCCTCACCCGATCTCCGCTGGAAGCGGCCACCCGCGAACAGGGAGGCGCGGGCGAACCGGTCCCCCCCGCAACCCGGGCATGCCGGGAGGGTGTCGGCGGCGGCAAGCGTTACGACATAGCCACACTCGTCACACCGAAACGAACCGGTTCCCGCCAGGGTTCCCGACGTCAGTGACTCCATGTTCTGCTCCCTCTGCTCCGCGCTCGCGTACCCGGGGTAAGGCCGCGCTCGATATCGATCATAACGTCGCTGTCAATCGCTCCAAGCGCAGAAAATGGCTTGTCTATCGGGCCTTTTCGCGTTTCGGCGCTGCTCGTCGGCCCGCTCGGGCTACCCGTCGTGCCTAGGCAGCAAACGGAAAAGCCGCTCACCGACGGGGGAGGACCGCTCGACCGGACGGCGAACCCGTTCGCATGCTCCGACCTGTCTTCGGCCTCTCCGAACCTGATCTGGAGCGCGAGCTCCTGCGTAAGGGCGTCGGCGCCTTGGCCGCCGGCCGGGCGAGCTGCTCGGACTGCGGGCGCACGCCTCTGGTCGGCGAGCGGGTCCACTTCTTCGACCACGATGTCGTGGTCTGCGAGCTGTGCCGCGCGGGGCACGGCGGACCCCCGGAGCGCAGCGAGGAGGTCCGCCACAGCGAGCGCGGCCACACCGTCCGCCTCCGCGTGCGCCCCGCCGCCTGACGACCCGTCCCCGTCCGCGATCGGTCATTAGACTGCGCGGCGCCCGTGGACCCCGTCACGTTCTCCATCACCATCGCGCGGCCTCGCGAGCAGGTCTTCGAGTATCTCGCGGACATCGCCAACCACGCCGAGTTCACGGACCACTACATCGTCGACTGGCACCTGACGCGCGAGGACACCTACGGCCACGGCGCCGGCGCGCGCTACAAGCTGAAGATGCGGTTCAACCGGTTCCCGTGGGGCGAGTCGACGATCGTCGACGTCGAGCCGCACCGGCGCATCGTCGAGGTGGGGCGGACCGGCAAGTTCAACCGCGTGCGCACGCTCGGCGTCTATACCCTTGACCCGGGGCCGGGCAACACCACCCGCTTGACCTTCACCTTCGAGAGCCGTCCCAAGACGCTCTCCGACCGGCTGCTCGAGTCCCTCGGCGGGCGCGGGTGGTTCAAGCGGAAGACCGGCAGGGCGATGCGCCGGCTGCGCTCCATCCTCGAGGAGGGGCATGGCCGCGGAAAGCGCCCCACCATCGCCGGCGGCCCCCGCAAGCCCGCCACCGGGTTCCGGATCTAGCCCCTAAACTGCCCCGTCGCCATGCGCCTCCGTCCTGTCTGCACGATCGCCGCCGCCGCCGTCCTCGCCCTGAGCCTCGGAGCCTGCGGCGACAAGGTCGCCAAGATCACCCATGGCGAGACCGAGGCCTCCTACCTCGACGTCGGCGGGCTCAAGTACCAGGTGCAGATCTCGCGCGCGCTGAACCCGCGCGACGTCGAGGACCACGGGTACCTGATCGGCCTCGGCCCGGGCGACCAGCAGCTGACCTCCCAGGAGACCTGGTTCGGGGTCTTCATGCGCGTGCAGAACCCCACGAACCAGCCCCGTCCGACCGCCAGCGACTACACGATCACGGACACCGAGGGCACCGTCTTCCGGCCGCTGCCGCTGACGGCGGTCAACCTCTTCGCCTACCGACCGGGGACGCTCGGCCCCAGCGGCATCACCCCGATCCCCGGCTCGGCCCCCGCCGAGGGCCCCATCCAGGGATCGCTGCTGCTGTTCAAGATCCCGTTCGCCAACCTGGAGAACCGCCCGCTGGAGCTCGAGATCAGGAGCCCGCAGGCGCCGCAGGAGAGCGCGAGCGTCGCGCTCGATATCTAGCTGACGGCTACTGCGAGGCCTTGAGGCCCGCGATCAGCAGCCCGCGCGCCGCGGGGGCCGCGGTGGCGCCGCCTGCCCCGGACCCCACCAGCATCACGCCGACGGCGATCCGGGGACGGCCCTTGCCGGCCGGGGCGTAGGCCGCGAACCAGGCATCGGTGTCGGTCGGGTCGCTCGCCGTCTGGGCGGGGGGACACGCCCCGGGATCGGCGGGAACCGGTCGGCACGTCGTCGTGGTCTTGAGCTCGGCGGTGCCGGTCTTGCCCGCCACCGGCACGCCCGGGATCGCCGCCGCCGTCCCGGTGCCTCCAGCCACGACGGCGAGCATGAGCCGCTCCACCGTGCGGGCGGTCCGCGCGTCGGTCGCCTTCGCGGCCACCGCCCGGCCGCGCGCCGCGTCGAAGTCGAGCGTGGGCGACGGCCGGCGCCCGCGCAGGCCGATCGTCGCGGCGACGATCGCCATCTGCAGCGCCGTGGCCTGCACGCGCCCCTGCCCGATCGCCGACGACCCGACGGCCAGCGCGTCGCCGATCTCGCCCGCGGTCGGGATCGTGCTCGTGGCCGCGCCGGGAATGCCGAGGTCGTGGTTGAACCCGAAGCGCTCGGCGACCGCGACGAGGCGCTTCGCGCCGATCTCGGCGCCCATCGGGGCGAAGACCGAGTTGCACGACTTGGCGAAGGACTCCACGAGCGTGCCGCCGCAGGACTCGCCGTTGGCGTTCTGGAGGGTCACACCCTCGAGCACGGCCTGGGTCTGGACCGGGTAGGCCTTGGCGGGGCTCGTGAGGTGGGACTCGAGCGCGGCCGTGACGGTGATCATCTTGAAGGTCGAGCCCGGGGGCTGCAGCCCGGAGAACGCGATGCCCGCGAACGCCAGGATCTCGCCGGTGCGCGGCTTGAGCGCCACGGTGCCGCCGAGGCGCCCCGCCAGCGCGGTGACCGCGGCCTGCTGGACCGGCGCGGAGATCGTCGTGCGGACGGCCCCCGCGGCCCGTGCGACGCCGCGCCCGAGCACGCGCCCGCCGGCGAGCAGCTCGCCTCCGGGGCGCCCCAGGAGGCGCTCGTCGAAGATCCGCTCGAGGCCGGTGACGCCGACCCTCGTGCCGGCGGGGACGCCGAGCGCCTCCAGGCGCTCGCTCCGCTCGGGTGGCGCCGGACCCAGGACGCCCACGACCGATGCCGCGAGCGGACCCAGGGGGGAGCTGCGCGCGGGGCCCTGCGCCAGCGGCGTGCGGTCGCGGGTCAGCAGGGCAGCCCGCGGGGGCATCCGAGTCCGGCGGGTCAGGGCCTCGCCGGCGCGCAGGCCCGGGAAGGCGACGTGCGGCCGCCAGTCGATCGAGGGGTGGCCGCCGGAGTCGTCGATCGGCAGCACGACGTCGTCGTCGACCGTCCCGAAGACGCGGGTGTCGACGACGACGGGCAGGCGGTAGGCGCTGCCGTGGGAGACGGGCTCGCCGATGGCCATCCGGCGCGCCGTGGCGATGTCGCGGTCGGCGCGGTAGGCCGCCACGAAGTGCTCGAGCGAGGTGCGGCGCCGGGCGTCGGGGGAGAGGACCGCGTACATGGCGGGGTAGTCGCCGCTCCGCCACGCCGCGGCGAAGCTCTTCGCGACGTGGTCGGCGGCGGACGTGTGCAGCGCGCCGCACACGAGCCCTCCGGCGAACGCGATGGCCCCGAGGGTCGCCGCGAACGGGACCAGCCGCGCCGCGGTCTGGCGGCGCCGTGCGACGCTGCCGGGGGACCCGCCGGCGCGCACGCGGGCGCCGGCCGGGCGCGCACCCGGCCGTCGGCCCCCCGCTTGCCGGTTATGTGAGCTCACCCCTTCGGCGCAGGGTAGCCTGCTCCGCCCGCCGTGACCGCCGTCGACTGGATCATCCTCGCCCTCACGCTCCTGACTGCCCTCGCGGGCTACTTCCAGGGGTTCGTCGTCGGGGCCGCGACTCTTCTCGGCTTCGCCGCCGGGCTGTTCGCAGGCGGACGCCTGGGGTCGGCGCTCGTCGCGAACGGGGCGCAGTCGCCGTACGCGCCGCTCTTCGGCCTGATGGGCGCGCTCGTGGGCGGCCTGGTCCTGGGCAGCCTGCTCGAGGCGCTGGGCTACGGCGTGCGCCGGCGGCTGACCGCGCCGAGCCTCGGGGTGCTCGACGGGATCGGGGGTGGCGTCCTGGCGGGGTCGGTCGCCCTGGGGCTCGTGTGGCTGGCCGGCGCGGTGGCCCTGCAGACGCCGGGCGCCCGGACGTTCCGCGACACCATCCAGCGCTCGGCCGTCCTGCGAGAGCTCAACCACCTCCTGCCGCCGTCGGGGCCCGTGCTCAATGCGCTCGCGCGCTTCGATCCCTCGCCGGCGATCGACGGCCCGCCCGCCGACGTGCCGGCGCCGCGGGCAGCCATCGCCCGTGACCCGCAGGTGGCCGCGGCGGCCGCGAGCGTCGTGCGCGTCCAGGGGACGGCGTGCGGGCTCGGGGTGGAGGGCTCGGGCTGGATCGCCGCGGACGGGATCGTCGTGACCAACGCGCACGTGGTGGCCGGCCAGCAGGACACCACCGTGCAGGCCGCCGGCCAGGGCCCGCGCCTCCGGGCGCAGGCGATCGCGTTCGACCCCCACAACGACGTCGCAGTCCTGCGCGTCGCCGGCCTCGCGGGCCGTCCGCTGCCGATCGCGTCCGACCCGGCTGCCGGCACGAGCGCGGCCATCCTGGGCTTTCCGCAGAACGGGCCTTATGACGTGCGTGCCGGGCGCCTGGGCGCCACACGCACCGTCGTGACCCAGGACGCGTACGGCGCCGGGCCGGTCACGCGGCGCCTGACGACGCTGCGGGGGGTCGTGCGCCCCGGCAACTCGGGCGGCCCGATGGTCGACGGCGACGGACGCGTCGTGACGACCGTCTTCGCCTCGACCCGGAGCGGCCCGCGCGGCGGCTACGGGGTGCCGGACGACATCGTCGCCCGGGCGGTGCGCACCGCGTCGGGGCCGGTGTCGACCGGTCCGTGCGCAGGTTGAGGGTTCGTATCCGAAGTGACCGCTGACTGTCACGGCGCCCCGAGCCCAGCTCTCCGGGGCGCTACGCTGACGCGCTCATGGCCAAGCCCCTCGTCATCGCCGAGAAGCCCTCCGTGGGTCAGGACCTCGCCAAGGTGCTGCCCGGGCCCTTCCAGAAGCACACCGGAGCGGGCGACAAGACCGCCCGCTGGCTCGAGGGTCCCGAGCACATCATCAGCTGGGCCGTCGGCCACCTGGTCCAGCTCGCCGAGCCGGACGAGTACGACGACAAGTTCAAGAAGTGGCGCATGGCCGACCTGCCGATCGTCCCTTCGAAGTTCAAGCTCGTCGTGCGCGACGAGCGCTCGCAGAAGCAGATGTCGGTGGTCCAGAGCCTGCTGCGCCGCGACGACGTCGATCGCGTCATCAACGCCTGCGACGCCGGGCGCGAAGGCGAGCTGATCTTCGCCTACCTCTACGAGTACGCGCGGTCGAACAAGCCGGTCGAGCGCCTGTGGCTGTCGTCCATGACCGACGCGGCGATGCGCGAGGCGCTCGGCCAGCTGCGCCCCGGCGCCGAGCTCGAGTCCCTGCGAGAGGCCGCGAAGTCGCGTTCGGAGGCGGACTGGATCGTCGGGATGAACGCCACGCGCGCGGCGACCATCCGCCTGCGCTCCTCGTTCGACGGCGCGGTGTCGCTGGGCCGCGTGCAGACGCCGACGTTGGCGATCGTCGCGCGCCGCGAGGAGGAGATCCGCGCCTTCGTGCCCGAGAAGTACTGGCTCGTGGACGCGCGCTTCGCGACCGACGACCAGCGCACGTACGAGGGGCGCTGGCACGTCTCCCTGGACGACGAGGGCGTCACGGGCCCGCGGATCACCAGCGCCGAGGCGGCCGCCGCGGTGGTCGACGCGGTCCGCGGCCGGCGCGGCGAGATCACCAAGCTCGACAAGACCAAGCGCACCGAGAAGGCCCCGCTCCTGTACGACCTCACCTCGCTGCAGCGCGAGGCCAACACGCGCTTCGGCTTCTCGGCCCGGCGCACGCTGTCCGCCGCCCAGCGCTGCTACGAGGAGCACAAGGCGCTGACCTACCCACGCACGAGCTCGCGCTTCCTCACGAGCGACATGGTCCCCGAGATCAAGCCGACGGCCCAGAAGGTCGGGCGCTTCGAGGAGTACTCCACCGCCGCGCGGTACGTGACCGGCCTGGACCTGCTGCCGCTCGGGCGCGTCGTCGACGACGCCAAGGTCGGCGACCACCACGCGATCATCCCGACGAACGCCGAGCACCGGCTCGACAAGATGAACAGCGACGACCGGCGCATCTACGACATGGTCGTCCGCCGGTTCCTGGCCGTCTTCCACCCCGACGCGGTGTTCGAGAACACCCGCATCGAGACGACGGTGGCGCGCCACGTCTTCCGCACGCGCGGACGGGTCCTGCTCGTCCCCGGCTGGCGCGGCGTCTACGGCGAGCTGCCGGAGGGCGAGGGCGCGGCCGACGACGACGAGGGCCGCAACCAGCAGCTGCCCAAGCTCGCGCGCGGCGAAGAGGTCGACACCAAGGACGTCGCGTCGGACGAGAAGGAGACCAAGCCGCCGCGGCGCTACTCCGACGCGTCGCTGCTGGGCGCGATGGAGACCGCCGGCCAGCTCGTCGACGACGACGAGCTGCGCGAGGCGATGAAGGAGTCCGGCATCGGGACGCCCGCCACGCGGGCGGCGATCATCGAGCGCCTCATCGACGTCGGCTACGTCGAGCGCGACGCGCGCGCCCTGGTGGCGACCGAGAAGGGGCTCAACGTCATCCGCCTGCTCGGCGAGCACCCGCTGACGTCGCCGGCGCTCACCGGCGACTGGGAGGCGCGACTGGCCAAGATCGAGCAGGGTCAGGAGCAGCGTTCGAAGTTCATGGACGACATCGCCAAGTTCGCCGGCTCGACGGTTGGCGAGCTCGACACCAAGCTCAAGGACGTGCGCATCCCGCGCGCGAACCTCGGGCCGTGCCCGGTGTGCGGGAACGACATCGTCGAGAACCGCAAGGGCTACTCGTGCTGGTCGCGCGAGGACCCGGGGTGCGGCTTCGTCATCTGGAAGGCGAAGGCGGGCAAGCAGCTGCCCACCGCCGTGGCCCGTGAGCTCATCGCCACCGGGCGCACGGCGCGGCCGGTGACGGGCTTCAAGGGGCGCAGCGGACGCTCGTTCCGTGCCCGGCTCGCGCTGATCCAGAGCGAGGACGGCAAGTGGCGCGTCGAGTTCGACGAGCCGTGGGCCAAGGAGGGCGCCAAGGCGCCCGAGGCCGACGACGCCGCCGAGGCGGCGCCCGCCGCCGCCATCGCGTCGGATCCGGGCGCCGCCGCGGCCTGAAGGGAGTGGCCTCGGCCGCGTCAGTGGGTCTTGGTCTGCCGGACCTCGCCGCGCCATGCGCCGGACTGCGACCCGCCCCGTCCCTCGACTTGTCGTCTCCGACGCATACCCGCCACCTGCACCCGGAAACGGGTGCGAGGAGCGGGCGGGCGTCAGGTCCGCCGCTGCGTGCGCGACCCTGAGGGGTCGTGCCGCTGAAGCTCGTCACCGGTCCCGCGAACGCCGAGAAGGCCGGCGTCGTGCTGGACGCCTACCGCTCGGCGATCGACCGCGACCCGATCCTGGTGGTGCCGACGTTCGCCGACGTCGAGCACTATCGCCGCGAGCTCGCTGCCACGGGCGCGGTGTTCGGCGTCGAGGTCGTGCGCTTCTCGCGACTGATCGGGACGATCGCGGCGCGGACGGGGCTCAGGGGCCGCCCGCTGGGCGCGGTCGCGCGCGAGCGCGTCGCACGGGCGGCGATCGCCGGCGGCCGGCTGGACGTGCTGGGCGCGTCCGCGGCCACGCCGGGGTTCACTGCGGCGTTCCTGCGCCTGGCCGACGAGCTCACCGCGCAGCGCGTCGATCCCGGCCGCCTGTTCCGGGCCCTGCGCGACTGGGGTGCCGGAGACGCGCGGCGGGCCGCCTACGCCGAGGAGCTGGCAGGGCTCTACGCCGCCTACCGCCGCGCGCTGGAGCGCGCGGGGCGACGCGACGCGACGCTGCACGGCCTGGCGGCGCTCGACGCCCTCCGCCTGGCGCCCGCACGGTGGGGCGCGACGCCGGTGTTCTTCTACGGATTCGACGACTTCACGCCGCTCCAGCGTGATGCGGTCGAGACGCTCGCCCGCCACGCGGGCGCCGACGTCACGGTCTCGCTGTCCTACGAGCCCGGGCGCGAGGCGTTCGCGGGGCGGGGCGAGACGTTCCAGGAGCTGCTCGCGCTCGCCGGCGAGCACGTCGCGCTCGAGGCGCGCGCCGAGCACTACGCCGAGGCGTCCCGGCCCGCACTGCACCATCTCGAGCGCTCGCTGTTCGAGCCCCTACGCGCACGCGTGCCTGCGGGGGACGCGGTGACGCTGCTCGAGGGCGGCGGCCAGCGCGCGGAGATCGAGCTCGTGGCCGCCCGCGTCGCGGCGCTCATCGCCGAGGACGGGTACGCGCCCGCCGACATCGCCGTGGTTCTGCGCCGGGTGGACGGCGACGATCCCGTCACGGCGCTCGTCGAGCGGGTGTTCGGCGCCTACGGCATCCCGCTGGCGGTCGATCGGCGGGTTCCGGCCCGCCGCTCGGCGGTCGGCCGCGGGCTCGTGGCGCTGCTGCGCTGCGCGCTCCTCGACGGCACCGCCGACGAGCTGCTCACGTGGCTGCGCACGCCCGGCCTGCTCGAGCGTCCCGCGCTCGCCGACCGCCTGGAGGCCGAGGCGCGGCGTGACGGCGCGCGCACCGCGGCCGAGGCCCGCGTGCTGTGGGAGACGGCGCATCCGACGTTCCCGCTGGAGGCCGTCGATCGCGTGCGCACCGCGCACGCGCGCGGACCCGTCGCGCTCTACGAGCGCCTGGCGTCCGAGGCCGGCCGGCTGTTCGCGGCGCCCTGGCGCGGGCGGGCACCGGTCCTCACCGGGCCGGAGGCGCTGGAGGCCCGGATGGCCGGCGCCCTGCGCCGGACGCTGGACGAGCTGGGGTCGCTTGCCCGCGCGGACCCTGCGCTGGCGCCCACGCCGACCGAGCTCGCCCGGCTCCTGGACGACACCGAAGTGCCCGCCGGCGACGTCGCGGGCGCCGGCGCGGTGACCGTGACGAGCCCGCTGGCCCTGCGCGCCCGCCGCGTGCGCGCCCTCTTCTGCTGCGGGTTGCAGGAGGGCGCCTTCCCGGCGCCCGGGCGTCCCGAGCCGTTCCTGGGCGATGCCGAGCGCCGCGCGATCAACGCGGCCTCGGGGCTGCGGCTGCGCCTGAACGAGGACCCGCTGGGCGCCGAGCGCTACCTCTTCTACGCCGCCCTCTCGCGGCCGACCGACCTGCTCGTCCTGAGCTGGCACACCGCCGCCGAGGACGGGGATCCCGTCGTGCCGTCGCTGTTCGTCGCCGACGTCCGCGAGCTGTTCGGCGAGGACCTCTGGACGCGGCGCCGGCAGCGCGCCCTGGGGGCGGTCGGCTGGGCCGCCGGCTCCGCGCCGACCGAGCGGGAGCGACGCCGCGGGGAGGTCGACGGCGGAGCGGCCGTCGCGGGCGAGGCGATCGCGCCGCTGCGCCACCCCGCGGTCCTGGCCGCGCTGCGCGAGCGGCGCACGTGGTCGGCCTCCGGGCTGGAGACATGGGCGAGCTGCCCGGTGAAGTGGTTCGTCGAGCGGTGGCTGCGCCCGGAGCAGCTCGAGCCGGATCCCGAGCCGATGATCCGCGGCGCACTGGCGCACGCGGTGCTCGAAGAGGCGCTGCGGGCGGTGGTCGACGGCGGCGGGCGCCTGGAGCCCGCGCGCCTGCCCGAGGCTCGCGCGCTGCTGCACGAGACGCTGCGCCGCCGCGCGCCGGAGTTCACGATCTCCGCCAATCCGCAGCGCCTGCGCTCGCAGCTGCGCCGCCTGGAGGCCGACCTCCTGCGCTACGTCGAGCACGCGGCGCATTCGGGCACCGCGTTCACGCCGGCGCACTTCGAGCTCACGTTCGGCGGCCCGGACGACGAGCGCCCGGCCGTCGAGCTGGCCGGGGGCGAGCTTGCGCTGCAGGGGCGCATCGACCGGGTCGACGTCGATGCTTCGGGCGCCCAGGCGGTCGTCTACGACTACAAGGGTCGCGCCGCCCCTGCGCAGGCGCGGTGGGTGGCCGACGGCAAGCTGCAGGTGGGCCTCTACATGCTCGCCCTGCGCGACCTGCTGGGGATCGACGCCGTCGGGGGGCTCTACCAGCCGCTGGGCGCCGCGGACCCGCGTCCGCGCGGCCTGCTGTACGACGACGCCGACCCCGGGCTCGACGCGGTGCGCACCGATCGCCTCGACGCCGACGCGTTCGCGCGCGTGCTGGATGGCGTCGAGCGGGCCGCCGCGCGGGCGGTGGCCGAGGTGCGGGCCGGGGCGCTCGAGCCACGGCCGGACAGCTGCGCCTGGCAGGGCGGCTGCTCGTTCCCCTCGATCTGCCGCTGCGAGGACGCGTGAGCGGGCCCGGCGGCCGGCCGTTCACGCCCGAGCAGGCGGCGGCGATCGCGCGACGCCAGGGCCCGATGGTGCTCTCGGCCAACGCAGGCTCGGGCAAGACGTCGGTGCTCGTCGAGCGGTTCGTCCGCTCGGTCGTCGACGACGAGCTGCACCCGGGGCAGATCCTGGCGATCACGTTCACCGAGAAGGCGGCCGGCGAGCTGCGCGCGCGGGTCCGCGAGCGCCTGCTGGAGATGGGCGAGCGCCGCGCGGCGCAGGCGGCCGAAGGCGCCTGGATGTCGACGATCCACGGCTTCTGCGCCCGGGTCCTCCGCGCTCACGCCGTGGCCGCCGGGCTCGACCCGGCGTTCAGCGTGCTCGACGAGGCGGGAGCCCGCGCGCTGCGCCATGAGGCGTTCGACACCGCCCTTGCCGGGTTCATGGGCAACGGCGAGGGCGAGCCGCGCTTCGACGCCCTGGACCTCGCCGCCGCCTACACGCCCGACCGCCTGGAGCGCATGGTCGTCGCGGTCCACGAGGAGCTGCGCAGCCGCGGCCAGACGCGCCCGGTGCTTCCGCCGGTCGGCGCCGGCGATCCGTCGCCGCAGCGCGCCGCCCTGCGCGAGGCCGCCGTCGCGGCGGCCGGCGCCCTGTCCACGGCACGGGCGCTGGGAGCGATCGACCACGCGCGCGAGGCCGTCGGCCGGTGCCTGGAGCTGCTCGAGCGCCTGCGGGAGGGCGCGCACGCCGAGACGGCGGACCTGGAGGCGCTGCGCTTCGGGCCCGGGCGCGTCGCGGAGCTCGGCAGCGAGCCGTGCACGGCCTACCTCGGCGCCCTCGGCGCCTACCGCGAGGCCTGCACCGACGCGGCGGCCGTCGCCGCGCTGGGGCTCATCGGCGAGCTGTTGGAACGCTTCGGCGCGGCCTACGCTGCGGCCAAGACCCGGTCCTCGGCGCTGGACTTCGCCGATCTCGAGCTCGTCACCCGCGACCTGTTCGACGGCGCTCCCGCCGTCGCGGCCGGCTACGCCGAGCGCTTCGAGCGGGTCATGGTCGACGAGTTCCAGGACACCAACGCGCTGCAGCTCGAGCTCCTCCGGCATCTCGAGCGCGACAACGCGTTCGTCGTCGGCGACGAGCTGCAGTCGATCTACGGCTTCCGCCACGCCGACGTCGGCGTGTTCCGCGAGCGCCGCGAGGCCATGCAGGCGACCGGGCACGCCGCGTCGCTCGCGACGAGCTTCCGCGCCCGCGCGGAGATCCTCGACGTGCTCAACGCCGCCTTCGGGCCCGGCCACGGCCCGGGCTACGTGCCGCTGCTGGCGGGGCGCTCCGACGCTCCCGCGACCGAGCCCCGCGTGGAGCTGCTGGTCACCGAACAGCCCGCCTGGGATGACGAGGCCGACGCGCCGCTCGCCGCGGCGGTGGGGGAGGGGCTGCCCGCACCGCGGACGTCGCTGGCGGCGGAGGCGCGGCTCGTCGCCCAGCGCGTGCGCGAGCTCGTCGAGAGCGACAACTCGTTCGTCGACGGCGACGAGCTGCAGACGAACTAAGGCTTCCGCCACGCCGACGTCGGCGAGTTCCGCCAGATCCGCGAGGCCATGCAGCCGACCGGGCACCCCGACTCGCTCTCGACGAGCTACC